>NZ_OZ245712.1:2972500-3272500 GCF_965226985.1 Algihabitans sp.
AGTAAGGGGGCAAAGAGAACGACGGCGTAGGACGTCGCCATGAGCAGAACCATACCGATGCGCAGATCGCAACGCACATCGGGACCATAGTCGTCCAGGACGTAGAGACCGCCGCCATCGGTCCGCAGACGGCAGAGCTCGTCCACCTCGCCGACCGCAAGCCAAAAGAGAACGCCTGAAAAGCCGAGGCAGGCCGACAAGACCATGCTTTGAAAAATGGAGCGCTTGATTTCGTATCTCATAAAGAACTGCGCGCTGCCGCTCTCAACTAGCTCGCGGCACTAAGGTTGCAGCCAAGGTTTCTCACGATAGATACGTCCAACATACGCGCCACGGTCATGCGTCGTCTCTCGACCGATGTAGTTCCAAATCGATCCGATTGCTTCTGGAGTTGGAGCTTCCAGTCGGTCGGAGATCCGGCGTATGAGTATGATGGCGGCTTCGATGTTCTCGACAGGATCCTCAAGTCGGGTGTCTGTTTCCCCGATCAAGCCTCCCCAAAGTGACGAATTTATGTTCATCGGCATTGCGCTGTTAGAGAGATCGAGGCGATCCGCTATATAGTTACCTACGATTACATAATGGCCGCGCGCGCTCTCCAGCCATAAAATCGCACGAACCAGATCTGGATCCACTCCATGCTTCTTCGACATCTCGTCAATTGTTTGTCCGTGCCTCTCAATCGCGATGCGACCAAGAACCGGCATCTCCCAGATCGGTGATGAGCTGTCCGCCTCTGGATCAGGCGTGAATGCAAATCGCGCCGGCGTATCGTTAAGAATACTCGCGGTTCGCTCATCTGGGTCATTTATGATCGGTAGCTCGGTTTGGATGTCGGTCTCTGGATTGGCATCTTCGGCCCAGGGGTCGGGACCAACTCCTCGATGCCCGTCCGACGCAACTTTGTCTTCTCCAGTCTCGGCGGAGAGCAACGGGCGACCAGCGCCTTGTGAACGCTTTCGCCCCTGAAAAACCTGCAGATATGCGGCCGCGGTCCCGTGCGTCTTACCACCGTCACGCGGCATAGTGATGCGTACGAGGTATCCATACTCGCTTGGAAAAGGCGGAAGGATGTACTCGCTGGCTGGGCCAAGCAGCGTCACATGCCCACCATGCTCCGTTCCAGCGAAACCATCTGGAGTCGTCATCAGTGGCAGGACTGACCCGTCTGCCGCCTTCGGATACCACTGGACCCGGTACCGACGTCCATCTATTCCGAATGCGGACGTTCTCAAATCCGCTCTAAGTGGACCATCTACCTCGAGTTCAATACGACCACCGACATCAAGAGACCCAGCAGGCTCCCAGTCGTATTCACGGGGCTCGAAAGCTCGGCCATCGAAGGCAACTTCAGCCTCCGATCCTCCAGGCTGATCCGTCAACTCAGATGGCGTCCAACTTTCGCCCAGCTGCTCCACCAAGCCTGTTGAATGCTCGGTTGAGGATGCTCGGATGGCTTCAGAACCCATCGCAGAGTGACTGCCTATCTCAGCTTTGTCCTGACTTATTGCGGTGGGATCAGGAGCGTTCTCGACAGCGAGCGAATTGGTGACTTCGGGGGACTGGAGTGAGTTCAGGCTAAGGCGACTTGTGCTGCTAGCGTGGCTCCGCTCCGCGACCGGTCTTTGACCCCCTCGCGCATTCTCTGCGTCGTTTCGGGCAACAGTTCCCATTGCCGCCGCCCATCCGCGCGGCGCATCTTCCTCGGTGAGCACTTGCGCGAGCAGCCGGCGCTGTTCGGGCTTGTCCGGCGCGCGACCTTCGCGCGCGGCGAAGGCGTCGGCCGCCTTGTAGAACGCCAGGCGCACACGCCCGCGCCGTTCCAGCTCGGCGCGCTGCGCCGGCTCCAGCCAATCCTCGCGCGTGCCGTCCGGCCGCCGCCGGCGCCGTCCCAAACGCGCGATCCAGCGCGCCCGAGCCAGCGCCGCCTCCCATTCCGGGTCGGATTGCGGCACCGCCGGTCTGTCCGGAGCGACACCTGGGTCGGCTGCCGGGCCATCACTCCGACTGTCACCGGGTCCAGCATCCACGGTGGCCGAAGCCGCTGCGACTGCGCGAGGGTCGTCCGGCAGCGCGCCGTCGCCCGCCGAGCCGGACGGTGTCGCTATCCCAGCCATCTCCTCTTCGACCGCCGGGGCGGTCGCGAAACCCAAGTCAGACATGCTTGTTCATCCCGTCGGTTCTTATCCAGAAACGGTGGAAGGGCCGGCCGAAACGGCCGTAGGGCGCCGCCGGCTCCAGGGTGAAACCCAGCCAGCGCAGCCAACGGATCGAGCGGGCGTTGCGCGCGTCGACCCAGTTCTCCAGGTGGTCGTAGCGCCCCTGCAGCCGCGCCAACTGCAACCGGCTCAGTCGTCGAGGAAACCCTCTTCTTCGGAGAGAGCCGCATCGCGGACAAAACCTGTGCGCGGCACACCGGACGTGACGATGACCTTCATGGCGGGACAGCGTGTTTCATCCTCAGCCCGCATGCCGTCGAAGCCGGGTATCTCCATGGCTCGGTAGTGGTCGTAGACCGGTCCCTGGGACAGCCCCTCTTCGACCCAAACGCGCGTTATGTAGTTGACAGACTTGCTTGCTGCATTGAAAGGAAGATCGGTCATGGTCTCCCAGGTGAGCATGTACATGCGGTCGCCAACGGTAAGTGTCAGGCCGGACCAGTCGAACGTGCCATGGTCCATAAGCTGATGGCCGGGCCAAGTGAACCAGTCGTCGCGCAGGTTCAGCATCCCCCGCAGCACCGCAAGTCGATACTCAGCTCGTAGGTCCGGTCCAGTCCAAGAGCGGCCAGGCGGACAGGAAACGGACAGCGGTTGAATAACGATCGCTAAGAACGCCATGAACCCGATCAGTACGAACACCCTTCGGCGGATCTGACGCCACCGCATCCTTTTTTGCCTCCCCGTCCACCTTCTGATGCACCGACTGGCCCCTGCGCTTTGCGACAGGCCCAGCCCGATAAGACCGCCGTCACTGGCAGCGACCATCGCACGGCACTGGCCATCCGACAGCCGCCTTACCAACCTTTCGGCTTAGTGGCCTCCTCGAATTTGGAGCACCAACGACGCGCCAAGGCCTGACTGCCTGGCGCCCCTGCAGCTATGGCCGCACCCTGGTCCAATCGGTACAACGCAGCAAGCCGTACCCGTTCGGGCAGGTCGCCCTGCCAACCGTCGAATAGGTACCTCACCGCCAAACGATTGGCCTTCTCGGTCAGTCGCGTGTTCTTCTCCCACGGCAGGAGATAGAGACGCAGACCTCTTGTCAGGAATATCCCGCTCCAACTGTAGTCTTCGCGCTCTCGCAGGCGGTACATCTCCCCGAGAAACGCCTCAAGATACTCCGCTCGCAGCTCCGGGCCGGCATCGTAGCCAGGCAATCCGCAAGTTGGCCGATAGGGAGTGAATGAGACAAGTATCGTCCCGAAAAACAGGATCACCAGCAACTTGACTCGGTTTCGACGCAGGAAACCCGGCGATGCCTCCGCTTTCGCCCCGGATATCATTGATCGACATCGTAGATTTCAAACAGAGGATTTCCGAGAATATGCTCTCGAACCATCTCGCCCTTGCGCTCTACAAACTCACTCCCGAGAATCTTGATCGTCCCCTTCACGTCTTGAGTCCAGGTACCCTTGATCTCGAAAGGTGTTCCTCGCCCCGCCTTCTGCAGATCGTAAGCACCGAGCCACGCACCAGGACCGCGTCCGTCGAAGTCGTAGGTATCTACCATATTATGGGTGATCTTTCCCGTGATGGCTATCTCATCACCATCTCGCTCCGCATAGAAGACGATGTCGGATCTAACGTGAAAGCCGCCGTACGAAAGAGCCAAGTCTATCTCCTCCGTACGATCTACTCTAAAAACTTGTTCCGCCACCAATCCCCCCAGAAATCGGAATTCCGAAACCCGACTTGATCTTATCTTCTCGTAGTGATCTTCAATTCGAACTCTCGCGTTGTCAGCCAACATCCGAAGCTCAGCCGTTATATCGGGATTTGCAGTTTCTCCCGTAAATGTGGAATTAATGAACCTATTATTGTTGATCTCTTCCGCATTTTTGACAAAATCGATCTCGCGCGCCTCTTCACGCGATACAACAAACACGGAGTCATCCTGATTCAGGAATTTCTCCAGTAGGTCAGCGGCTCGGGTTCGCCCCAGCAAACGCCAGTCTTCTACCAATTCTCTTAAGTTTGATTCTCTCGCGCTAAGCGGATTTCGCCATTTGAGGCGGTTAAGTCGCCGTTGCGCAGCACCAGAGACACTCTGCCTTCCCAATGCTGGGGGCTCCTGGTTGCTGGCGTTCTCGCTAGCAAGCCAACTAGAACTCGCAGGTGACTGGCTAGGGCTTGGAAGATCAGAGTTAGCGGCTTTCGCGAGGTTTGCGTCTGAGCGCAACCAGCTTGTTGCCTCGTCTCCACCGTTCCGAACAAGTGCCGCTGACGCCGGGCTCTGCGGCGCATCTTCCTCGGCGAGCACTTGCGCGAGCAGCCGGCGCTGTTCGGGTTTGTCCGGCGCGCGACCTTCGCGCGCGGCAAAGGTGTCGGCCGCCTTGTAGAACGCCAGGCGCACACGCCCGCGCCGCTCCAGCTCGGCGCGCTGCGCCGGCTCCAGCTAATCCTCGCGCGTGCCGTCTGGACGCCGCCGACGCCGTCCCAAGCGCGCGATCCAGCGCGCCCGAGCCAGCGCCGCCTCCCACTCAGGGTCTGGTCGCAGCGCCGCCGGTCTGTCCGGAGCGACGCCCGGATCGGCCGCCTGGCCATCGCTCGGACTGTCATCAGGTCCAGTATCCAGGGCGGCCGAGGCCGCTGCGACTGCGCGTGGGTCGTCCGGCAAGGCACCGCGAGTCGCCGAGTCGGGTGATGTCGCCGCCTCGGCTGTCTCCTCGTCGACCACCGGGGCGGCCCCGAAACCCGAATCAGACATACTTGTTCATCTCGTCGGTTCTCATCCAGAAACGCTGGAAGGGCCGGCCGAAACGGCCGTAGGGTGCGGCCGGCTCCAGGGTGAAACCCAGCCAGCGCAGCCAGCGGATCGAGCGGGCGTTGCGCGCGTCGACCCAGTTCTCCAGGTGGTCGTAGCGCGCCTGCAGCCGCGCCAATTGCAACCGGCTCAAGCGCAGAAAGGGACGCCTGTGATGCTCCAGACCGCGCCCGGCCAACAGCCAGGGTGCGCCCTGGCGCCCCAGCAAGGCCGTGGTGCCGGCGCCCCAGAGCGCCAGGACCTCGCCCTCCACCAGAGCGGCCCAGGCGACATCGGAATGCCGTAGGCTCTGGACCAGCGCGGGCAGCGCGCGATGCCCGTGGGAGGCCATGACCTCCCGCCGGTCGGCGGGACGCAGGCGCGGCGCCAGCGCCGCCGCGTCGCAAAGACGCGCCGCGCGGATCTCGACTCCCGTCTGCTCGCTCATCCGCCGATGTCGACTTCCGGTGCGATGGCCAGCAGGGTGAGCGGCAACGGATCCGCCTGGCGGATGCAGACGATGCCCTGGTCGTTCCACTCCGGCGGCACGTCCATGGAGACATCGCCCGTGAAGAGCCGGATCGCCTCGCCGTAGGCCTCGGTCGAGCGCTGTTTCCATTCGTCCAGCTTGTCGAAGGAGGGACCGGCGAAGACGCCGCGCGCCTCCTGCACCCGCAAGGTCAGTTCGCCGATGCGTTTCTGGCGGCCCATCACCGTGCCGCTCCCGGACAGAGACCCCAGGTCCAGCGGCAGAGTCTGGATATCGCAGGTGTAGGGCAGGCCCAGATGCACCTTGCTGGCTGCGTTGGGCAGCGTCACGCTGCCGTTCCACACAGTCAGGTTCTTGACGACGTTGCCGTCGGCCAGGGCGACGACCTCCTCGCCCTCCAGGTGCCAGAGGTTGCCCAACCGCGCGGCGGCAGGACCGTCGTAGGACAGCGCGCTGTCGACGCAGACCGCGTCTTCCACGGTCTCGAAGGCGCGGTCGTCGAAGCGCTCGACGTACTGCACCCGGCGCCCCTTCACCTCCCGCTCGACGATGGCATAAACCGCGTCGGCGTTGCCCTCGCTGATCGCACAGACGGACTTGAACTTGCCCGCCGTCCGGTACTCGGACCAGCCCCAGACCTGATGTTCCCGCAGATAGGCGAGGGTCAGCAGGGCGCCGTCGTCGCGTACCGCCTGAACCAGCTTGTAGGGCGCCTGGGCGTAGCACCAGTCCAGCAGCATGCGGTTGCGGAACAGGTGAGGCGCGAAGATCGTCAGGTCGTTACCGCGATAGCCGTCGCTCTCGAAGCTATAGGCCAGATCGCGCACGACGGAGCCCTTGTCCTGGATGAACAGCACCGTATTGCCGATCACCACCGGCGGCACCTTCGAGGCACCGTGATAGGTCTGGGCCCGCGCGGCGCGGTTGCTCGGGGTCAGCACGCCGTCGTTGGGCGCGTTCAGCCGCCACTCGGCGCCGGAGGTGAAAATGATCAGGTCCTCCAGGGACACCATGGAGCGGATCTCATTGACCTGCCGGGCGGCCAGCGTGATCTCGATCGCGTCGTCGTCCTTGGTCGGAACGGAGACGTTGAAGTTCTCGAAATTGGCGCTGGAGGAGAACCAGATGGTCTGCGGCCTGTCGCGCGTTTGACCGAAGCTCAGTCGCTCCTGGTGGATCATCGCAACGGCGGGATAGTCGCCAGCCGCGCCGAAGGGATTGCGCGCCTTCTGGGGCGTGTCGGAGGTATCCGGGTCGATGTTGTCGTCGACGAAACTCGTGGCCTCGGTTCCGCCGATGAACCCGAAGACGCCGTTCTCCTCCTTGTAGACGATGTAACGCGACGCACCCGTCACCGCGCCCCAGGTCACGGTGTTCTCGGCATCGGCCACGGTCAGATCGTTGGTGGTGGTCACAGTGCCCGATGGCAGCGACTCTTCGGCGGTGTCGTCTGATATGGCCGAGACGCGATAACGGTAGGTCTCGCCAGCACCAGGCCCCGACGTGGCTTGTGCCGCCACCCCGACCGGCGCTGCGATACCCGGCTGAAAGGTCACCTGGGTCAAAGTCCAGGCAGTGTCTCCCGTCCGAGAGAGTTTGCGGACCGCGTGGTTCGGGTGGCAGAGGTAGATCACGTCGTTGGACTGGACGTAGCCGATGTCGAAGACCTCCGCGGCCGCGTAGGGTGCGGCGATCTCGTAGACCCGCGCGACCGAACCGCCGGAGACGTAGGCCTCGTAGCCCGTGCCGTCGATGTTGACACCGTCGACCCCCTTGAGAGTGAAGCTGTTCGCGGTCGCGTTGGCGACGCGGAAGTTCCGGCCGTTCAGCTCCGTCATGCCCACCACGCCGGATATGAAGACCTCGTCGCCATTGGCATAGCCGTGGCCGTTGGCCGAAACCGCAACCGGGTTGGCTGCGGTCGCGCTGCCGATAACCTGATTTCCCTCCACGATCTGTCCGGTATCCCGGTGGAAACGGATGTATCCGCCACCGACCTCCAGCGCATAGGTCTGTTCGGTGTTGAACTGGAACGGGATCAGCCGGGTCGGTGCGGTCGAATCCTTGACCTCCGCGACGAAACGCAGCCCGGGCCGTGTCGAGAGTCCACCGTAGGGCCGCACGAAGACGTTCAAGGCACGGGCGACGCCGACCTGCCACTTGGCGGTATCGACCCGCGCCAGCAGATCGGGCGCGATCTCGCCGCCGGCGAAGGAGGGTTGCAGGGCTTTCAGCATGGCCGCGATGATCTCGTTCCAGGGTGAACAGGTTCAGGGTGAACAGATGTTGCGACGGCCCGGCAAGATCGCGCCGGCCTTGCAGGTTTGTGGCGAGGGAGATTCAGTGGGATAACCTCTCCGGCAGTGCCAATCTTGCGCCGCCGCGGCACCGCTCGCGGCGCGCCTCCCACAAGACGGAACCGACAGACGATGGCGATGAAGCTCTACTTCGGCCCCAGCTCCCCCTTCGTGCGGAAGGTCCGGATCGCGGCGATCGAACTCGGCCTGGACAAGGAGATCGAGCTGATCCCGACCGCCGTCGTGCCGGGCAAGCCCAATACCGACTACGCACGCGAGGCCAATCCCCTGCGGCGCATCCCGGCCCTGTCCATCGAGGACGGAGAGGTGCTCTACGATTCGACCGTGATCTGCGAATACCTGGACGTCCGCGCCGGAGGCGGACGATTGATCCCGCAGGACACCGCGCGCCGTTGGCGGGTTCTGACCAACCACGCCCTCGCCCAGGGCATGTGCGAGGCGGCGGTTCTGCTACGCTACGAGACCTGGCTGCGGCCGGAGGCGCAGCGCTGGTCCGTCTGGATCGACGACCAGTGGGACAAGATCGACAGCGGTCTCGAATGGTTCGAGAACCATGACGAGGCGTTACAGGAGCCGGTCGATCTCGCTCAGATCACCCTGGGCGCGCTGCTCGGCTATCTCGACTTCCGCTCTCCGGACAAGGACTGGCGGCAGGCCACGCCCAAACTGGCGGCGTGGTACGCAACTCTCCGCGAGCGCCCTTCGCTGCGTGAGACCGAACCGGTCAACCCGCCAACCTGACGCTGCAACGCCTCGACGATCGCGCTCCAAACCTTACGACGAGAGTGGGACTATCGCGCCCTGATCCAGGCTGCGTCGTAGTCGTCGCGGATCGTCGCCGCCGCGGCGTCGGCGGCACGGGCCGCGTTGGTGACGGTCAGGGCTTCGCGCAGCGCCTCCTGCCGGCGGCGCGGGTCGCCCTTCAGCGCGGAGGCGAGATCCGCCGCCAGACGCCAGGAGAGGGCCTCGACGAACAGCGGATCGAAACGGGTGGGATCCTCGATGCGGGCGGTATAGATCAGCGTTGCCTCGGGCTGGTCGCTGAGAATCCGCCGCCCCGCCCGCACCTCGAAGTCCGGCGTCGCCTGAGCCGGCCGCAGGGTGACCGGCAGCGTCCCTGTTTCGTCGGGCCAAAGCGACTGCGCCCCCCGACCGGCCATGACGGCGCGGCCCGAAGGTTCGATGTAGAGCGGCGTCAGACAGTCGACCGGCAGCGCATAGACATGCGCCCACTCGCTGGGCCGCTCGCCCATCTCGAGCTGCAGTTCCGCCAGCACCTGACGGGCACGGGCGAAACGCCAGGCCTGGGACTGCAGGAGGGCATCGCGCGTCGGCGCGTAAAGCGCGCTGCAGTGCCGCGCGGCGGAGGAGGCTTCGTTCAGGTCGTTGATGGTCTGCGCCCCGATCCGCGTCAGCGCCAGGTTGCAGAGGGAAACGGCAGAGGTCATCGTCCAAGATCCATGGTGTTGACGGTAAGGGCGGCGCAGCGGTTGCCACCGCGACAAGCGAGACCGCAAGGTTCTGAGCCTGAGTGCCGGCACAGGACACGCCCCCATAGGAGACCGGCTTGTGAAGAAGACCTTTTCGGCGGCCGCCTTCGCGCACTACGAAAGCGCGTGGCATTTCTCACCTGTGCTGGACACCGGCGACTTTCTGTTTTTCTCCGGCGTGACCGGCACACATCCGGACGGCTCTCTGGCAGAAGACCCAGAAGCCCAGTTCCGTGACGCTTTCGAGTTTCTACAGGCCCATCTCGCGGCGGCCGGCCTCGGCTTCGGCGCCGTAGTCGAACTCACCAGCTATCACGTGGCGCTGCGGCGGCACCTGGCGGCCTTCCAGCGCGTGAAGGACGACTACATCGCGGCACCCTATCCGGCCTGGACGGCCATAGGGGTCAGCGAACTGATCACCGAAAACGCCCTCATTGAACTCCGGGTCATCGCGCACCGCAGCTGAGGCTAAGAGACCGTTTGAGAAGTCTCTGTTCCGTCCCTCTCCCCCACCCGGCCACCCATTCAGGATACTGTCGTTGGGTGGCCGGGTGGGGGAGCGAGACGGAACAGAGCCGAGAAAGGGCGTTCAGGCCAATTCTCAAACGGCCTCTAAGGCCTCACCGCTCGACGAGAGTCTGGAAACCGCCGAAAATCATCCGTTTGCCATCGAAGGGCATGTCGGTCATCACCCCCTGCATGCGCGGATCGGCCATGACTTTCTCGTTGCCGGCGTCGCGCACCTCCCGCGACGGCCAGGTGATCCAGGCGAAGACCACCGTCTCGTCGTCCCGGCACTTCACGGCCATAGGAAAGGAGGTCACCTTGCCGTCTGGGACGTCGTCGCCCCAGCACTCCACCAGGCTCAAGGCGCCGTGCTCCTTGAAGACCACGGCCGCGTCTTCCGCGACTTTCTTGTAGGCCGCGCGCTTGGCCGTCGGTACGGCCAGCAAGAAACCGTCCACATAGGTCATGTCGCCAACTCCCCCGCCAGACGGTCGAAGCTTTGCGGCCAGCCTTCCTTGTAGCCGCTGGCCTCGGCTGCGCGCCGGGCGGCCGCGCTCGGGAAGCGCGTGTGAAGGGTCAACCGGGTCTGGTCTCCCGCCGCTTGGAACAGCACGGTTACGACAGCACCGGGCGGCAGACCGGCACCGCAAGCGCTGCCGCCGACTGCCGTTGTTGCCGCCGTGCCCTCCAGTACCAGGCGCTTGGGCGCTTCGACCTCACGGAAGACGCCGGCACAGGGATAGACCGTGCCGTCGGGCGCCGACAGCTTGAGACGAAAAACGCCACCGACCCGCACCTCGATCTCACAGTCGCTGACGCTGCAGCCTTCCGGTCCCCACCAGGCTGTCACCCGTTCCGGCTCCGTCCAGGCACGCCAGACCAGGGCCGGCGGCGCCGGCAGAACCCGCGTGACGACTAGGTCGGTTTCGACGTTCAGGGACGCCGAACTGTCGGGCGCCTGCCTCTGCTCCTTGCGGCCGGACAGGGCCGGAGAAACGGCTACGATCCGTGTCATGCGCTTACTCCCTCTTCCCGCCCCTCATCACCGTCACGTCCCCTCGCCGGCCTGCAGTCCCTGCAGATAGGTGTCGAGGCGGTCGAGACGGCTTTCCCACAGGGCTCGCTGCTCGGTGATCCAGGTCTCGGCACGTGCCAGCTCTTCCGGCGTGATCTCGCAGGTCCGCACACGCCCGGCCTTCTTCGAGCGCACCAGACCGCTTTCCTCCAGCACCCGCAGATGCTGCAGAAAGGACGGCAGCGCCATCTCGAAAGGCTCCGCCAGTTCGCTGACCGAGGCAGGCCCCTGCCCCAGTCTGGCGATGACGGCCCGGCGCGTCGGATCGGCCAGGGCACGAAAGATGGTGTCGAGAGCGGCATCTTGGTTAGGCATTTGCCTAACTTATCAGAGCCCGTCGTCATCCGCAAGATACATAGGCTCTTGCCTAACTTTTGCGGTCCTCCGCCGTGGGTGCGGTCTTGTCGCCCCCACGCGCGAAGTGATCCTTGAGAAAGTCGATGAAGACCCGCACGCGCGGAATGGATTGCCGTCCGGGCGAAACCAGAGCCGTTATCGGCTGCGGGTCGTCCTCGTGGTCCTCCGCGAGCAGGGGAACCAACTGTCCAGAGGCCAGTGCCTCCGTACCCAGGAAATCGCCAAGCCGGATGAGCCCAACCCCCGCAATCGCTGCCTCCAGCAAGGTGTCGGCACTGTCCGAGGTGACGCTTCCCTTAACGGCAATCTCGATCCGGCGACCGCCCTCGCGGAACGGCCAGAGCGCCTGTCGCGAGAAACCCGACAGCAACAAGCAGTCATGCTCCGACAGCTCCCGGGGCCTACGCGGCCTGCCGCGAGCCGCCAGGTAGCCCGGACTGGCGGCGATGATCCGCCTCACGGTTCCAAGCCGGATCGCGACGAGGTCGCTGTCCGCCAGGGCCCCGACCCGCACCGTGACGTCGGTCTGTTCGGCAAGAGGGTCGATCCGCCGGTCGCTGACGGCGATGTCGAGCGTCACGCCCGGATAGCGCTCCAGCAGAAGCGGCAGAAGCGGCGCGAGCTTATGACGGGCGAAGGCGGTGCCGCAGTTGACGCGCAGATGTCCGCGCGGCCGGCCCATGACCTTCGACACCTCCGCCTCGGCGGCCTCCACGGCGGCCAGAATCTCCCTGGCATGGACCGCGAAGGCCTCGCCCTCGGGCGTCAACGCCAGCCGTCGGGTGGAACGATGCAGCAGCGTCGCACCGAGGCTGTCTTCCAACCGCGAGACCGCGCGCGAGATGCCGGACGAAGTGAAGCCCGTTTCCTGGGCGACGGCGGCGAAGCTGCCGAGCTCCAGGGTTCGGACGAAGATCGCGATTTCCGGCACGAGCGGCTGCTTCATTCGTGACAATCCAGCAAGACAGACTTTCGAATCAGAGGTTTTTCATCAATTCAGTCCATAATACTGAAGAGAGGTTGCGTCTTACAGCCTCGAAAGGACCTCCCATGCCCCTCGCCCGACTCTCGGTTCCCGCCGCAGTACCGACCCGAAAAGTGCGCGCCTTGGCGGACGCCGTACACGACGGCCTGGTCGCGACCTGCGACGTACCGCCGAAAGACCGCTTTCAGCTCATCACAGCCTTCGAGGCGGACCGCATGATCCTCGACCCGACCTTCCCCGACCTGCAGCGCTCGGCCGAGGCCTCCATCGTGGAAGTCCTGTTTCTGGAGGGGCGTAACGTCGCGCAGAAGGCCGCTCTCTTCCAACACATTGCGACCGCCGCGATCGAAGCCGGCTTTCGTGGCGACGACATCATGATCGTGCTTTCGGAGAACGCGCCGACGGACTGGTCGCTTGGCAAGGGCCTCAGCTACGGTCTGAACCACGAGCCTGGCACCAAGCCCGAGCGCGAGTAACGATACGTCAGGCCGACAGCGGCCTGGCCTCTTCTGGAACCACCACCGCATCGCGCAGCTCGTCTTCGTCCAGAGGCTCGAAGATCGTTTCGCAGAACTCGAAGATCTCGCGCGACACCTCGAACTGATAGGTCTCGGTCTGTTGGGTGTTGCGGTGGTTCACCCTGTGCCAGCGGGTGTCCTTGTCCACGTCCAGGTAGTGAAGCGCCGCCGTGTGACCTCGGCTGGAAAAGGACTCCCGCACCCGCCGCCTCTGGACCTTCTGGAAAAACCCGAGATCCAAGATGACGTTCACACCTCTCTCCAGCAGACGCAGCGTCTCGCAAACGATCTGAGTTTCGACACGCTCGACACGCTCCAGGGCCCACTCATAGCTCGGAGGGTCCGGCTGATCGGCCAGAAACAGCGTCTTCATCCACTCATCGACCGCAAAGACATGCGCATCCTCGGCGCGCGACAGCCGCGCGGCGTAGGTGCTCTTGCCGGCCCCGACGTTGCCCACGATCAAGAAAACGGCAGCCATAGAACCTCGTGCAGCATACGAGGCGGGAAAGTTCCCGCCCGAAAATTCGACACGGAGGTAGCACGCGGCCGACTCTCTGTCAGCAATCCCTACCTGCGCTTTTCCTGCAGCATCAGACCGGCAAGCTCGCTGTCGGCCAGCGCCCCTTCAGCATAGGAAAAGGTGCCCGCGTCCCGCACTTCCTCGGCGGCCCGGACCATCGCGGCGAGAGCCGCGCGGGCGAAGGAGCCGCCGACACTGACTCGCTTGACGCCGGCCTCCGCCAGCTCGGCGACCGACAGGGGCTTGCCCTGCAGGCCCATGACCACGTTCACCGGCTTGTCCACCTCCGAGCAAACCCGTCGGATCAATTCCAGGTCCGGCAAGCCCGGCGCGTAGAGCACGGCGGCGCCGGCCTCCGCGAAGGCCTGCAGCCGGCTAATCGTGTCCTCCAGATCCGGCCGCCCCCACAGGAAGTTCTCGGCCCGGCCGGTCAACAGGAATGGCCGCTCCCGCGCCGCTTCGGCCGCCGCCGCGACCCGCTCCACGGCCTGGGCGAAGGGATAGATCGGCGCTTCCGGATCGCCGGTCGCATCCTCGATCGACCCACCGACCAGCCCGGTCTCCACGGCCAGCTCGATCGTACGGGCACAGCTCTCCGGCGCGGCACCGAAACCGTCCTCCAGATCGCCGGAGACCGGCAGGTCCGTCGCCTCGACGATGGCGCGGGCGTTGTCCATCAGCTCCGCGCGCGTCAGGCCGGCGAAGGAATCGCGACGGCCCACCGAGAAGGCGTAACCGGCACTGGTCGTGGCCAAGGCCTCGAAACCCATGGCGGAGAGCAGCCGCGCCGTACCGGCATCCCAGGGATTGGGCATGACGAAGGCGCCGTCGCGCTCATGCAATGCCCGAAAGCGCGCGAACTTTTCCTGCTGTGTGAGCTTCATCCCGGCACCTCGCCCTGTCCCGACTGCGGCGCCAAAGCCTAGCACTTGATGAGAACATAACACAAACATTGTCTGATCCACGCGGCCTGTACGCCTGTGCGGTCCGGGCGGTTTCTCTCGCCGGAGAGGTAGCGGCGTCACATTTCACGAGGCAAAGTAAGCGACCGCCGGATCCGCGAAGCTCGGATCCGCCCCCACTGCTTGGCCTCGCAACGGAATGCTTCAGACGGATCTCGGACGCTCCACGCCTCGCCACCCAGCACCGCGGCACATCGGCATCGTCGGCTGCTCGGCCGAGGGCGCCGCGCTCTGCTATCGGACCATCTGCGTCGAGGGTGCACAGTTCCTCGGCCCGCATGCGCACCCGGAGGTGTCGCTACACACGCCTTCCCTGGCCAACTACACGGCCTGTCTGGAACAGGGTGACTGGCCGGGGGTCGGCGGCCTGATCCTGGCCTCGGCGGAGAAGCTGGCGAAGATCGGCGCCGACTTCCTGATCTGCCCGGACAACACGATCCACGGGGCTTTCGCCCATGTGGCGCCGCGCTCTCCCTTGCCCTGGCTGCACATCGCCGAGGTGGTGGCCGAGGCCGCCGTCGCCCGGGGCTTCCGCCGTCTCGGCCTGACCGGTACCCGTTGGCTGGTCGACAGCGAGGTCTACCCGGAGAAAGCGGCCGCCCGAGGCCTGGAGGTCCTGCGCCCAGAGCCCGCCGACCGCGATGCCATCGACCGCATCATCATGGACGACCTACTCTATGGCCGCTTCAAGCCGGAGGCGGTGGAAACCTTTCAGCGGATCATCAGCGGCCTGGAGGATCGCGGCTGCGACGCCGTGATCCTCGGCTGTACCGAGATCCCCCTGATCGTGGACGACGGCAACTCGCCGCTGCCGACCCTGGACTCAACCCGCCTGCTCGCCCGCGCCGCCTTGCGGCACGCGGTGCAGGGCGATGCCGGCGTCACGTCGTAATTCAGTGAGAGGGCCGGCGTCTAACGCTCCGCCAGCGCCAGCCGCAGACCGAGCAGACCGAAGGCCCCGGCGAAACCGCGCCGCAGCCAGCGCATCACGGCCGGCCGCGAGATGACATAGTGCCGCGTCGCCGAAGCAAAGGCGCCGTAGCCGACGAAAACCACGAAGGTCAGCAGCATGAAAACCCCCGCCAGCATCAGCATGGAACCGGTGGCGTTGGCCGCTCCGGCCGGCACGAACTGCGGCAGAAAGGCCAGGAAGAAGAGCGACAGCTTCGGGTTCAGGACGTTCAGCAGCAGACCGTTGGCGACGATCTTGCCGGATGAGACGGCGGCGGTCTTTTCGGACACCTGTAGCGCGCCGCCATCCCGCAGGATGCTCCAGGCCATGTAGAGCAGATAGGCGACACCGAGATACTTCACGACCTGAAAAGCCAGCGCGCTGGTGTGCAGCAACGCGGCCAGACCGGCGATGCTGGCCACGATATGCGGCAGGATCCCCAGCGTACAGCCGAAGGCCGCCAGCACGCTTGGCCGCCAGCCCTGCCCCAACCCGTAGGCCAGGGTGTAGAGCACCCCGGTGCCGGGCAGCAGGATCACGATCAGCGAAGTCAGCAGGTAGTCCGGGGTCATGAGGGTCGCTCCAGCTTTCGAAGCGGTCAGTCTGGCCCAGAAGCACCCTCCGTGCAAAGGCACCTCCGTGCAAAGGCACCTCCGTGCAAAGGCGCCCTCCGTGCAAAGGCGCCCTCCGTGCAAAGGCGGCGCCCGCCTCCCATCTCTCGATCTCCGGTCCTAGCTAGATCTCCAGCGTCATATACCGGCTGTAGGGATCTTCCCGATAGTCGCCGAAGGGCGCGCAGTCGACGAAACCGAAACGCCGGTACAGCGCCTGCGCGGCCGCGAAATCGGCCGACGCGCCGGTTTCCAGGCTGACGCGCCGATAGCCGCGCGCCCGCGCCTCGGCCAGGATCTGCCGGAGCAGAGTTCCGGCCACACCCTTGCGCAGATGAGCCTCGGCGGTTCGCATCGACTTGATCTCGCCGTGACCGGTCTCGATTTCCTTCAGCGCGCCGCAGCCAAGCAGATCCTCTCCGTCCCGCAGGCTCCAGAAGGTCACCTCTGGCCGGCGCAGCTCCTCCAGCCCTAGGGCATGGACGCTCTCGGGCGGCGTATCCGCAGCCATATCTGCGAGATGCTCATGCAACAGCGCGACCACGTCGGCACTGTCCAGATCGCCGCGAACCAACTCCATGACTTTCAGCCCCACCTTTTGGCGTCGGATCGCCCGACGGAACGACCGCTCATAGCAAAGAGGAACCGCTCGGCAAAGTCGCCCGATACGGCCGCCGCTCGGCTGGAAAACGACCTTTCGCGTCGCCGCGACGCAGGACGGCCTCATGCGGCCTGTGGCAGGTTAGCGTGGGTTCTCTCGGAACCTGACGTCTCGTAGAACTAAGGACGGCTCCCCGATGCGGCTTACCGCCGACGATATCTTCCTCACGGTCGATTGGCCTGACGGCGCGCGCACGCGCCATGCGCTGCAATGGCTGCGCGACAACGACCCGGCTGGTTTTCACCCGGATACGCAGGAACGGGTCTTCGACCTCCTCAGCGTGCCGGAAGACCTGACCCTGGCCGAGGTGCAGGCCGAACCCGAGGCGATCCGTCTACGCTGGGCCGACGGGACGGAAACCCGGCTGGCCCGCGACTGGCTGCGTGCGGCGGGTCGTGCCGCCCGGCACAGCACCCTGCCGCCGGTCCTGCCGGAAAGCTGGGCTGCCGATTTCGCCGAGAGGCTCCCGCGCCATGCCGGCTCGGCGGTCCTGACCGACGACGACGCCCTCGCCGCCTGGATGACCGATCTCGCACGCTGGGGCATCGCTCTATTGGAAGACGTGCCGACCGAGCTAGGCGCGCTGGAGGCCGTCTGCCGGCGCATCGCCCACCTGCGCGAAACCAACTTCGGCGTAACCTTCGAGGTGCGCAGCGAGCCGCAGCCGATCAACCTGGCCTACACGCCGATCGCTCTGCCGCTGCACACCGATCTGCCGAACCAGGAAATGCCGCCCGGCTTTCAGTTCCTGCACACCCTGATCAACTCCGCGAGCGGCGGCGAGTCCCTCTTCGCGGACGGCCTGCGCATGGCTGAGGCCCTGCGCCGCGACGCGCCGGCGCACTACGCGATCCTGCGCGACGTCGCCATACCCTTCCGCTTCCACGACGGCGGCCACGACATCCGCTATCGCCGCCCGGTGATCCGCGAGGACGAGCGGGGCGAGCCGGTCGAGGTCAACTGGAACGCCCATCTGGCCGACAGTTTCGACATGGAGCCGGAGGTCACGGCGGCCTACTACCCCGCCTACCGCGCCTTCATGGCGCTGACCCGCGATCCGGCCTACCGCATCGCCCTCAAGACGAAACCCGGCGAGCTGATCGGCTTCAACAACCGCCGCACTCTCCACGGCCGCACTGCCTTCGACCCCGCCTCCGGCACCCGCCATCTGCGCGGCTGCTACGTCGACTGGACCGACCTCATCAGCCGCCTGCGCATGCTCGCGGTGAAGACGGCACGGTCTGGTTAGCGGCTCTCCACCGCCAGAATACCTTGCACCCGCTTAACCAGCGTCGTGTCCTTGGCATTGGCAGGGGCGGTCTGGCCGCGCTCCCGAAGGAACGCGGCCAGCCGCGGGCGCGGCCAGGTCGAGGGGTCGTCGCCGCGTTCGGCAGGCGGCCCGAACTCTGGGTCGGGCGTGGACCCGGCGGAGGATGGAGCGACACAGGCGGCGGCCTCTTCGGGAGCCAGAGGCTCCATCCAGGCGGCCGCCGTATCGCCCTCGCGCAAGGCGAAGACCTCGCCGGGCGCACGCCGCTGGGCCGGATAGAAGCCCTTGACCCTGGCGCGCACGAGGGTGGGGCCGGCCGCCGTCAGGCGCAGGCGGGAGCGGCGCTTGATCGCCTCGCCCTCCGGATCGGCCGGCATCACGGGTTCGTCTGGTTGCCGGCCGTCACGCCGGCGGTGATGCGGCCCGCCGTGGCGGCCGGGCCGGTGACGCCGTAGTTCAGCCGGACGTAGCGCTGGTCGGTCGTCAGCGGCAGGGAGTCCAGCGCGAAGACGTAGCCGGCCGTCAGCTCCGCCGCCGGCACGGCCTCGGTCTCCAGCACCGTGGTCGGGCTGGCGAAACTCTCGGTCGTGTCCACTTGCACCGCGACCCGCAGGGAGGTCAGGGTGGCGAAGTCCTCTACCACCTGAATGCGCAGGGGCACCTTCATGCCCTTGCCCATGTCCCGGCTCAGGGGCGCGGCCCCGCCGTCCGGCCCGTTGCTGGCGGTGCCGGTGGCGCCCAGGTCGATGATGTTGGTCGAGGCCACGGTGGCGGTGATCGCCTGCGCGTCGGAAAAGAGACTCTGCGTATCGAAGATCATGGGACGTTCCTTTCTCTCAAACCCTTCAAACCACCCGCGCTTCCGTATTGGCGATGGCGTCGATCTCGCGGATCGGTACGCCCATGAAGGTCATGACCTCGCGGCCCTGAACCTCGCTCAGCCGCACGAAGGTGTTGGCGTTGGCATTCAGCG
The DNA here is from genome assembly GCF_965226985.1 of Algihabitans sp. GTDB lineage: Bacteria > Pseudomonadota > Alphaproteobacteria > Kiloniellales > DSM-21159 > Algihabitans. The sequence continues at coordinate 2,991,158 of NZ_OZ245712.1, forward strand.
CCTGGCGGTGCAGGAACTCCTTGACCTTGGTGTTGCAGTACATCGCCAGGCGCCCGGCGTTGCCGCTGCCGACCCGGCGATTGCGTAGGCGGTAGTAGGCCTGGATCATGAAGTCGTTGAGATCGGCCCCGGCCGAGGCGTCGGCGGTCAGCGCGGAGACGTCGATGTTGGCCACGCGGCTGATGTAGCGCCAATCGCGCACCGACAGGCCGATGTCCTGCTCGAACTTCTCCTCGTAGACCTCGTAGCGGCCGCTATTGTTGGGGTCGATCACCGTCTGCACGCCCAGGTCGGTGCGCTGCACGCCGGCACGCGAGCCCTTCGGATAGATCAGGTGGGCGGTGGTGTCGCCCCAGGTGATCATCCAGATCGAGGTGTTGTCGGCGCCGGTGCCGCCGGCATCGACGATCTGGTTGCCGTTCTCGGCCGACAGGTCGTTGAAGCGCGGCGCGAAGCCGGTGAAGGCCGCCGGCTCGCTGCCGGAGTTGCCGTAGATCACCGTCTCGGCGATCTCCTGCGCCATGGTCTCCAGGAAGGGCGCGGACTCCGACAGGCGAAGCTGTTGCGGATCGGCGGCCAGGTCGATCAGCTTGCTGTCGATGATCGAGCGGGCGACCAGGCTGCCGGTCGTGTCCTCGACCTGCCGGGTGTGGGACTTGCTGGTCTGGACACCCTCGTAGAGGCGGCGCCAGGTCGCGGTCGGCAGGCCGGTGCGCACCGTGGTCAGGTGCTTGGTGCCGTTGTTGCACTCGACCGCCGGGGCGTCGTCGAGGATGGGATTGAACTCGGCCAGCATCTCGATGATGTCGGCCGTCGTACCGTTCGCGTCGGTGCGTTTGGCCACATCGGCCAGGGTCATGTAACTGCTGCCAACGGTCGCCATGGGGCGAGCTCCTTATCGCTGGGGTTTGGGCATGTCGGGGTACATCCGCTCGGCGCGGCTGCGCGGCGCGGCGGTCCCGCTGGATTCGACGAAATGGTCGTCGGAGACGATCCGGCCGAAGCCGCTCAGCCCGCGGATGAACCCGGGATGGTTCAGCAGGCCGAAGTGCTTCAGCAGCTCGATCGTCGGCGCGTCGAAGGCCTGCTGGATGGCGGCGTTGCCGTAGCGCAGCGTCTCTTCCAGCTTGTCTCCGCCGATCTCCGGGTCGGCGCGGGTCTGCCGCGTCCAGCCCTCGACCGTTTCGGCGTGGCGCTGCATCAGGGCGTCGGATCCCTGCTTCAACGCCCTGGCATGGAGATCGACCAACTTCTGCGCCTGCGCGTTGGACAGCTTCAGCTCGCGCGCCAGCGGCTTGAAGGCCTCCAGGCGCTCGGCATCCAGCCCCAGGGGAAACTCCCCGTCGGGCATCACGTCCGGCGGCAGGTCGAAGCTATAGTCGCTCTCCTTTTCGGCCTCGCCCGACTCGGCGGGGTCGTCATCGCGATCCCCGCGCCCAGCGTCGTCGTCGGCCTCCGACGGCGCCGTGCCGCCGGATCGATCGATCGTCTGCGCGAAGCCATCCCCGGCTCCGGGCACAGACGTCCCCTCTTCCTCCACCGCCGTGGCGAAGGTTTCGGTCTCTCTCGTCATGTTCGATGATCACCTTGTTGGCTGCGTCCGCGCGCCAGGAGTCGCACCGGGAATCGTGGGCGTCTCAAACGCCCTTCATGCTGAGCCTGTCGAAGCGCGAAAGGGTAGCCGGCGCAAACCGGCTCAGATCCTCAGAACGGACAACACTGGTCCTGGTCGGCCGAGATCCTTCGACAGGCTCAGGATGAAGAAGTCGATGAAGGAAGAAGCAGCTATACTCTGCCCTTCATGCTGAGCTTGTTGAAGCGCGAAGGGCCGGGCCGTCAGGCCCGACAATCGGCACACCCGGAAAAGGCCCCGTCAGGCCTCCTCGTCGCCGGACAAAACCTCCCCCATCTCCGGCTCGTTCGACCCACGCCCGTCCCGGCGCGCGATCTCTCGTTCCATCGCCAGATACCGCTCGGGCTCGGCCACGGCGCAGTAGCGCCGCCAGGTCTCGCCGACCATGCGCTCGCCCTCCCGCCGCGCCATCTCCAGCGGATTGTCGGAAAAGACGCTGGCGAAGGGCCGCGTCTCCATCAGCAGCCGCGCGAAAACGCGCCGCCCGCCCTCCGTCTCCAGCAGTGCCGCGAGATCGGTCAAGAAGGCCGCCTGACGCTCTTCCAGCTTCTCGCGCGCCCGCCGCTCGCGCCGGTCCTGTGGGTCCATGATGTTCCATCCGCTCCTTGGCCGGGCCTGTCGTAGCTAACCTTTGGGCTCAGAGTCCGGCCGGCGAGCGGCCGTTTGCCACACAAGAATATTTTTGTGTGGCAAGGCGCCCGACGCTAAGCGGCGCCGAGAGTTTCAGTCACGCCCGCCGCCGCATCCTGAGACGCATCCGGAGCCGCACTGCCGCCCTGCCCTATCGCCGCCTGCAGCATCTGCAGGCCGTCCAGCGACTGCGCAGCGGCACCGGCATCCTTCAGGGCGCCGGCCCCCTGCTGCGCCATGGCCAGGCCCTCGGCCATCTGCTGGCGCTGGGCGCTCTGCTGCTGTAGGGCCGCGACCTCTTCGTCGGAGCGTAGGATGGTCGGCGGCACGCCCAGCAGCTCGCCCATCTCGTCCACCGACTGAGCCCAGTCCACCTTCATGCCGGCCGCCGGGTCGATCTGCGCCAGACCGCCGGCGTAGCCGGTCAGGCGCTCGATGCCCTGGATCGCGTCGACCCGCTGGTCGCGCACCAGGATCGACTGCAGCTCGATCTTCAGATCCAGGCTCTGCAAGACCTCGGGCGCCGGAGGCAGGATGCCGGCCGCCGCCGCGATCTCGAAAGTGCGCTCGACCAGCGGCTCCAGTAGTTCGTTCTGCAGGCGCTCCAGAACCGGCCCCAGGGCCAGCATCTTTTCCGACCGGCGCTCGGCGATTTCCGTCGCCGTCACCTGGCGTCGATCCATGCTGGAGATCATCAGAAAGAGATTCGCGAAGAAGCCGCGTCGCACCGCCTCCTGCGTCTCGAAGATATCCTGGCGCAGGTCGCCCAGGTTCAGCCGCACGTCGTAGACGGAGCGCAGACCCTGCCGCTGCAGGTCCCCGTCGGCCAGGATGTTGATCGCACCGGGCAGCAGGGAGACGTGGTGATTGCCGTAGGCCGGTCCGCCCTGCATCGGCGGATTGACCTGCTTGTCCACAGCCTGACCCTTGCGCTTCTGCATCACCTGTAGCTGCTTGATGTCGCCCAGCACGTCCATCGCCGGGCTGCGGCCGTAGACGTCGTTCCCCGTCACGTACCAGCGCGGCGCCAGGACCGGGAAGCTGTCGAAGCCGCTCTCGCGCAGCAGCTTGCCCTCCTCGGCGCCTTCCTCCAGGTAGACCGAGCGCCAGCGCTTGTTGCGGCCGTCGCCCAGCGCCGGGTCGCGGTCGCGGCGCGGCTCTATGGCGTGAAACACCCAGAACTCACGATCCAGCTCGCCGTTGCGATAGGCGCTCTGGGCGCTGGCGGAGCAGGCCTCCAGGCCGAACTCCTCGACCATCTGCGCCACCGTCATGCGCAGGTCACGGTAGCAGGTATCGACCAGACCGCTAGCGCCGGACGCCAGGTAGTAGCTGCCCATCGGCATCGGCCGCAGCCGGATCACGTCGTCGAAGTCCGGCTCCACATAGATCGCCGTGGTGCCGAAGAGGCCCAGGTCCTCGTAGCCCACCGTCAGCGCATTGTAGACGTTGGAGGCTGCGAAGATATCGCGCAGCAGTCCGCTCACGCTGTGTAGCCACCGCGAGACCTCCGCCCGCTCGGCCAGACCGGGACGGCGCGGCGTCAGCTTGAACCAGGGCCGCGCCGGGCTGGTGACGCCGGTCATCAGGCCGGCGACGAGCGTGCGCAGGGCGAAGGTCGCGGTGCTGTCCAGGATGCGCGTGTTGATCTTCTTGCCCCGCCGCCCCTTGTCGTCCCGATCGCTGAACCGCAGACGGCGCGGCAACACGAAGTCGCCCAGCTCCTCCCAATGCTCGCGCCAGTCCTCGCGCTCGGTCTTCAGGGCGTTGCGCCGCTTCATCAGGCGGCTGCGCAGAGTCTCTCGTTCGGCCATCTCGACCTTCCTCATTGACCCAGCAGGGTTTTCCGGGCGCGCGGTGCCGTCGGGCCCTCCGCCCCAGCCTCGCCACCCAGAATCGTCGCCCGGCCCGGCGTGGCCACGCCTGCAGCACGGCGGCGACGGCGGTCTCCGCCGGCCTGGGCTGTGCCGGGCTGGCGCTCTTCTTGCGGCGGCGGAGGTGGCGGCGGCGGAGGAGGAGGCGGTGGGGGAGGTGACGGTCGGGAAATCGGGTTCGAGCACATGGGCCTCAGGCTCCTAACAAGGTCTTACCGGCGGTCCGCTCCTCGGTCTCCAGACCGCGCGGACCGGACTTGATGGTGGAGGCGGCACCGCGCCGCGCCCGCGCCCGGCGCTCCTCCTCACGACGGGCCGCCACACCCTCGGGACCGTCGGGCGCACGCTGCGCCTGCTTCGGCGGCTCGGGCGGCGGCGGCGGTGCCGGCGGAGAGGGCGGGCTGGAGAACATGCACATGGCTAGATCGCCTCTTCGTAGGGGTTGTAGTCCAGGCCCAGCGCCAGCCGTGGCCGACTGCCGGCGGGTCCATTGCGCGACTGCACCGGCAGCGCGAAGGTCAGGGCCAGGGCATCGCCCAGGTCGGGACTCGGTAGGCCGCGCTCACGCAGGGCATCCTTGCTTTCCAGGCGCAGGCGGTTGGCCGCGTCGAAGTCGTAGGTCGGCGTCGAGAGATCGCGCCGCAGGGCGTTGTCGGCCGGCAGGGCGCCGCCGGCACGCAGCCAGGCCGCGACGGCGTCCCACATCTCCGCGCGTTTGTTGAGGTAGCGCGGGCTGGTCGGGCGGCCGCCGAAATTCACCTCGACGACGCTGTGGCCCAGTTGGCGCAGACGGTCGATCACCCCCTCGCCGCGTCCGGCATCGACGAAGACGGCGTCGGCCCCGGACTCGGCGATCTTTACCGCCACCCGTGCCGCCAGAGTCATGTTGTCGAGCCCCTGGAAGGCCTGCACCTCGCGGCACCAGAGCCCCTGGCGCAGGCAGAGGCTCGAGCGGTCTCCGCCGTAGCGGGCGACATCGACGCCCAGGACGACCGGTAGCTCCGCGACCTCGGCCGGGTTCAGGTGGCGCCGCATCGCGGCAGCAACCAGGTCCAGCGGGATCAGCACGTTGTCGCTGGCCGCCTGCCAATCGCACAGGAACTCCTGCCGGTACTGCGCGTCCGACATGCTGCGCCGGGCCAGCTCCAGTTCGCCGACCGGAATGGCGCCGGTATCGTCCGCCGTGTAGAGCGCGCCGTACCAGGCCGGATCCCTCGCCGTCACCGCGTGGTTATAGAGATCGTGAAACAGGTCCAGCCCCTTGGGTGTCCCGATAAAGAGACACCAACCCTGCCGGTCGGACAGGGCCGGGCGAATGACCTCACCCCAGGTCTCGGGCCGCATGTCGGCGACTTCGTCCAGTACGACGCCATCGAAGTATAGCCCGCGCAGGGCGTCGGGATTATCGGCCCCGTAGAGCCGGATGCGCGCACCGTTCGGCAAGGTGACCTGCAGCTCGCCATCCTGCGCCCGCGTGCCGGGGATCGGCCGGCTGTAGGTACGCAGGGTGTCCCAGGCGATCTGTTTGGCCTGTTTCTGATAGGGCGCTAGGTAGGCGAAGCGCGGATTCGGCTTCTCGCAGCGCAGCGCGGCATCGATCAGCGCGTTGATCGCCAGGACCGTCTTGCCGGCCCGTCGGTGCAACACCAGCACCGAGAAGCGCCGCAAGCCGGCATGAATGTCTCTTTGATACCAACGCGGCCGATAGCCGGTGGAAACGGCCTGTTCCTCCACGGCTCTCCATCGCCTTCTGTTGGTGTGTTTCTCGCTGGTCTGTCGCAATGGCGGCGCGCGACCGAGTTGGGCGAAGCCATTCACGAAAAAACCCGCCTCGGCGAACCGGGCGGGCGGGCTGTCTTCTGGGGCACTGGGACGTGGCGGCAACACCTCTATTCTGGCGTCATCTGTCTCAAGACCGACGCGAGATACACATCTCCAGGCCTAACGAAAATATCCTCGAAACTGCGTCCAATCGTCAACCTGACCGGAAAATTTATTTTGAGATTCCGGTGCGCCCGCGGCCCTGCCGTGTCTCCTCGGCTTTCTCCCGGACCTGCTCGTCCGGCGCCCGCTCGATCCCGGTGGCCACGACGACGCGCAGCGGACTTTCCGGGTCGCCGGCCACCTGCAGGGGCAGCACCTTGGCCAGAAAGCCCGAGAAGGTCTTGATGTCTTCGTTGGCGATGCGGCGTAGATAACCGACCAGGCCATCCTTGCCCTGGCAGTCTTCCCCGGACTGCGTGGCGGCCAACAGAACGGCTTCGGTCAACTGCAGTGTCGCCTCGCCGCCCGGATCGGGAGGGGGAGATCGGCGTCGCGCCACTGGAGATCGTGCCGCTTTCGACGGTGCCATGTGATCCCCCTTGCTCGATGGGCGGTCGTCCGGCCGCCGTCAAATCGCTTCCCTGCCACGCGCGGTCACACACACGAAAGACCCTGCCGCGACAGGTCGGGCGGGACGTCCTCAATCGAGTGTTGGCGGTGTTCGATCGGTGAGTTCGCTCACGGGCTTCTACGCACTCCGCCACCGATACGGAAAAAGTGCGCGCCGGAAGCCCTTTTCGTCAACCCGACGACACGACTTTTCACGGCCACGCCGAGAAGGTCATGCTCCACCCCGGCGTCTCGGCGGTTTCTCTCTCCGTCGGATCACCAAATTGCTTGAACCGCTTGTGGCTTGCGATACCTTCAATTAGCGGAAAATACACCGCAAACCTCTTGGTAACGGCCTCGAATATATGGTCCGAGGCTCGGGAGCCTTTCCCTAAAGGGACGGCCCGTTCCTCTGTGGAAGAGCGGTTCGATGCAACCACAGCCTCCTGCCCTCGCCGCCCCGCAGCGGCAAACTGTTTCCGAACCGACCGTTCGACCGCCTTCGGTCATCGGTAACGGCGTGGGCTTGTCCGGTCTGGCCGGCCTGGGCGCCGCCCTGCTATGGCTGCCCGGCTCGGCGCTGACACTGCAGGCCCAGTGGCTCTTATGCCTCGCAGCCACCGCCCTGCCGATGGTCTTCTATAGCCTGCTGATCGAGCGAGTGCATCGGCGCGCCAGCACCGGCCTGAACTGGGGGGCGCCGCGCCCGCTTTCCGATACCATCGCCACGACGCGGATCAAGCTGGCCGGACTGGCGGCGACCTGGGCGCTCATTGCCGTCTTCTACTTCGCGGTGACCTATTATCGGGGCGAAGAGTTTTCGGCCTACCTGGGTATCCTGCAGGCCATCTGGCTGCCGCTGCTGCTGCTCGCGGCGCTCTACGTCTTCCTGGTCGACCGCTACGCCACCGATCCCCACGACGACCTCTGGCATTTCGGCCGCCTCGCCATCGGTGACGCCGCCCAGGCCGATAGATCGAAGGTCGCTCAGCACCTGCGCAGTTGGGCCATCAAGGCCTTCTTCCTGGCCTTCACCGCCTCCCTCATGCCGTCGCACGTTCAGGCCGTGGTGGCCTACGACACAGGCGAGCTGCTGCGGAATCCGATCGTCACGGTCGTCTTCGTCTTCAATCTGCTGTTCCTGATCGACGTGACCTTCGGCACGCTGGGTTACGCGGCGACCTTTCGGCCACTCGACACCCACATCCGCTCGCCCAACCCCTTTCTCCTTGCCTGGGTCGCCGCGCTGATCTGCTATCCGCCCTTCATCCTGATGGGACACGGCGGCCCCCTCGACTACCGTCAGGGCACCCAGGACTGGGCCGCCTGGATGCAGGGCAGCGAGCCGGCGCTCTGGGCCTGGGCGGTTCTGCTGTCGCTGGTGCTGGGGGTCTACGCCTGGGCCACGGTGATCTTCGGCCTGCGCTTTTCCAACCTGACGCACCGGGGCATCATCACCAACGGGCCCTACCGTTTCTTCCGCCACCCGGCCTACCTCGCCAAGAACCTCTTCTGGTGGCTGGTCTTCCTGCCCTTCCTGCCGCTCGGCGACACGGCGCAGACCATTCAGAACTGCCTGCTGCTGCTCTCGGTCAACCTGATCTACTGGCTGCGCGCCCGGACGGAGGAGTGGCACCTGCGCCAGGACCCTGTCTATCGGGACTATCTGGCCTGGATCGCCGAGCACGGCCTGCTGGAGCGGCTCGGCCGACGCCTCTTGGGCAGGCGACCAGCGGCCTGAAACCGACCGGCCGCCTCGAACCGCCTGCGGCCCTAGCCGCTACAGCAGATCCAGCTGCCTCTCACCCGTCTCCACAGTCTCGGCCGGCGCGATCATGCCGGCGTGATCCGGCCTGCGGAAGTTCTTGGCCTCGTCGGACACGCGCCAGGCCGTCATCTCCCCGGCCGGAAAGGGCCGTAAGACCTCCTCCGGCACGCGGTCCTCGAACAGCCAGGTCCTCGCCGTCTCGCGCGTCAGCAGCACCGGCATGCGGTCATGGTTGCGGCCGCTCACCAGGGCATTGGCCTCGGTGGTCACCACGGCGAAGCTGGCGGTCACCTCGCCCGTTCTGGGATCCACGCTGTCGCTGACCAGCCCGGCCATCACGAAGGGGCTGCCGTCTTTGAGGGTATAGTAGGACCAGGGAGCACTGCCTTTCGCCCGCGCCGGCTTCTCCGGCTCGTAAAAACCGTCGCAGGGAACCAGCGCCCGGCCGCGCTTCGAAAGCAGCCGCCAAGGCCAACCGCCTGACAGCTTGTCGGCGCGGGCATTGGTCAGCAGGTACTTCGGGCGCCCGGCGACGTCCGGCGCAGGCGGGACGAAATCCCAGAGCGCCGGTTCGACCTGCAAGCTGTCCGAGCCCGAGGCGCGGAAGACCGAATGCCACTGCCGCGGCCCGATGCGATAGCGGGGGACGAACTCAGGCAAAGGTTCGCTCAAGGCAAAGCCCAGGTCATCGGCGAAGCGGATCATTTCCTTACGGGAATGCCGCAGCGACATCGCGTTGCACATGCAGCGCAGTTCGCCGAACCGCCGGGCGGATTGCAAGAGCGCGATCGCGAAATGCCGAAAGGCAACAGCACCGGACGGAATCGTCCTCTCGGCAAAAGAATCAAATTGTATACAAATGGACCCTCATCGCGGAGTCCGGATACCCTCCGGGAATGGAACATATACAGAACGAAAATCTCGGCCCCAAGTACGCGCTACGTCTCTCCGACCTGGGGCATTGGCATCGTTTTCAGGCGACCTGTTTCCGCTGCCGTCACAGCGCCATCGTCAATCCTCAGGCCTTGCGGCAACGCTGGCCGGCCCACAGCAAACTGGGGGACCTGGAGCGCAAGCTGCGCTGCCGCGCCTGCGGCAACCGCTACGGCAATACCCTCACTGTGGGCCGCCTGGCGCGAAACTGAGGCCCGGGCGTCACCGAAAAAGAGGAGGTCCAGCAAGACGACGGCCTGCGACAGCTTTCCCGTCGCAGGCCGTAAGCAACTTTCAAAAGGTCGTTCCGCAAACTGCCGAGAAACATGATCCGGAGATCACCAGGGCCGTTTAGGTCAGAAAGCGCTCAGGCAACCTGCGGACGGTCGCGCAACCAGCGCAAACCGGCGAGACCGCCCAGACCGGTCAACAGGAACCAGGCCGCGGCCGGCAAAGGCACCGGCGCCACGCCGATGGCGTTGACGTCGAAGCCGTCCGGGCTGGGGCTGTTGCTCGGCGTGTTGTCGACGATCGCCAGCCAGGTGAACTCGCCCGCGAAGGAAATCGCGGCGCCACCGTCGTCGATCTGGGCATTCTGGTTGGAAACCTGGCCAACCTCTTCCCACTCACCGAAGAATCCGCCCAAGCCCGTCACGAGATCGATTTGATCCGCCCGGCTGGCTTGGCCCATGGTGTATTGGCTCGAGGTACCGACATAGATAATGGCCGTTTCCAGGAAGTCGCAGCCGTTGGCACAGTTGAAGGTGAACTCCCAGACACGACCTTGGTCGAGAAAGTTCTGGCCGAAACCGAAAACGGCGAAACCCGGACTGTCGTCGCTGCTCTGGCCGAGCGACAGGAAATCGTCGTCCGGAGCCCCGAGCGCGTTGGCCGGATTGTCGCGATCGTTGAGGTTGGTGACCGTGCCGTTGTTGAACCAATCGACTTCGGTCGCATAGATCAAACTGGCTTGTGATGCTGTCGAGGTGGCGACGGTCAAGCCGGCGGCCACGGCGACACCGATGGCGAAACTACCCAATTTTCCATACATCATCGTCATGATCAGGCACCCCCAGTTCTTGCTTCGCGTTCTGCGACGGGGTCTGACCGCGCAGTGGTGATTTTGTAACAGCTCTGGGGCAATTGATAAAGTAAAAATTAATTTTTCGTAAAGTTATATATTTCTATCGGGATTTGAATGCATTGCGTGCATCGCCTTCCGATAAATCCATCTATATCAGTGATATACTTCTATCGAATTACATCTTTCTGATAGTATTGCTTAGCCCTCAAAGTAGTACCACTTTCGCTTCTCAGTCGAATTTTTGCATCGCGAAAAGCCATCACAAGTCTGTGTGTTGCAGGGCCGTTCCAGCCCGACGACGGAGGTCTCTTCTCGTAGTCGGTGGCTGCCGGACGGCTAACCGTTCCACCGATCCGCAGGCCCCATCAGACTCAGGCCCCACAGACAAGGCGTGGACGCGCTGTCGCCCCACCCGGCGTTTCGACCCACCGGCGTTTCGGCCCATTGCTTCGACTGTGGTGAGTTGAGATGAACCCGGAGGTGTTACGGAGCGCGCTCTAGAAGTCGGCGCGCAGCAGGAAGAAGGCCTGAGGCCGCCGGTCGTCGTCTCCGCCGGGGTCGCGAAGCAGCGGCTGCGCGACCTCGACATCGGCACTAACGCTGTTCAGCAGCCGCAGGCGCAACCCCAACCCGACCGACGCCAGGCTCTCGCGATCGTCCTCGCCGACTCCGGCATCGTCGTTCCAGACCCGCCCGCCATCGGCGAAACCGTAGACCTGCCAGCCGTCGAGAGGCACCTCTTCCAAGTCCGTCTGGCGTCCGTAGCGCAGCTCCAGGCGGCCGCCCAGGCCATGCTCGCCGACCAGCTCGGCGGGCTCGAAGGCGCTGCCCAGGTCTTCGCCGCCCAACCCGAACTCCTCGCCGGCCAGCAGGGGATCGTCGGACACCTGAGCCGAGGCCGACGCGAAGAGACTGAGACCCGGCACCAGAAAACCGAGGCTCTGCAGCCGGCTGGCATCGGCTTCGACCTTCAGGAACTCGGGGTCGCCCTCGGCCCGGGACAGACGGGCATCGCCACGCTCGGAGGGACCGAAGAGATCGAGACCCTGACTGACCTGCAGGCTGGCGAAGCTGTTGCCGCCGAAGCGGTCGGATCGGTTCCAGAAGGCGCCGAGCCGGGCCACCGTCAGCCGATCCTCCTGCAGGCCGTCGTTCCCGAAGATCCGGGTTTCGCTGCGACGCAGATCGATCTGTCCGGAGAGGAAGAGGTTCTGCGTGCGCGAGCGAATCACAGGATGCGTGGCGGAGACGACCAGCGAGGCGGAATCGCCCTCGACGTCGAGATCTTCGAGATCCTCCCCGGGGTTCGTCCTGGCCAGGCTTCCCGAAATGCCGACGGTCGTCCCCTCCGTGAAGAGGGGCCAGCGAAGCGATGCCGAGACGAAGTCCAGCTCCCGGGTAAAAGGGTCGCCCGCCCGAACGTACTGCAGCTCGAGCTGCTCGTGACTGGCCAGCAGAGAATGCAGGGCGACCGCAGCGGACTGCTGGTAGGGTCCAAGAAATCTCGTACCGCGGTTGTCCGCCTCCAGGAAGGCGTCGTAGCGGCGCTCCTCTACCAACACATCCAGGGTCGCGGCGTTGGGCGTGGCGGGTGCCGCCGACAGAATGGAATTCACCTCGATTCCGGGCAGGTCGTTCATCAACAGCAGGTAGCGCTCCAGGGTCGCGGCACGCAGCGGACGATCCTGCTCGATCTTCTCGCCGTAGGCCTGAAGCAGCTCTTGCCCGCCGCGCGGTTCGCCGCGGATGGACACGCTCTCAACGAAGCCCTCGACGATGCGCAGCGACGCTTCGCCCTCGACGATCTCCTGCGGCGGCACCAGCGCCAGGCTCAGGAGGAAGCCCTCGTTGCGGTAGCGGGTGGTGATGGCGTCGGCGTAGAGGTAGATGTCGGCGAGGCTGACGTCCTCGCCCACATCGGCCGACCAGATATCCGACAGCTCTTCCTCCGCGAAGACGCTGTTGCCCTCTAGGACGACGCGCTGTAGCCGAAAGCGGATCTCCTCCGCACCCTCGGGAGCCGGCGCCGCCTCCGGGACCGCGAAGCCGGGACCGGTCTCCAGGCCTGGAATGTCCAGCGGCGTTTGCAGTCGTTGATCGAGACGGCCCGGATCCGCCGACGGCGGGATGGATCGACTTGTCGTCTGGGCAAACCCCGGCGAAGCGGTCAGCAGCAGGCCGACGGCGGCCAACACCAGACCGACTCGTCCTAACGCGATCCGATGCATTGCGACCCCGACACCATTGCTCTCACCGTCCCGACGCATCCGAGATACCGCAGCAAACCCCACGCAAGGCGGTCGAGGCCAGGGAAATCGGCACGACCTTAAAGCGGTTACGGGCTTTAGGGAGCCGTCTGTGCGTCGGTACCGTCCAACGGCTCGCTGTCGCCGACCCCGCCGTCGTCGCCGACCTCACTGTCGTCCATCGAACCGAACTCTTCGAAGACGCCGGCGTCTTCGATCAGATTCGTCAGATCCTGCAGGTCTTCCGGCAGGTCCTCGGGACCATACTGCGCCAAAAGATCTTCAAAGGTTAAGGTGTCCACGCAATCGGTCCCCGAAAGCTGCCGACGTCCGCAAGCAGAGAAGTCGATCACCGCCGACCCGCCAAGGGGAATCAGAGACGCCACCTGGGTCGGACTGTCCGTGATGACATAGTCCGCAACGGTCGTCGTGCCGTCTCCTTCGTCGCCTGCTGCCGGCGCCAGACGCGCGAGCAGCTCAGGCAGGCTCAGCCGGCCCAGAAGCGCGCCGGGAAGCTCCGCGAAGTCGGCCAGGAACTCGCGCTCGACGAAGACCTCCGGTCCCACCGTCGCAGCGAGATCGCCAGTGCCACCGCCTGCCGCGCCACCCGTGGTGCCGCCTGTGGTGCCGCCGGTCGTGCCACCCGTGGTCCCGCCCGTGGTGCCACCGGTCGTGCCGCCCGTAGTGCCACCGGTCGTGCCACCCGTGGTGCCGCCAGTCGTGCCACCGGTCGTGCCACCTGTGGTGCCGCCGGTCGTACCGCCGGTGGTGCCACCCGTGGTGCCGCCAGTCGTGCCACCCGTGGTGCCACCGGTCGTACCGCCCGTGGTGCCACCGGTCGTGCCACCCGTGGTGCCGCCGGTCGTGCCACCTGTGGTGCCGCCGGTCGTGCCACCTGTGGTGCCGCCAGTCGTGCCACCCGTGGTGCCGCCAGTCGTACCGCCCGTGGTGCCACCGGTCGTACCGCCCGTGGTGCCACCGGTCGTGCCGCCTGTGGTCCCGCCGGTCGTGCCACCTGTGGTGCCGCCAGTCGTGCCACCCGTGGTGCCGCCAGTCGTACCGCCCGTGGTGCCACCGGTCGTACCGCCCGTGGTGCCACCGGTCGTGCCGCCTGTGGTCCCGCCAGTCGTACCACCCGTGGTGCCGCCGGTCGTGCCACCCGTGGTCCCGCCGGTCGTGCCACCTGTGGTGCCGCCAGTCGTACCGCCCGTGGTGCCACCGGTCGTACCGCCCGTGGTGCCACCGGTCGTGCCGCCTGTGGTCCCGCCAGTCGTACCACCCGTGGTGCCGCCAGTCGTGCCACCCGTGGTCCCGCCGGTCGTGCCACCTGTGGTGCCGCCCGTGGTGCCACCGGTCGTACCGCCAGTCGTGCCGCCGGTCGTGCCGCCGCTCGGATCGGGCGGCAGGACGCCGGACGAGGAGTCGGCAACGCTACTTCCGTTGATCTGCGGGCGGCCCGGCACCACCGGATTTTCCTTGTCCACGCCATCGACCAGGATCTGACCGTTGGCGTCCTGCGCCGCGACGATATAGGTGTCGGGGTCCGTGTTGCGGCCGTCGATGAAGGCCGTGCCCGCCCCCCGGTCCGTCACCTCGATGACGGAAGTGTTACGCGGGGCGAGGCCGGTCGCCAAAACGCTCTGGCTGCCGCCGGTCGCCCGGATGAAGGCGTCGGACCCCAGTTGCCCGACACCGCCGCGCACGCGGATATCGTCGTCTGCGCGGATGTCCTGCGCAGTGCCTTCGTTCAGGATGTAGGAGTCGGAGTGATGGCGCCCGCCGAAGACGCGTAGATCGTTCCCGACCGAGATGTCCTGCCGTCCTGCACTGTTGACCACCGAAGAATCCGAGTTGGCGGTGAGGCGGCCGCGCCCGTCGACGTTGCCGACCGTCAGCCGATGTCCGGCCTGGATCGTCATGCCATCGGCGGACCGCAGGCTTGCGAAAGCGTTCCCGGCGCTATTGTCGCCGCCGGCCACGGTGATGTCGTAGCCCGCGTCGATGGTCAGGCTGCCGCTGGATTGGATGCGGGCCCATTGACCGCTCCGGTTGCCGCTGCCGCCAAGGACGGAGACGTTACCGGTCATGGTTCCGCTGCCGCCGACCGTGATGTCGATATCACCGCCGCCGAAGGTATCGATGCGTGCGTTCGACGGCTGCAAGGCGCTGCCTGCCACCGTCAAGTTTCCGTCGGCGATGTCAATATCGATCGAACCGCCGTCGCTTGCCGCAACTCTGACGTTCTCTGGCACGCCGTCCGCCGCCTGCACGGCGATATCGCCGCCAGCTCGCAGGGCGATGTCGCCTCCGGTGCCGCCGGCGTTCGCCGTCTGGATCTGCGACTGCACGCGAATGTCGTTTCCGGCGGTCAGGAAGACATCGCCGCCGCCGAGCGACACAATCCGTCCGCTGCGGTCCACGAGGATGTCGTTGTCAGCCTCCAGCGAGAGGCTGCCGCTTCCGGACCACTCCACCGCCGCAGCGACGGTAATGTCCCCGGCGCTGGCGCCGCTGGAATCGATTGCGTCGGTGGTCACGGTGACATTGGCACCGCCGTCCAGCGCCGCTGTCAGGCTGCTGGCGAAGACTTCGAAGACCCCGCTCCCGTCTGGCGTTCCGCTGTAGGCGGGTCCGACGCCGCTGACGATCCGAACGTCGCGGGGATCCAACAGCCACTGTCCCGCCTCACCGAAGGCCGCCGTGACGTCGACGCTGCCGGTCACACCCAGTTGCCCGGCGGCCGAGGTCTCGACGAAGCCGCCGTCGCCGCCGCTCGCTCCGCCCCGTGCGGAGATCGCGCCATCCATCCGGGTGGTCTCGTCGGCCCAGACGATCACGCGCCCGCCGTCGCCCCGGCCAGCGCCATCCGCCGCCAGGGTCGCCCCCTCGGCCACGCGGGTGTGCTCGGCGCGGGCGAAGTCGCCCTGACCGCGCTCGTCGCCGCCCACGCGGATCTGTCCTCCGTCGCTCGCCTCGCCACCGCTGAGGCCGGAGGCATCCAGGCTCGCCGTCTGCGTGAGCGTGACCGTGTCGCCGGTCACGTCGATCGCGCCGCCATCGGCGCCCCGCGCGTCGAGTTCGCCCGCGACGTTCACCTCGGATCCGGCACCTCCGTGCAGGACGATCCGCCCGGCCTCCTGAGTCGCGGAAGTCACCGAGAGCCGCCCCTCCACGTTGATCACGCTTTCGACGACCTGCTCCGCCGCCGCGACCGACAGCGCGATCATACCGCCTTCGGCCTCGATGGACCCGGCGTTCGCCGCCAGCAAGGCCTGCTGCGCCGGCGAGAGCGCGAAGGAGACGAGACCGTCGCCCCAGAGATCGACGGTCGCGGTCTCGCTGCCGGCGGCCAGGGCGACCCGGCCCAGACGTGCCACGATCGCGCCGTCGTTGCGCACGGTCGGCGCCACGAAAGCCGTCAGGCCGCCTTGCGCCACCGTGATGCTGCCCTGGTTAACGATGGCGCCGGGGCCAAAGTCGCTGAGCGTCAGACTGTCGGACCCAGACATGAAGTTCTCGACATCGATGTTGCCGGTCGAGGCGATGAGCCCACCGACGTCGATCTGCGCGCCGGCCCCGAACAGAACGCCGTTGGGGTTCAGCAGAACGATCTGACCGTTAGCCGTCAGCGCCCCATAGATCTCGCTGAGGCTGCCGCCGGTGACGCGGTTGACGGCGATGGCCCGGCTCGACGGCTGTGCGAACTGCACCGAGGCCTCGCTGCCGATGCTGAAGCTTTCCCAGTCGATGACGGCGCGGTTGCTGGCCTGGTCGACGCGCAGCGCCGCAGGAGCGGTCTGCGACACGCTGGCGGAGCCGGCCACGACAGAAGGGTTTTGCGGCAAGGTGGTCGAGGCCAGGGCGGAGCTGCTGACGGCGGGGGTCACTGCCGTCGATGCGGTGAAGCAGAGCAAGGTCGCGTAGCTGCCCAACCGCTGAGCAACGCGATGCCAGCGGCGCGTGACGGCATCCCTGCCTGACGCGGTCAGCGCCCTGGCGCCGCGTGCGGACGTGCCGAAACCACGCGCCGTGTTTCGGCAAACGCGCTCCGCGGTTGCGGTTTGACTCTGTGTTCCTCGACTGCAGCTGCTTGGCATGACGCCTCAACACCGACTTTGGAAATCAGATCATCGGCGATCTAGAAACAATTCATCTAAAATTCTAGATTAATTCAATGCGAAAGCTTGATGTTTACAAAAAATTTACGAGGCTTTGTTTACGTTTACAGTTACTGAACGTAGTAAATTTCCTAAAACTAGAAGTATATTTTATAAAATCTCCCTATGATAGAAGAGCCCTTGAGGCTTGGGATCCCGCTTTCCAAGACAAGCTTCCCAGCTCGACCACCTGAGCTGCGGTCGACTCCTTCGCCACGGCGCGTGACCTTTCCAAGACCCGGCTCCAAGACCCGGCTCCAAGACCCGGCAGCACCATCGGATCCGACAGGACGACAGGATTGGTGGCGACCGGAGGTCCCTGCGACGTCTCGACTCGATAAATTCGCTGGTGCCCGGGCAGAAGTGACGGGCTGCCGGGCAATGCCGCAGAGAGTCCGGGCACAAGGCAAGGTGGCGCGGGCTCTCGCGTGTCACATTCGGCCAGAAGGATGGGGCCGTAGGACGGAGTGGTTCGACACTCGCGCCCGGCCCCAGTCACCACGCCCAGTCACCACGCCCAGTCACCACGCCCAGTCATCAACCCCAGTCACCACGCCCAGTCATCAACACCAGTCACCAGCCCCAGTCACCAGCCCCAGTCACCAGCCCCAGTCACTCGACGGGCTGTCGACGCATTTCCTCCAGGCCTGCGGCAGTTTTTACAACTGCACGGCCGGACCGCTGCTTTGGCGCCCCGGGCGAACGGCCCTGGAGCAGGATCGTCTGAGGCGGGATAGCGCCTTAGGCCGCCTGGGAGGGGCTGGAGACGTGGCTCGGCTGTGGTCCGGCGGCGGAGCGGCGGGCATGCTGCGCCGCCATACGGCGCCCCCAAAGATCCAGCAACGGCAGAACCACGGCCTTCTCCGCGATTGTCCGGCCGAAGGGAATCTTGGCGGTCATGCTGCGGCCCAAGCCCACGGTGTGACGCCAACTCGCCGTCGCCCGCAGCTTCTCGACGTAGGGGTCGTTGGTGATGCCCCACTTCTCGCAGAAGCGGTCCAGCGACTTGAGAATCCAGACCGGCGACCAGCGCAGCGTGAAGAAAGGCCAGTCCGCCCGCTGAAGCGGCGTGTCGCGCGACGGGAAGAGATAGGTGACTACGGACTTCGGCTCGAAGACGACCCGGCCGCCGTTGGTCCAGACGCAGAGGCTGAAGTCCAGATGCTCGCGGGTCGCGGTCAGCGCTTCGTCCAGCGGTCCGATCCGGTCGAACAGCGCGCGTTTGACCAGAACGCAATGGAACTCGCAGAACTGCGTCTCTTCCCGCTTCAACGCCAGGTCGGCGACCTTGCTGCGCTGATGCACGTGCTCGTCCCGCAGGCGCCGGTCTTCCGGCGCGGCGGCCAGAAAGGCCTCCAGGTCGTCGGCGATCAGGCCACCGGCCTGATGCACCTCGGTGTGCAGCGGCCGCTTCTGACAGATCAGCGGTGCGATCACCTCGGCCCCGGTTTCGTGGGCCGTCGCGATCATGGTCGACAGCCAGCCGGGCGAGCAGATCACGTCGTTGTCCACGAAAGCGACGTAGGGGGTTTCAACCCGGCTCAGGCCGATGTTCCGCGCCTGGTTCGGCGAGAGGTAGCTGTCGTAGCGCAGGTAATCGAAGCCCTGGGCCGCGCAAAGCCCGCGCAAGGCATCGGCCGTCGGCTTGGGGCTGCCGCCGTCGACGTAGATCAGCCGGTAAGGCCTCTCTGTGTGCTCGACGATGCTTTCCAGCGATTCCACAGCGACACCGAAGCGCTCGCGCGGCACCACGACGATCGTCACCATCGGCGTATCAGCCATCCTGCATCTCCTCCCCGCTCGGAAGCGGCGCTCTTTATTCCTTAAAGATCCATAAAGAGTAATAAATAATTACCATAAATCCACCGCTTTCTTGCATAGCTCGGTTGCGCGCCGGCCTCGGATCGGATCTTAACCACGATCCCCTAAAGCCTCTTGCCCTTCGCCTCGTAGGCCGCCGCCAGGGCAAGCAACAGCGCGTTGCCGCGCTGACGCACCCGCTCGTGGGACAGGCCGACCTTGCGGCCGATCGCCCGCAGGCTAAGCGAGAGGCCGAGCCCGATCAGGATCGCCCGGTCGGCTGGCGCCAGAGTCAGGGTATGACCGGCGACCCAGTCGGCCTCCAGGATTTCGGTCCCGCTGGGCGTGGCCGGTCGCGGACGGGCGGCGTTCCAGCCGTAGGCCTCGGTCGCGTCGTGCACCACCTCGGGCATGGCCGAGCGCAGGCCGGCCGGAAAAAGGCCGGTCATTGGTAGGCGCGCGTAGGTCTCGAAGGCGCGCTGCACCAGCGCCAGAGCGGCCAGCCGCAGGCGGTCCCGGGACTCCGTCTCCTCACGCTCGGCGGCGCGCTGCGCCACCGACCAACGGCCGACCGCCCGCTCGCCGCTACGCAGCGGCCAGCTACAGCGGCCCGCCTCGCGGCCCGTGCGGTCGCTGCGGACGCCGCTGTCCGGCAGGGTCCGCACCGCCATCTCGCCACGCCCACCGACATAGACCTTCTGCATCGTCATCTTCGTCTCCCTTCTCGATTCCAAGAGCCTTTGAGTTTCGCCAGGCGCTGTCAAAACGGCCTCTCCAGCGCCGCGAGCTGCGCATCCAGCCGTTCCAGCGCCGCGCTTTGACGGGCCCATTCCAGCCGGTCGCAAGGCAACCAGGCGCCATCCCGGCGCCGAGCCTCCAGGCCTGCCAGAATGCGCACGCTCCGCAACCGGCGGCTCCGCAGCGTCTCGCGTTGGCGACCGTCGGCGATCTGCGCCGACCAGCTTTCGACCGCGCGCAGCCAGGCGTGGCGCAGGGTGAGCGGCGCCTCCAGCGCGGCCAGCAGGTCCGCATAGGTCGGGAAGAAGCGGCTGTCGCCCTTGGCCTGCTCCAGCGCTGACAGCGCGATGTCGGCGGGATAGTTCAGGCAGAGGTCCAGCAGTTCGTCGGCCAGAAGATCCTGATCCACACCCTCGCTGCGCCGGCTGACGGTCACCGCCCGAAGCCGCGCCATGGCCGACCCGATCGCCAGGGCGGCTCCCGGCTCGCCGCCGGTCTCGCTCGACGATTCGGCGAGCAGCGCCGCCTCCAACCTGCGTGCCGGAACGCAGGCGCCAGCAATCCAGTCGTGGAGCCGCTGTCCGTCGTCGGGCTGCAGATCAGCCGGAACTGTCGTCGTCGTCCGGCTCGGCAACCTGCCGCTGGACAGCGCGAGCGACGGCGGCAGCAAAGCTGCGATCCTCAACTCCACCTCGGGCGGCGTAAGCCGTGCCGCTCGGCGCGCGATCTCCAGGTGACGCGCCGGCACGGCGGATGATGCCCCGCCCCTGCCCAGGTCGGCGGAGAGTCGCGCGCCCGACACGCCCGTCGTCGACCTCGCGGCGGACCCAGTTCCGCCAGGTGGCTTGCCAGTCGCACTTGCGCCCTTTGGCGCCCGGTTGCGCGTGCCAGTAGTCGCGGAACTTGTCGGCACAGCGGTCAATTTCATCATCGGTCAGACCTTCCTCCTGGGCGGTTAGACGGGCTTGCGGGCTTGGCGACCAGTCGTCGGGCAGACGGTGTCCCCGGCTGCCGTCCCGAGCCCTTCCGCCTTCGGCCATCGTTTTGGAACCTCGCGTCTGCCCGGATGACGCTCCCGCAGCCCTCGGGCCCGTCCGTAACGCTCCGCGATCTTCCGGCACCTTCGGGATCGCGGCCTCCCCGACAGGGGAGGCGGGAGAGTCGTTGAGGGTTGCGGGTTGGCGGTTGACGGTTAGCGTCCCCTCTCCGGAACCGGGTGCTTTCCCCAAGTCCTTGTTCTGCTTGGCCGGACGGCCCCCGCGCGCACCGTTCTCGCGGGCGCTTTGAATCCGGCCGGCGGCACGTTGGACCTCCACCTCCATGCGCGGTTGACGCAGTTTGCCGTCCGTCTCCAGACACTTGCGCGCTGCGATCAGCCGCGTGATCGCGGCAGCGATATCGCGCGGCCGGGTGCCGCGTTTGAAGAGCTGCGCGATCCAGGCCGGATCGTTGTCGATCGAACCGCCACGCGAGGCGATGAGCGTGCAGATCATCCAGTAGACGCCGAAATCCAACGGCGAGAGCTTGCCGGCCACGCCGGAGATCATTTCGTCCGGGTAGTAGTCGACGCGCCGAACCTTGCTGGGTGCCGGTCCCGTCATCGCATGCGCCCGGGCAAAGACATCGCGGCTTCCTGCCGGCGACCATCGGTCGATCTCGATCTAGCGCCCGCTTTCGATTTGGTTCCGGCGCTTCGACGCCCCGACAAGCCGTCGCGCGCCACGCGATAGCGAGCCTGCATCTCGGGATCGTCCAGCAGGCGACGGGCCTGGTCACGCACCTCGACCGGACAGCGGCCCGCCAGATCGCAGACGAGGACGAAGTCGTCGCCCCCGGACAATAGCCAGCGACGCGCCTCGTCCTGCAGACGGTGACGATGGCGCTCCAGATGCTCACGGCTGCGGCTGCCGAACCAGAGTTTCGGCAGTTCGACCGCATCGCGGAAGGCGCAGTCGATCACCGCGCGCCACAAGCGCTGCTCGGTCGGGTCGGCACGAATCGGCTCCTCCAGAGTCATCGGGTGGCTGGCGCGGCTCGCGATCGATCCTGTGGTCTCCATCTGCTGACTCCCGTCCCTCTATCGAACCAAGGCAGAGTCAAATCGATACATATCGTATCAGGCAAAATCAATACAATTCGTATCGGACATCACGGAGCGTATCGGTCACACTGCGCCCATGTCCCAGGTTGCGGATCGACTTCGCCAAGCACGCGAGGCCGCCGGCTACACGTCGGCCGCCGCCTTCGCACGCGCCATGGACATGCTGGAGGCGACCTACCGGCATCATGAGAACGGGCAGCGCACGCCCGGCCCGGAACAGGTCCGCGACTACGCGAAAAAGCTCGACGTTCCCTATCTCTGGCTGCTGACGGGCGAAACGGACCCGAAGGAGTTGACGGCGCTGCAAACCCAGATCCACCGGGCGCCCGTCCTTTCCTGGGTGGAGGCTGGACGTTGGACCGCATCCGACACCCTGCCGGCCGGCTCGGGCGACATGGTGATCGTCTCCCACACGCGGAAGACCGTCTTCGCCCTACGCGTCCACGGAAACTCGATGGACCGGATCGCACCGCAGGAAAGCGTCATCGTCGTCGACTACGGCGACCGCGATCTGATCGACGGTCGCTACTACGTCTTCCGGCTCTCCAACGGCGGTGACGCGACCTTCAAGCGCTACCGCACCAACCCGACGCGGCTGGAACCGGACAGCACCCGACCCCATGAGACCATCTTTCCCGACGAAACGGTCGAGGTGATCGGCCGCGTGGTCCAGGTCATCAAGCAAATCTGAAATTTCTCACCGTATCGATACAAGTAGTATTGACTTAAGCCAATACAATTCGTATCGTCTCGGTCCTGCCGGCGCGACTGCCGGCGGGCCGCGCGGCGGGCGTTCGGCCGCAAGCTTCGAACGGAGGCACAGGGGTCGATATGCAGCACACGCCCGACAAGCTCGGTCAAGTCTCGCAGCGGCGGCCCCGAGATCCGGAAGTCACGCAGCGGCAAGTCGAGCTTGATGCGGCGAAGGCCGGGTCCATCGGCGCCGGGCTGTACCGGGTCGATCCCGAGAGCCCCAACGAGGTCCTGCTGCGCGATGCCGGCGGGCGGCTGCTTGAGACCATCGAGGTGCGGTTGGTCTATCCGCTCGGCCTGCCGCGCCGGCCCGGCGAGATCTGCGAAGGCGAAAGACGCACGGCCGAAAAGATCGCCGCCGCGCTGAACGCGGACTATCGCGCCCTGCAGGTGGCGCTGCTGCAGGAGCGGGCGCAGGTCCATCGAGGCGAAGCCATGACCCTGGAATGCGGTCCCGCCTTTCTCTCCGCCGAGCAGCGCGCCGCCATCGACTGGCACAAACGCCAGGCCCGCGCCTTGCACCATGAAGCCGAACTTCTCGACAAGGCGCCGCCCAGCCCACGCCCCTGATCCAACTCGCGCCCTTGATCCGAGCCTCGCGCCGAAAGGGGCGCAAGCAGACGTGACGCGAAGAAACGTGAGTCGCTGCGCCGCCGGTCCCACCCGGCCGAGCGCGCGACGGCCGCCGGAGCCGGGCCCCTTCCCGCCCGCTCCGGCGGCCACCCGCATGGCACGCCGGGCGACGGAGTTTTTTGCATCCTGTTCGCAACAGAACGCTGGAAATGTTGAGCGGCCCCAACGAAGCTTCCGCGACAGATGAACCGCTTATCTTGCGTGGGCAGGGAAATCGAACGTGGGCAGGGAAATCGAACCGGCCGACTTGAGGCTATAAACCTCGCCCTGCGTGAGGCGCGTCCATCATAAGGCGGATAAAACCAGCGTTTATGCGCCACTTCTCATAAATATTTTTATGGGATTTGGCGCATAAAGCCATTTTATGTGCCAAGACCGATATTGCATTTTTATCGGAATGAGCTCATAAAATCGATATGAAGGACTTGGCGCGCAATCCCAAGCAGATCGGGGCCATCGTACAACGTAACCGCAAAAAACAGGGCCTTAATCAGAGAGAACTGGGGAATCTGGCCGGTTTACGGCAAGAGACCATTTCCCTGATCGAGACAGGAAATCCGGCCGCGAAGCTGGAAACGATCCTGGCGGTCCTTGCCGCGCTCGACCTGGAATTCAGAGTCCTGCCGCGCTCCAAGACACGTGCGGACGACATTGAGAACATCTTTTGATGCCTCGCCGCCGCCGGCATCCACCGCTGCAGGTCTTCCAGAACAATCGTCTCGTCGGCCATCTGACCAGAGAGCCCAGCGGCCTGATCGGCTTTCACTACGACCAAAGCTGGCTGGACTGGGAGCAAGCCATGCCGGCGTCCCTGTCCTTGCCCCTGCGCGAGACGCCCTTCCGTGGCGAAGCTGTTGCCGCGGTCTTCGAAAACCTTCTGCCCGACTCCGAGAGGCTGCGCCGCCTCGTCGCCGAGAAGGTGGGGGCCCACGGGATCGACGCCTATAACTTGCTTGCGGCTATCGGACGGGATTGCGTCGGAGCCTTCCAATTCATTGCCGATGGCGAGGAAGAAATCGATATCACCGGCAAGATCGAGGGCGATGTTGTCGATGCCGAAGCCATAGACCGGCTGCTTCGCAGCCTGACTCAGGCGCCGCTGGGTCTCAGTCGTGACGACACCTTCCGCATATCGGTGGCGGGCGCGCAGGAAAAAACCGCTCTGCTTCGGCACGACGGCAAATGGCTCAAACCTCACGGCACTACGCCAACCACCCACCTATTCAAGCCGCCGATCGGTCAACTGCCGAACGGCATCGACCTTTCGGACAGCGTCGAGAACGAATTCTACTGTCTGAAGTTCATCGAGGCTTTCGGCCTTCCGGTGAATGCGGCGAAGATCGAAACCTTCGGAGAAACCAAGGCGCTCGTCATCGAGCGTTTCGATCGCCGCTGGACAAAAGACGGCCGGCTGCTGCGGCTACCACAGGAAGACTGCTGTCAGGCCCTGTCTGTGCCTCCAACGCTCAAATACCAAAGTGACGGTGGCCCAGGCATAGTCGCGATCCTCGATCTTCTGAAAGGCAGCGACACGCCGGTTGAAGATCAGATGGTCTTCGTCAAGGCGCAGCTACTTTTCTGGCTGCTCGGCGCCACGGACGGCCATGCAAAGAACTTCAGCATCTATCTGGGTTCGGGCGGAAGCTTTCGGCTGACACCGCTCTACGACGTTCTGACGGCGCAACCCAGCCTCGACAACCATCAAATCAATCTTCGGCAGATGAAGCTGGCAATGTCGGTCGGCAGAAACCGTCATGACCGCATCGACCGGATTCACGCGCGTCACTTCCTGCAAACAGGCGATGAAGCCGGTCTCCCCAAACGACTGGTCCGCTCAGCGGTCGAAGAGATAGCTGCCACGGCGGACAGCGCGATGGCAAAGCTCGAAGCGGCTCTGCCGACGGCCTTCCCGGCCTCTCTGCACGAGTCTGTCAAAGTCGCGGTCGCGGCTCGCCTAGCAAGTTTCCGACTAGCGGACGCATCCTAATCATAGGGGTCACACCCGTGATGCCGTTAAGACAGAAGCGCCCCGGCGGGGAGCCGAGGCGCTTCGATCACTAAAACCTGGTCGGGGAGAGAGGATTCGAACCTCCGGCCCCTACGTCCCGAACGTAGTGCTCTACCAGGCTGAGCTACTCCCCGGCAAAACCGGTCGGCGGCGGCGTTTCGGCTGACCTGCGATCCAGGCCACATCGGCCGACGCGCGACACGGGCGGCGCTATATAGCCCGGCCCCGTGCCCCACGCAATGCCCTCCGGGGCGATGCCCGCGCGAAGCTCCTGCGCAGGTGCCCACCTGGGCGAAAACCCCGTCCAGCGCAGTGTCGGGGCGCCCTGCTCGCCTGCGCGAAACCGCAGACCAGCACCCCAGGTCGCTAACGTGCTGAATTCAGCATGAAATCGGCGCAGCCGGCGACATCGTGGTGAGATTCCAGCTGATCGCCGGGAGGGGTGGACTTACGGCTTGTGGGCCGGGGGCAGCTTGGCTAGGGTTTGCATCCCGTTTGAGGGGGACGGGTGGCGCAGCCAAAGCTGAACAAGGCGGCCGAACCCTGCGGTGCCGGGAAAACCGGGCGCTGTGGGGCTAAAGAAGCGGGCAAACCGTCGGGTCTCCCTCGAAGGTAGAATTTGTTAAGCGCCGCAGCGGCAAAGTCCGAGGCGGGGAGGCCAATCACAGGGAGGAACTCCAGGATGAAAGTGCGTGCAGTCACGCAGACCGCGGTCGCTTTGGCGGCAGCGGCCAGTCTGGCCACCTTCGCCACCACGGCGGAGGTCAAGGCCCAGACGGTCAATTGGAACATGCAGTCGACCTATCCCGGCTCGCTCACCCAGCTCGGCACGCTGGGCAAGCGTATCGAGGAGAAGCTGCGCGAAGTCTCGGATGGCGAGATCAACATCGTCTTCCAGGAGCCGGGCGCCATCGTGCCGGCTCTGGAGGTCTTCGATGCCGTGGCTACCGGCGCGGTGGAGGCCGGCTGGTCGACCCCCGGCTACTGGGCCGGCAAGGTCCCCTCTCTGCCGCTGTTCGGCGCTGTGCCCTTCGGTCCCCGCTCGGGCGAGTACATGGCCTGGTACTACTTCGGCGGCGGCAAGGAGATGTTCGAGGAGATCTACAATCGCTTCGGCATCCACTCCGTGATCTGCGGCGTGATCGCGCCGGAGGCCTCCGGCTGGTTCCGTCAGCCGATCGAGACGGCCGACGACCTGCGCGGCCTGAAGATGCGCTTCTTCGGCCTGGGCGCGAAGGTCATGGAGAAGATGGGTGTCTCGACCCAGCTTCTGGCCGGCGGCGACATCTTCCCCGCCCTTGAGCTCGGCACGATCGACGCAACCGAGTTCTCCATGCCGGCGATCGACCTCAATCTCGGTTTCTACCAGGTCGCCAAGCACTACTACTTCCCCGGCTGGCACCAGCAGTCGACCATGTTCGACCTGATGATCAACAAGGCGCTGTGGGACGGCCTGACCGACACGCAACGCGCCCAGATCGAGGCAGTCTGCGGCGACTCCGTGCGGCACGGCATTGCCGAAGGCGAATATCTGCAGTTCGCCGCGCTGGCCGAACTGGAGGAGAAGGGCGTGACCATCCATAGCTGGTCGCCCGAGATCCTGGCTGAGCTGGAAGCCGCCTGGGAAGAGGTGGTTATGGAAGAAAGCGCCGGCGACGAAGACTTCGCCCGCGTCTGGGAGTCGCTCTCGGCCTTCCGCGAGAACTACAAGCGCTGGGGCGAGTTGGGCTACCTGCGGTAACCGGATCGCTGATCTTACGGCAGACTCCAGGCGGCTTCGGGCCGGGCGCCAGCCCCTCCGAACCGCCTGGAGCGCTGCTCCGCATACACTCCCGAACATCCACGTTCAGAACATCCAGGCCCTTCTCGCCACCTTCGCCGTGTTGCCGCTTCTCCGGGTGGGCAGTACGGCCGAGATGGTAAGATCCTCACCGTCGAGGTTGCTAAATCGAGGCTGAGAAGACCGGACGTCAGCCCTCGAACATCGGCGATTGGCGGTCGAGCCGCGATAATGGGAGATCGGGGAGCAACCCCGGCAGGAACGACGACACGCACGGGAGCGGACGTCGGCTGACCGTCACGGGTCGAGCGGCATCGGCGCGTCCCGCGGTTTTGGCCGGCGGTCTTGGCCGGCGGTCTTGGGGAGGGTTAGGTCGCGCTCATGTATGCCCTGATGAAAGTCAGCGACGTGCTGGCCGCTATCGTCAGCTGGATCGGACGGATCGCCGCTTGGCTCGCGGTGCCGCTGATGCTGATCATCGTCGTCGACATCACCATGCGCAAACTGATCGAGTTCTATCCGGACTTGATCGACACCTTCATGTACCGCGAGATCGGTTCGACCAAGCTGCAGGAGATGGAGTGGCACCTCCACGCCATCCTCTTCCTGCTCTGCCTCGGCTACGCCTACATCAAGAACGCCCACGTCCGGGTGGAGGTGGTGCGCGAGAAGATCAATCCGCGCCTGCGCGCCTGGTTCGAGCTGTTCGGCGCTATCGCCTTCGTGGTGCCATACTGCTACGTCGTCGTCAGCTACGGTTACGACTTCGCCGAACGCGCCTTCATGCTGAACGAGCGGTCCTCGGCGCTGACCGGCCTGCCCATGCGCTGGATCATCAAGGGCATGCTGCCTCTCGGATTCATCGTGCTCGGTCTCGCCGCGCTCTCGGTGGCGCTGCGCAACTTCATCTATCTCTTCGGCCCACCCGAGTTGCGGCAGGAGGCCGGAACCTTCGTCGAGCATTCGGACATTGAGGAACTGGTCCACGAAGCCGAGGAAGAGCTGGAAGAGTACGAACGCCTGCACGGGCGCCAGAGGCAGGGGAGTTAGGTCGGGGCGATGATCGAAGCGCTTCCTCTTTTGATGTTCGCCGCGCTGGCGCTGTTCATCTTCACCGGTTTTCCCGTGGCCTTCGTCCTCGCCGGAGTCGGCCTGCTGTTCGGCTTCATCGGCTGGACGATGGACGTCTTCACCTTCGCGCGTTTCACGCTGATCCCCCTGCGGATCTACGGCGGCACCATGGAGAATCTGGTGCTGGTCGCGATTCCCATGTTCATCTTCATGGGCACGATGCTGGAGAAATCCGGCGTTGCCGAGGATCTGCTCAATACCCTGCAGGTCCTGACCCGGCGGCTGCCCGGCGGCCTTGCCCTTTCGGTCACCCTGATGGGTACCATCCTGGCCGCCACCACCGGCATCATCGGCGCCTCGGTGGTGCTGATGACCCTGATGGCACTGCCGGTCATGATGCAGCGCAACTACCATGTCCCCCTGGCGGCCGGCACCATCGCCGCCTCGGGCACGCTCGGAATCCTGATCCCGCCCAGCATCATGCTGGTAATCATGGCCGACCTGCTGTCGATCCCGGTCGGCACGCTCTTCATCGGCGCGGTCTTTCCCGGCCTGATGCTAGCCTCCTTCTACATGCTCTACATCCTGGGTATCGCCGCCATGCGGCCGGACATCGCCCCGCCCCTGCCGGAGGAGGTCGGGCCGGAAAGCCGGGGCGAGCTGGCGCTGATGGTGCTGCGCACCTTCCTGCCGCCGATCGCCCTGATCGTTCTGGTGCTCGGTTCGATCTTCGGCGGCCTCGCGACGCCGACGGAGGCCGCCGGCGTCGGCGCGCTAGGGGCCACGCTGCTGGCCTGGTTCAACGGCCGCCTGAACTTTCGCACCTTCCGCGACGTGGTTGAGCGCGCGGCCCTGACCGGTGCGATGCTCTTCGGCATCTTCGTCGGCGCGACCTGCTTCTCCTTCGTCTTCAAGATGCTGCAGGGCGACACGGTGATCGTGAACATCGTCCAGGGCTCCGGCGTTGGCGCCTGGGGCGTGCTGATCGCCCTGATGGCCGTCGTCTTCATCCTCGGCTTCTTCTTCGATTGGTTCGAGATCACGCTGATCGTGCTGCCGGTCTTCGCGCCGATCGTCCAGCTTCTCGACTTCGGCGCACACATCCCGTTGACGACACTGGTGGTGCCCTGGTTCGCGATCCTGATGGCGGTCAATCTACAGACATCCTTCCTCACGCCACCCTTCGGATTCGCGCTCTTCTACATGAAGGGCGTGGCCCCGGCCGGCGTGCGGATCCAGCAGATCTATCAGGGCATCATCCCCTTTGTGATCCTGCAGGTGATCGGTCTCGCGCTGATCATGGCCTTCCCGGAGATCGCTCTCTATCTACCGCAAACCCTGCTTTAGCGAGCCATAAGAACCGGAGTGACAACCCTGACCCTTCGACAGGCTCAGGGAGAAGACGAGGAGTTCCAACACTCCGACTTCATCCTGAGCCTGTGACGTCATCCTGAGCCTGTCGAAGGATGGCCTTAGCCCAGGATGACAAGCCCGCCCTACAGTCTGCTGCCGCAAGAACGCCGACCTAGGAGACCGAGCGGACCGCCGCGCGCACGCTCGCCTCTTGACCCCACTCCCGGCGCCCGTATCTTCGCGGTCTTCGCCGGAGCCTCGTGGGCCCGTAGTTCAGCTGGTTAGAACGCGCCGCTCATAACGGTGTTGTCGCAGGTTCGAGTCCTGCCGGGCCCACCACCTCCCCACCGAGCATCGCCGCCCCCAAAACAGCAACGCGCCGGGCGGTCGCTGTGACTGCCCGGCGCGTTCCGTCTTGCACTTCCGTCGTGAGGGCCTCTGATTACGAGGCGCGCACCTTGGCGACGAAGCCGGTGACGGCCTGCCCCAGATCGTCGGTGTGGCTCACCAGCTGACCGCTGGCCTCGGCGATCTGGCCCACCACCGCGCGGGCGTTGCGGTTGCCCTCGCTCACTTCCTCGATGCCCTCGGCCGAGACGCCGACACCGGCGGCGGCCTCCTGGGCACTGCGGGCGATCTCAGAGGTTGCGGCGTTCTGCTCCTCCACAGCCGCGGCCACCGTCGTGGCGATGCCGGTGACGTTCTCGATGGCCTGACGGATGCCCTCGATGGCGCGCACGGTCTCCTGGGAGATGCCCTGCATCTCGGAGATCCGCTTGCCGATATCCTCGGTGGCCTTAGCCGTCTGGGTGGCCAGGTTTTTCACCTCGCTCGCCACCACCGCGAAGCCCTTGCCCGCCTCGCCAGCACGCGCCGCCTCGATGGTCGCGTTCAAGGCCAGAAGGTTCGTCTGCTCCGCGATGTCCGAGATCAGGCTCACAACCTCGCCGATCTTGTCGGCCGTCTCGTTCAGCGCTCCGACGGTTTCGGTCGTCCCCGCGGCCCGCTGCCCTGCCTGCGAGGTCAAGTCGTTGACCTCGTTCACCTGACGGGTCACCTCGGCGATGGTGGAGGACAGCTCCTCTGCGGCGCTGGCCACCGACTGCACGGCGTTGGAGGCTTCCTGCGTGGAGCCCGCCACGCGGGCCGAGGTGCCCTCGGTCTGCTCGACCAGGCTCGAGACGCTGCCCGCCTCGCGGTTCAAGGCGGCGCTTCCCTGCCGCACGGCCTCGACGATGCGGCCCACGTCCGCCTCGAACTGTTCCGCCAGGTTCTGCAGGGCGGCCTTCTTCTCCTCTTCGGCACGACGCTCGGACTGCAGCTGCTCGGCACGGAGCTTTTCGTTCTCCTCCAGGCCGGCGCGGAAGACCTCAAGGGTGCGGGCCATCTCGCCCAGCTCATCCTGCTTGTTCTGATAGGGGACCTGAACGTTCTGGTTCTGGGACATGCGCTGCATCACACCGGCGAGCGTCGGGATCGGGCGCAGCATCAAGTGGAACAGGCCCCAGGCGGCCGCGGCGGAAATCAGAAGCAGGACCGCTGCAGAGCCGGCCAGGCCAAGCGTCAGCTTGTCCAGGACCGCGATGATCTCGGACTTCAGAACGCCGGCGTAGAGGATACCGATGACCCGATCGTCCGGGCTGAAAACCGGCTTGTAGATGGTGTAGTAGTCCTGGCCCAGGATGTTCGCTTCGCCCAGGAAGGTTTCACCCCGCATCATCGCCGCGTGCACCACACCCGTCTTGCCCAGCGGCGTCCCGACGGCGCGCTGGCCGTCCGGCTTGATGATGTTGGTGGTCCGACGCCAGAAGTCGCCGTCCTCCTCCTGAAAGGCGAAGAGCGTCGCGGTCTCACCGGTCATCTGGCCGATTTGATCGATCACCAGATGATGCAGGAATTCGGGAATCTCCTGCATGGTCAGCTTCACCACATCTCCGTCGGCATCGTACTCCGCCTCGAAGGAGCTGTAGTTCTGCTCCATGATCATCGCGGCAATGCGAAGGCTTGCGGACTGCCGATCGATCACCTGACGCTCGATCTCACGGTTTAGCTGGAAGATCGTGACGGCGCTGACCGCTGCGATCGAGAAGGCGATCAGGCCGATCGTCAACAGCGTGGTCCGTGAGGTCAGACGCAGCCGTGCCAAGGGGTTGAACCTCATCGAAGGTACTCCGGAACCGTTATATCCATCTCTCCAATTCTGAAGTACTGCACAAAACCTCTTGCAAAATGCTTAATTGCGGTAGAATTGCCCTTAGTTACGAATAGAAGTGAAGGTCCCTCGACTGCGCTCAACGGGCTGCGCGTTCAACGACGGAATTTAGCAGGACGTTCAGGCCCGGAAGTTGATCTTCCAACGTCGTGTCTTCTTTTTCGTTGTGGGTAATCCCGCCGGCGCAGGGCGTAAAGATCAGCACCGTGGGGCAAAGCTTGGATAGGTTGTAGGCGTCGTGGCCCGCCTGACTGGGCAGTTCCAGCAGCGGCACCTCCAGGCGGCCGGCCGTGGTGCGGACCAGGTCCAGCAAGCCCTCGTCGAAAGCCAGATCGCCGAAGGTCCAGTCTTCCGCCACTTCGATGCGGCATTGGCTGCGCCGCTCGGCATCCGGCAAGGCGGCGCGGATCTCCGCCTCCATCCGGGCCGTGATCTCGGCGTCAGGGCTGCGGAAGTCGACGAACAGCCGCGCCTCGTCCGACAGGATCCCCGGCTTGTTCGGCCAAGCCTCCAAGCGGGCCACGGTGGATTTTCCGTCGCACCAGGAGTAGCGCCAGCCGACCTCGTTGACCGCGACCGCCATCATGGCCGCACCGACGATGGCGTTCTGGCGCAGATGCATGGCCGTCGGGCCCGAGTGCGCGTTCTCCCCTTCGATCTTCAGGATCATGCCGCGTGCGACGTAGGCGCCTGTGACCAGGCCGACCCGAAAGCCTTCGGCTTCCAGACGCGGCCCTTGCTCGATATGGATCTCGAAGTAGCTGTCCAGCTCGCGTCCGCCGACCGGCGCCGGGCCGGCGTAGCCGATGCGGTCCAGCTCCGCTCCGACGGTGATCCCGGTATCGTCCTCGCGCGCCAGAGCCCAGTCCAGCTCGCGCAGGCCGGCGAAGACGGCGGAGGACAGCATCGGCGGCGTAAAGCGCGCGCCCTCTTCGTTCGTCCAGTTGACCACCTCGACCGGGCGGCGGGTCTCGATCTCCAGATCGTCCAGGCTGCGCAGCACCTCCAGCCCGCCCAGCACGCCGACAATGCCGTCGAAACGACCGCCCGCCGCCTGGGTGTCCAGATGGCTGCCGATCAGAACCGGCGGCAGGCTTTCATCGGCGCCGGCCCGGCGCGCGAAGAGATTGCCCAGACGGTCGACCGAAACGGCGTAACCGGCCTGCGCGCACCAGGCGGCGAAGCGGTCCCGCATCTCCCGGTCGGCATCGCCCAGCGCAAGGCGCCTCAGTCCGCCTTCCGGCCCGGTGCCGATGGAGGCCGAGGTCTCGATGGTTTCCCAGAAGCGCGGGCCGTTGACGGCCAGATTGGTACGCGATGCGACGGACACGGGGGATCAGCCTCCAAATACAAAAGAATCCATGACGGATCGGCAGTGTGCCGAAGCTGCCGCGTCAGGACCAGACGCGAACACATGCGACATTTTGAATGTAATTGATCCGGATCAACGTGGTGGCGGCAAGGCCAGGCCAGTTTCGCGCGATCCCAGGCCCAACGGGCCTCTCACTCATCATCTGCAGGAGTGACTGCCGCTATGCCTTCCACGACCCCTCGCCGCCGACGGCTGCCCCGCTTGACGACGCCACTCGCGATCGCGTTGGTCTTCGCGCTTACCATCACTGCGCTTGAGCGCGTCGAAGCCAGCGAGACCGCGGAGAAACCCGCGCCGCTGCTGACCGTGCTCACCTCGGCGGAGAGCGAGACTCAGGCGATGGCGCTGGTCCTATCCAACCAGGTGGCGGGCAAAGGCGGCCGCGTCGACCTCCTGCTCTGCGGACCCGCCGGCGATCTCGCCCTGGCGACAGCGCCCGAGGCCGCGACCCAGACCATCACGCCGACCGGCATGACGGTGCGCAGTCTGCTGGAGGGCCTGCTGGCCAAGGGCGCGACGGTGGAGGTCTGCGCGATCTACCTGCCAAACCGCACGTTGGAGGCAGACGCCTTGATGCCGGGCGTCGGCGTCGCCAAGCCGCCAATGGTTGCCGCCAAGATGGCCGACCCCGCCTTCAAGCTCTTTACCTTCTAGAGCAGAATCGCCTGAGGTGGACTCGCTCCGGCGATCCCACCTCAGGCGTGAATCCTACTCTAATCGTAAGGTTTGGAGCGGCGGCCGCCTCAGTCCTGGCCACCCGCCTCCTCATCCATCCGTCTCGTCATCCACCGGCTCGTCCAGCGAGCGGCAGGGCCAGCTGTCCGGCCGTGCCACGCCGGCCGGCAACCGGGTCTCGGCATCGCCACAGGCCTCCGCCAGCTGCGCCGTCGTCAGTCCCTCGGCGGTCGAGAGATCGAGTCCCCGCAGATCGGCCATCATTAGGTAGGCCTTCGTCAAGTCGGCGCCGCCCAGACGCGCGTCACGCAGGTCCGCACGCGCCAGCATCGTTTCACTGAGATCCGCACCTTCCAGGTTGGCTCGCCGCAGATCGCTGCGCTGCAGATCGGCCTTGGCGAAGCCGACCCCGGACAGGGCGGCACCGGCAAAGTCACCGCGCGGCAGAATCGCCTTACTGAGATCGGCGCCGGTCAGGTCGGCGTCTCGGAAACTGGCCCGCGGCCCCTCGGCACGGTCGAACGACGCCTCGCGCAGATCGGCTCCGTCGAAGGCCACACGGTCCAGCCGGGCGCGCGTGAAATCCGCCTCGCGCAGATCCGCGCCTGCCAGGACGGAGCGGGCGATGTCCGCGCCAGCGAAGATCATGCCGTTCAAGCCTTCGTCTCTCAGATCGAGCGCCTGACGGTTGCAGCCGCTCCAATCGACGCCGGGCCCCGGCTCCCTGGAACAGCCGCCCGCCGGACTCCACTCTTGCACCGCGACGGCGATACCGGCGGCGACGGCCACGGCAACGATGAATCCGATTGTGAGAGGGCGCATCCTGTTTCCCTGACTCCGGTGTGTTGTCTTTTATGCAGTCTTTCCCATGAATATGGCGTAAAGGGCCTGGCATGGAGTGACCGGGTTTGACTGTGTGTCTCTTCACAGCTCGGTGCGGCGGCAAGTGCAGCACCGTCTTGAGACCGCTTCCCTTAGCGACCGCGCCGTTGCGTTACGATCGGCGGGATATCGCCTTAGGCCGTCCCCAACAGCAGGATGACGATGCCCACGACGACGGCAGCGATCCCCAGCAGTTCGACAATGGTAGAGCGTTCCTTGAAAACGAGCCAGGAGGCTGCGAGCGTGAAGAGCAGTTCGACCTGACCGAGGGCACGCACATGCGCGGCATTCTCGAGCGTCATCGCGGTGAACCAGCCGGCGGAGGCGGCCATGCCCGCCGCCCCGATCCAGGCCGAGGTTCGCCAGCTCGCGAAAACGGCCTTGAGTTGCGCCGGCCGCCGCCAGGCCAGCCAGGCGCCCATAGCAAGGGTCTGCAGGCCCAGCACCCAGGCCAGCGTCGTCGCCGCCTGCAGCCCAGCCCCCACCGGCTCCAGTGACAAGCTGGCCGCCCGGTAGCAGACGGCGGAGAGCGCGAAGCCGGCTCCCGAGGCGATCCCCAGCAACGCCGCCGGCTGCAGCCAGCCTGTCAGCAATTGCCCCCAGCCCGCCTTCTGACGTTTGAGGGAAATCGCAATAACCCCAGCCAGGGAGATCGCGATGCCCAGCGCCGCCAGGGGGCTCAGAGCATCGCCC
Organism: Algihabitans sp.; assembly: GCF_965226985.1. Classification (GTDB taxonomy): domain Bacteria; phylum Pseudomonadota; class Alphaproteobacteria; order Kiloniellales; family DSM-21159; genus Algihabitans. The sequence continues at coordinate 3,025,927 of NZ_OZ245712.1, forward strand.
AGCAGGATCAGGCCGAAGACGGCGGCCTGCACCGTCTCCGTCTTGGAGTAGGCGGTGGCGACTGCGAAGTTCCGGTAGCCGAAGGCCTCGATCAGGCAGACCGTGGCGAGGATCTGGGCGATGCCCCCCAGCAGCGCGTAGAGCAGGAACGTCCGCTGGATTCCGGGAACGTCCGCACCCGCCAGGTCCGCCGTAACCAGCAGATAGACGACGGCCAGGGGAAAGGCGTAGACGAAACGCGCGAAGGCGGAGCCCAGGGTTCCCAGGTCGTCCTTCAGCCGCTTCTGCAAGGCCGAACGCAGGTTCTGGAAGAACGCGCCGCCCAGCGTCCAGAAGATCCAGGGCTCCATGGCCTCAGGACATCCTCGGCGTAGGACCGAACCGGCAGGACGCTGCCTCTTTAGACATTGCGGTAAGTCCCGCGCAGACCGCGTGCGTTCAGCCAGCCGGCGAAGTCCTGTGGATCGTAGATCTCGGCCAGCCAACGGCGCAGCGGCATCTCCGGCCCCCGGTGGGTTTGCCAGTAGATCAGGAGCTGCCGTAGCCAGCGCTGCTGCAGCTTGGGAATATGCAGGTAGGGCCAGGCCGTCAGGTGGCGCCGGGCCGCCGGAAAATGCTCAGGTCCCTCACGGTCGAGCAGATAGAGGAAGCAGGCCAGCCCCGTGCGGTCCGCACCGCCCGCACACTTGATCAGCGCCGGCGTCTCCAGCGCGTCGAAGGCCTGGACCAGAGCCAGCAGTTCGGCACGGCGCGGAATACGGCGGGAGTTGATCGGCACGTCCAGGAAGGTGACGCCCAGTGTACGGCAGGCCTCCGCCTCGTCGGCATACCAGGCCGTCTCGGGGTTCTCGCCGCGCAGGTTGATCACGCTGCGAAAACCGTAGAGCTCCAGGATCAAGGCGGTGTGACGGCCGTAGAGCTGGGCCGACCGCGCCAAGCGCTCGTCGACCCAATGAAGGTTGGACAAGCGCGCGATGACCCAGCCACCAAGCCGCCTCAACGGAGAGCTGCGCGCAGGCGACACGCGGGAGGTGGGGTGCTGATCGCTCATAGCGGCGCGACAAGACGCCAAGCCGTCAGCGAAGGCAAGCCCTTGTTATGCGGCGGAATTCGGGAACCCGGGCCGAAGCCTTCTGCTGTCGCCAGCAAGAAACCGTAGACGTTCATGCTCCAAACCGGTCCGTTTCCATCAGGAGGCCTCCCCTGACAGCGCCTTCCTGTCCTAGCGCAGCCTCCAGCGGACGTCCTCAGGATAGCGCGAGCGCAGGAACGTCCACTGTTCGATCTGCCCCGGGCGGCCGTTGCGGCGGGTCGTCTGACGCCACTGCGTCGCCGTCCGCGTCAGCGCTTCCTTGGCATCTATAGCGCCCTCGTCCGCCTGTATGAGATTCTCTCTCAAGGCATCGAAGTACTCGCCTTGGCCCTTCAGGTAGAGGTCCGGAATACTGCGGGCCATGCTCCGGCGATGGGCGAAAAGGAAATCGGAGGAATAGGCCTCGACGATCTGCGGGTCCCGGTAGTGCTCGGAGCGGAAGGGGTCGAAATAGCCCGCTGGCTCGCGTACGGCGCGGGTGGACATCTCCGGACTGCAGGCGAAGAGCGCGAAGAGATAGGCGATCTCGGGTTCCTGCGAGCCGCTCGAGACCGTGTAGTTCCAGCCCCAGTTGAAGTAGGGCACGGAGAGGAGGCGGCCGTCGACGCGACCGCCGGGTGTCGGCCCGAAGGCCAGCCGACCCTTCATCCGGGATGTCTCGCTGTTGAGAAACTTCTGCGTCCCTCCCCAGCCGACGTTGCAGAAGATATTGCCTCGCTCGAAGGTCCTGAAATTCTGATCGAAGGTATCGCTGCGCACCGAGGGCGCAAGACTCTTCGAGGCAGCCAGCATTTCCTCCAGCGCCTCGACGCCCGCCGGGTTGTCGATCTGCGGCTCCAACTCCGCGTCGAAGGGCCAGAAGCCCTTCGCATGGAACCGGATCCAGAACTCCCAGGCGATATAGGTGGCGGTCCGGAACAGCGCGCCGCCGTAGCGCCCCTCCTCCGGCCGGTGGAAGAAGGCCATCATGGCGTCGAGTTCCGCCCAGGTGTCGGGCACCTTCAACTGATAGCCATGCAGATCGGCGAAGCGTTTGTCCTCCTCAGGATCTTCCAGCCAGTCGCGATGATAGAACATCATGTAGGCGTCGCCGTCGGTCTGGTAGCCGTAGAGGCTACCCTTGTACCGGTCGCCGAGCGGGAAAAGCGCGCCTGAGCGGAAGTCGGCAGGCTCGTACTCGGCCGCGTAGCCGTCGAGGTTGACCACCACCCCGGCCTCGACCAGATCGGGGAGATTGAAGGTCGCCGGCAGCGCCAGATCGCAAGCGCCTCCTCCAGACAGGGTGTCGACGATCATCCGCGCGCTGATCGTATCGACCGGTTCCTCCTTCAGTTCGACAGCGATACCGCTCGCCGCTCTGAAGGCCTCGGCAACCGGGACCACGTTCGCCAAGCTGCCCTTGGGGATGAGAACGGACAGGCGCAGCTTCCGCGTCCCCGCCAGGGTCCGCGCAGCCTGTGCTGCGGCTTCATGCAGACGACCCATTGTCAGCGTGACATCCGGGGCGGCGGTCGCCATAGCCGTCGAAGAGACACCGAATCCCCCCAAGGCCGCACCTATGCCGAGACAGACCGTTCTGCGATTCATCGATCAGTCTCCAAAGCAGTTCACAAAATACTAATCAAATACCACGCAATATCTACGCGGTTTCATCTTACGAAAGCCTTTAAATGGTTTCTCCCAACGGACCTGCAGCGACCCGCCGCGCCGCCAGGCAAGGCAGAATTGCATCCAAACTCCGGAACGCCTTCGTCGGCGTCTCGCTTTTCTCCCTGCTCGCAGCGCTGGTTGCCGTCGCCAGCTACCAGGTCGTCGAGCGAGCGCAGGACGAGGTGCTGGACCGCTCTCTGCCGGCCGCGCTCGGCACGGAACGACTGGTCTCGCAGGTGCTGCTCGTGCTCGCGGCCACGCCCTCCCTGATCGCGACCGAAGAGAAAGGACACCTACAACGTGAGATGGCCCGGCTCCAGTCCGTGAACAGGGAATTTCAGACAACCGCCGAGCAGATCCGGGACAGCCATGTCGCCGACGAGCTGCTCGGCCGGATCGAGGAGGAGTTCAACGAGTTTACCGCGAATCTGAAGCGACAAGTCGACCTGATCGCCACGCGCAACCGCCTCAGCGCCAGACTGACCATGTCTTCGGAGGAGTCCAAGCAGGAAGTGGTACGGCTCATCGACCTGCTGAAGCCGGAGATTTTGGAAGCCTCGGCCACGCTACTGACCAAGACTGACGGTCTGCGCGACGTTCTCTCCCCGCCGGGTACCGTAACAGCCGAAACGAGCGAGGTTTTTGCGGAGCTGGTGGATAGCGACTACTACCTCGTCGAACGCCTGACCGAGATGCGCTTTCTCTCGGACAACCTAATCAGATACATCAACGAGCTGGTTCTGACTGGGAACGCCCGGGAAATCCCTGCGCTTCAAAACAGGCTCGCCATCGACCTTCGCCGTCTGACCCGCTCCGCCGTCGCGCTTGAGGATACAGCCTTGCGAGAGGAGGTCGCCCAGTCCTTGCAACGGCTACTGACGAAGATGCAAGGGCCCGACAGCGTCTTCGCGCAGCAGTCGGACTTGATCGATATCCGCGGCCAGCTGTCCCAACTTGGGGCGGACAACTTCGACCGGGCGACGCGCCTGCGAGAAAATGCCGAACTGCTGTCGTCCCGAGTCTCGGCACTGATCGCGGCCTCATCGAAGGAAGCGCGCGACGCCGTTGCTCTCGGGCGGATCGTTCTTGCGATCATCGCAGCCACGGCGCTCGTCGCGGCCGTTTACGTCAGCTGGCGCTTCGTGCTCAAGGACGTGACCCAACGCATGGCACAACTTGTCCGGACCACGCGAGACATCGCTCAAGGAAACCTGGATGTCGAGATCGCTGTCGCCGGCGACGACGAACTGGGCGACATGGCCCAGGCCCTTGAGGTCTTTAAGGCCAACGCTGCGGACCTGAGGCGGTCCAATGCGGAGCTCGAACAGTTTGCCTACGTGGCGTCTCACGACCTGAAGGCGCCCCTGCGCGGGATCGCCAATCTGGCGGCCTGGATCGAGAAGGATGCGGCGGAGACCATGTCGGAGGATGCGAAACAGTACCTGACTCTGCTGCAAGGGCGCACGGAGCGCATGGGTCGCTTGCTGGACGACCTTCTACAGTATTCCAGAGCCGGTCGCGAGAAGGCGGAGGTTCGGCTTCTCGACCTTAACAGCACACTTCCCGATCTTTTCAGAATGACGGCGGCGCCCGACGGCTTCCGTCTGGAGATTCCCGAGCCCCTGCCGAGCCTGACGACGGCCTACCTGCCCCTGGAACAGGTGTTTCTGAATCTGATCGGAAACGCGGTCAAACATCACGACCAGGACAGCGGCTGCATCCGGATCACTGCCGTATCGCGCGGCTCGTTCTACGAATTTCTGGTGCGCGACGACGGCCCCGGTATCGCCGCGCAGTTTCATGAGAAGGTCTTCGCGATGTTCCAGGCCCTGAAGAGCCGGGACGACGTCGAGGGCAGCGGCATGGGTCTGGCCATCGTTCGGAAACTCATCGAGTCGGCGGGTGGCAAGATCGCCATTGAATCGAATCCCGAGACGGCGCGCGGCACAGCCTTCCGCTTTACCTGGCCGAAGCATTGGACCGCCTTCGAGACCGCTCTGGAGGCCGCGTGATCGTGACCGCTTGGCAGAACCGTTACAGAAACACTAGACAGGCAGTGGTCGAACGCAGCGGCCTGTACGGTACGTGCGAGAGAGATCTGAGACGATGATGACCAACCGCGAGGTTTCCTTCCTCCTGGTGGAAGATGACGAAGTCGACGTGCTCTGCGTCAAGCGGGCGTTCAAGGAACTCAAGATCTCGAACCCGATGGTCGTGGCCGGAGATGGACTGGAGGGTCTATCTGTCCTGCGCGGAGAAGACGGCTTCGAGAAGCTACAGCCCCCCTTCATCGTACTGCTCGATCTTAACATGCCGAGGATGAACGGGATCGAGTTCCTGGATGCGATCCGCAACGACCCGAACCTCAGAACTTCGGTCGTTTTCGTCATGACCACCTCCCGACACGACAGAGACCGCGTCTCCGCCTACGAGCGCAACGTCGCCGGCTACCTAGTCAAAAGAAACGCGACGGAAACCTTCAACCAGGCGATGGGTATGATCGACCACTATTGGCGTGTCGTCGAACTGCCGTGACCGCCGGTACGGTCGCCATGGCATCCGGCAAGTCTTCGGTGGAATAAAGCTTCAGGCAGCGTCAGGCGACGGAAAGGACGTTTCTCTTCCGCGCTTCGTGCCATCGCAGGATCTCGTCTTTCGGCAAGGGCTTGGCGAAGAAGTACCCCTGGGCTTCATCGCAGTTCTGCTTGCTCAAGTAGAGACGTTGCTCTGCGGTCTCCACACCCTCCGCGACGGTGCTCATGCCCAGGCTTCGGGCCAGCGTGATGGTCGACTCCACCGCCGCCGCATCCGCGCGCGTCTTCAGCATTCCGCGAACGAAGGACATATCGATCTTCAGGCAGTCGGCCGGCAGTGAGGTTGCAAGTGCCAGCGACGAGTAGCCTGTCCCGAAGTCGTCGATCGCGATAGAGATGCCCAGACTGCGGAGCTTGTTGAGTTGTTCGGTGGCGATCTCCAGGTTTTCCAGCGCCGCCGTCTCGGTAATTTCAAGCGCCAGGATCGACGGCTGCAAGCCGGAAAGACGGAGGCGATCCTGGATATCGCCGACCAGGTTTTCCTGCTTGAGCTGAACGGCGGAGAGATTGAGAGCGAGCGGCATCCCATCGAGCGCGGTTCCCGCCCAGCTACCGACCGTCTTGAGCGCCTCATCGAAAATCCAGCTCGACAGCGGAATGATCTGTCCAGTCGACTCGGCCATCGGAATGAACTCGCCCGGCGAGATCGGGCCGTGAACCGGGTGCTGCCAGCGGACCAGCGCCTCGAGCCCCGTGACCGCCCCGCTGGTCAGATTCACCTTGGGTTGATAGGCCAGGGCCAAGTCCCCCGCCGCAATCGCGAGAGGCAGTTCCCGTTTGATCAGCAGCGCCCGCTGGACCTCCTTGTCGAGGACATCGTCGTAGAAACGGAAAACGCCGCGTCCAGCCGCCTTCGCGCGGTAGAGCGCGGAGTCGACCTCCTGGATCGCCACTTTCGGATCCTTGCGATCCTCCGCGGTCATTAGAACGACGCCGATACTCGCACTGCTTTCGAAGCGATGCCCGAGAATGTCGAAGGGGTGAGCCATTGCCGTGATCAGCTTTTCGGCCACCACGGCCGCGCACTGCTTCTGATCGATGTTGGTCGCCAGGATCGCGAACTCGTCCCCGCCAATCCGGGCGACGACATCGGTTTCCCGGACGCTCCTCACCAGCCGCTGGGCGGTCTGAATCAGAAGTTCGTCCCCGGCCTGATGCCCCAGACTGTCGTTGACCCACTTGAAGCGATCCAGGTCCAGCAGAAGCAGGGCGAGGCTTTTCCCCGTCCTGCGGATCTGCTCCAGGCTCTCGCGAAGCTGTTCGCCGAACAGCGTCCGGTTCGGAATCTGGGTCAGCATGTCGTGCTGCGCCAGCCAACGGTAGCGCTGCTCGCTCATCTCCGCACGCGACAGGGTTCTCGTCAGCTGGCTCTTGGCCTGAGTCAGTTCACGGGTCAGCCTCTGTTGCTCGCGCACCTGCTTTTCCACAGCGCTCTTGGCCTTGCGAAGCTTGTCCTTCTGTTCGATCAGCAAACGCTTCTGCCGCATCGATTCGTTGGCATAGCGCAGCGAACGCTCGAGCCGTTCCGCATTGAGATCGGTTTTGATCAGAAAGTCAGCGACGCCGACACGCGTCGCCGCGAGATCGACATCGCGGTTTTCCTGTCCGGTCAGAAGAATGAAGACACGGTGCCGATCCGTCGGCGGCGCCGCCTCGACGACCTCCAGCCCGGTGCCGGGGCCGAGGAGATAATCGACCAGGTAGACGTCATGGCAATCCGCGGCGACGGCCTGAACCGCTTCGTCCCAGGTGGTCGCAAAGTCCAGCCGCAGTTTCGATCCGAAAATCTCGGTCAAGAGCCGTTTGCTGTGCAGACAATCGACCTGGTCGTCGTCGATCACCAGGATCTTGGGCGCCACACAGGCAGATCCTGCTTCCGGTGCGGCATGAACATCGCCAGCCCATAACATCAACTGCTGTTCCTGCGCCTGACAACTCGATAGAACACAGGAAATCTAGGTATTTTAAGGTATAAATTTTATGAAGATGATACACCGCCTCATCAGCCGACTTAAAATACAGCCTTTAATTCTTGATCTGGTAGAGCAGATTTATTTCAAGACTGCCAAAACGAGAGCCAACTCGACTTCGGTTAGCTTAAAGAACAAGAGCGACCGAACAAGGCGCACGCCCGCCCTACTCTAGCCTTCCACCGCAAAGACCTCACCGCTGCCAAGGTCGCGGATCCGGTCGATCCGGCTGCCGTCCCAGTGGTAGCTGAGATGCCGCGCCTGCAGCGGGATCGTCATCAGATCGGGCCAGAAAACGGCGATGCACGCGCCTTTCGGATAGCGCACGCTGGGATAGACCAGACCGTTGGACCCGTCGGCGCGCAGCCGCGTCCCCAGGGCTTGGGGCGGCCCATAGTCGTCCGGATCCAGACAGTCGGACCAGGTCGCGCTCTCGCGAAGATCGTGCAGCTCACGGTCGATGGCCCCCACCAGCTCGCGAAAATCCGAAGTCCAGCCCGGCGCCTGAGCGGTCGCGGCCATGAAACGGCCGTGGTGATGGATGGTCTCGAACAAGGCGACCTCGAAACGGTCGCCGGCGTAGTAGACGCCGTAGCTTCCATCCGAAAAACGACTGCTGCGGTCCGGCGAGACGTGGACGAAAGGCGCCATCAGCCAGGTTGCGCCCTCGCCGGAAACGCGCCGCGCCGGCGGCACCAGATCCAGCAGACCGATGGACTCCGCAAGGCGCGGGTTGGTCTTGCTCTCCGCGCTGGCGATGGCGTCCCAATCGGCTGGATCGGCGATGTCCTCGAACAGATCGATGGGCGGAAAGCGGGAGCGGATGATGCGGTGGGTTTTCGGCCAGTCGACCCGCGTCAGGGGCGGGGCCTCCGAACTCACCAGGCGCCCCGTTCCGCGTCCAGATAGCGCCGCACCCGCATCAGATCCGTCAGTTCGCCACCCAGCATCACCTCAAGTGCGGAGCGGCCGTCGAAGACGGCGTTGGGCGCCGCGATCCAGGCATAGCCGCGCTCCGGCTCTCGAAAGATCAGGCGCAGGGCCTTGTGAATGGCCATCAGATTGGCCAGCCGTGCCCGCAGATCGCGGGGCAGCCGGCCGCTCCCGCCCAGCTTCCAGCGCGCCCAGGTCCGCGCCGAAATGCCACCAAGCAGCGTACAGGCCTGGGCGTCGGTGACGCCCCAGCGCTTGAAGAGGTTGGGAACCGCACGCGCCATGGCCGCCGCCTCCACATCCGTGATCTCCGGCGTCTCCGGCCTGGCCGGGCTACGGTCGATGAGGCGAAGTTCAGGCATAAGTCGCTCCTTGCAATTTGGCATAAAATATAGTATTTCTTGCCAAATTGCAATACTGTGCTCAATGCGACCGTGCGGATTGCACGCACTCCCTGCGCGGCAAAAACTGACGGAGCTTCCGGATCCGGGCCGGTTCGGCGCAGGCTCCCGAGGGTCTGCACGAGACGGCAAGCGCCTTAGAGCGGCCGCCCTTGCCCAAGGATATCGACGACGCTCTCCACATCGTCGACCGTCAATGGCTTGTTGATGAAGCTCTTGACCACCTCGAACTCGTCGGCCCGCTCCCGGTCCTTCGGGTTGAGCGAGGTTGTCAGCATGACGATCACGGCCTCGGTGAAGCGCTCGCCCAGTTCTTGCGTCGCCGTCTCCAGAAACTCGAAGCCACTCATGCGCGGCAGATTGATGTCCAGGAAGATGACGTCGACCTTCCGGCGGTCGTCCCGCTTCAGGAAATCCAGGGCCTCGTCGGCATAGTAGAAGGAGATCACTTCGCCCAGCTTGCCGGCCCGCGCGATGACGCGCTTGTAGATCAGTTGATCGGTTTCGTCGTCATCCACCAGCATGACCGTCGGACCGGACGTCGGGGTTGGTCGGTTTGCAAGCGTCATGCCCTGTTTCTCCTGTGCCTCGCCCCCACCGTCGGCGCCGGGCCTTGGACTTTCGGTCCGAATTCGCGCGTCATCTCACGACACCTCTTCAGATCGGCAGATCGCGTGGTAGGGAAAAAGCGAAGGTAGATCCTTCGCCAGGCGCCGACCGCAGATCGATGCGGTCGCCGTGATTGGCGACGATGCGCTGACAAAGGGCGAGACCCAAGCCCGAACCGGGGAAGGCTTCGTAGGAATGAAGTCTCTGAAAAAGCCCGAAGATGCGTTCGTGAAACTCCGGCGCGATCCCGATCCCGTTGTCGGAGATCGCGATACGCTGCTTCCGACCATCCCGGTCGCCTGTACTGCGGATCGTCACTTCAAGCGGCCGGTCGGGAGAGCGAAACTTGATCGCATTGCAGATGAGGTTCTGGAAGAGCAGGCGTAGCTGCAAAGCGTTGCCGGAGACGACCGGCAGCTCGTCGAGCTCGATGTCCGCATCCGCTTCCCCAATGTCGGACTGCAGATCTTCGAGGATGTCTTGGACCAAAAGGTTCAGGTTGACCGGTTCGGTGACGACCTTCTGCTCGACGGTACAAGAGTACTTCAAGACGTCCTCGACCAGTCGCCCCATGCGCGCGACCGTCTTCTGGGCCCTCTCGACCAGATGCGTTGCGTCGCCATCCAGCGCGTCAGCATGCCCCAGGACCAGTTCGTCCAGCAGCATGCTCACGGTGTTTGTCGGCGACTTCAGATCGTGCGAAATGGCATAGGTGAAGTCGGCCTGCTCGCGATTGGTCTGAACCAGCAGTTCGTTCAAGCGCGTGAGACGCTCCGCCTTTCGGGCGACCGACTGCTCCGCGAAGCGCCGCTGTTCGATTTCCGTCTGCATGGCTTTATAGGCCTCCGCACTGCGCAGCTTCGCCTCGTTAATCGCAGTCACAATATGGTCCAGCTCGTCACCATGATCGTCATCACGCGTGGTGTCGCGCCGATCCAATCTCAGAACCTGCGTCCGATCCAGCCAGGAGGAACCGGCGACATAGTCGGCGATCGTCCGGAGGTGACGAATCACCAGATGATCGATGATCATCAGAATGACCAAGGATGCGCCGGCGGCCTTTGCCATGTTCGACAGCAGTAGCGTCCAGAACTGAGCCCAGACCCGCTCCTTGGCGTTGGCGAGACTGAGCCCGATCGTCATCTTGCCAAGGGGAACGACCTCCCCCGCGGTGTCGCGATGTTGGAAGGTCAAGGTCTCCATGATCAGATCTGTGCGAGGTCCTTCGCCGCGGGTCCAGAGTTGGCCCGTAGTCGTCTCCATCTCCACGAACTCGACATCGGTCTTGTTGTAGATACCGTCCAGCAGCGCTTGAACGAGACCGAAATTGAATTCCCAGAGAGCGTTCTCGAAGCCTTCGCGCAGGCTCTGGTCGATCACGGAAACCGATTCCAACACCTCGTCCCGGTCGCGCTGATAGCTGAAATAGAGTTGTGCGGCGGAGGCGACGACCGACAACAGGGCGCTAGCGGTTACGATCAGAAAGACGATCCGTCGGCCCAACTGGGCGGTCGATTTTCGGTCGGGATGGGTTAGCGTCAAGGTCGACATCGGTCTCTTCGCCTGGCGTCGAACGGCTGCGGCGCTCCGCGTCAATTGCGGTGCTTGACGAGCAAGCTGTCGAGAGAGCCGTCCGCGCGCATCTCGGCCAGAACGCGGTTGAAGTCGGCCAGCAGCTTGTCTCGTCCCGGCAGGTCGTTGCGAACGGCCATATGGATCTGCCGTACCGTCAGGGCCCTGGGCAGGTAGACAACCTGCTCGGCGAGAGCCGGAGCTTCGGTCCGGATCGCGTGATCGATCACATCCCGGCTGTCGAGGGTGAGATCCACCCGGCCGCTGGCGACCATTCGAATGCCCTGGATGGTCGTCGTGACGACCACCTTCTGCAGATCGTCGGCCTCATCGAAATCGTCCTCGTAGAAATACCCCTCGCCGACCGCGATGCTGTAGGGCCGCAAGCTCTCCAGATCGGTAAACTGATGATTGCTTCCCCTTTGCTGAACGAATCGCACCTCGGTTTCGTAAAAGGGATCGCTAAACGTGAGATAGGCCTGCAGGTCTTCCTCGAAAAATAGGTTACCGACAATGTCGTAAGCACCGCTCCGGGCGCCGTTCAGGATCCGGGCGAAGGGCAGGATCTCCGTGGTCGTGTCGTAGCCCGCGCGCTCCAGCACCGTCGTGATGACGTCCAGGGAAATGCCACCCTCTGGCAGATCTTCGCCACCGAAGGGCGGCCAGTCGTCGACAACGACTCTGACCATAGGTTCGGCACGTAGGGACCCGAGGCATCCAAGCAGAACGGCAACGGCCAGAAGAACAGATCTGATCACGCTTCAATCCTGTGTCTCAAACTAGACGGCAGCCGGCCCGCGGGTCCGCGCCGAAACAGCCTGTGGCCCCGGATTGCCGAACCGGTCTCTCGTTCCAAGGAAGCACACAAATTATCTCAATAGCCGTAAATAACTCCTTTATCGCCTATTCCCTTGAGAGATCGGACGCGGCGGTGCGCCGAACCGGCGGCCCGAGCACTGCCGGAGACCCCGCGTCCAAGCCGGCTGTTACGATCCGTGTCAGGCCGTCGCTTCGCCGCCTCGCTTTCGAGCGATCACCACGTAGTTCTTCGGGTAGCCGGCGCTCGTGACCTTGCACGCCGTGTCGAGCCTGTAGAACAGCCCAGCCAGCAGGAGGGCGGCGCCCTTCACCGCCACGACCAGCGGCCAGGCCAGGGCCGGCCACCAGGGCCGCCGGAGATAAGGCCTGGGACTGACCGGCAGGGCGCTTGCCATTCCCTGGAACTGGTAGGCGACGGTGCCGAAGTAGCCCTCCATCCACTCCAGACGGTCGATCTCGAAGCCCGCCTTCTCGAACATGTGACGATGGGCGAACTGGGTGTAGCGATAGAAGTCGTAAGGCTCTTCGTGTTCCTCGTAGAACAGCGGGCAGGTGCAGATCATCTTGCCGCCGGGCTTCAGGGTCCGACCGAGTTCGCGCAGGGCCGCGAGCGGATCGGGCAGATGCTCCAGCACCTGATTGAACACCACACGGTCGAACCGCCCATCCTCGACCGGGATGTCGCAGAGGTCGCAGACGTAGGTGGACTTCGCGTAGGGCTTGTCGACCTGTTCGAAGTCGGCGCTTTCGTAAGTGCAGTCGGCGAAGAAGGCCCGGTAGGGCTGATCGCCGGCGCCGGCATCGAGAACCCGCATGCCCGGCGCCGTCTCGCGCGCGAAGTCCTCGTTGTAGCGGCGCAGATAGGCGCGTGAGGAGTTCGGCAGGAGACGGCGCTTGATAGCTGCTTTCGAAAGCATGCCGAACCTTCCTTCCTGTTGCCTCGCCGCCGGCAAGGCCCCTTTCGTACAAGGAATACCTTGGCCGGAACCGCCGGTTTTGAGTTCAAAACACCGTAGAGACAGCGGTATTACCTTTGCGCCTGTGGTGTTTGGGTGACGAAATCGCAGCGTGCGACCGCCCATTCCAGAACCGAAAAATGTAATACTGCTGAAAGACGAGACACCCCTGCTTCATTTCTAACTCTTAACCGAGCTAACCCGCCAATTTATACGAAATCATTTCTTTCAAGCGGCAAGACTGCGGCATCGCATCCACCCCCGACAGGATGGTGGAGTCGAGAGGGATCCGAGGCCGGAACGGGCGATACCCGCTCCTGGCGAAGCCCGTCTCATTTGTTCGCCGAACGCCAGAAGAGGTGTCACATTTCGCCGAATTCACATCCGCGAAAGGTTCGACGGGCATCCTGGTCTGTCCCAAGTCTCAGAAGAGCGGCTAGCCTTGTCGGATTTCTACATCAATCGCGCCTCTATCCGGGGCACCGACAGGCTTGCGATCCTGGCGCGGACGTTTCTCGCCGCGCTTTGCCTGCTGCTCGCCCTCTATCTCCTGCACGACCGGTTCCAAGGGCTCGATCTCGACGCCACCTTGAACCAGGTCGCGAGCGTGCCCCTGCCGATGGTCCTGCTCGGTATCTTTCTGACCGCCGTCAGCTACCTTGGCATCTCCGGCTACGACCTGCTCGCCTTCCGGCTGATCGGGCGGGACCTGCCGGCCCGTCTTCTGCTGCGCTCCGGTCTCACGGCGACGGCTTTGGGACAGACCCTCGGTTTCGGCGTGGTGGTCGGCGGCGTCGCCCGTTGGCGCATGCTGCGATCGGAAGGCGTGACCCCTGGCGAGGCGGCTGCCGCCTCGGCTCTGGTCGCCTCGGGCTTCTTCCTGGGGCTGATGGTGGTCTTCGCCGTGATGACCCTCCTGGCAAGTGCGTCCGTCGCGGCCATTGTCGGTCTGCCGCGTCCCTCGGTCGTTGCCGTCAGCCTGCTGGCCTTGACGCTCTATGGGCTGATCCTCTCGCTCGGCAGTCTCGAAGTTTCGCTCCTGGGGCGGCGGATCGCACTGCCGAACCGAACAAACATGCTGCGTCAGACCGGCTTGGCGGCGCTGGACGTGATTCCGGCGGGCCTGGCCCTCTGGGTCTTCCTGCCCAGTGGGCTGGAGGTGGAGATAGGCCTGATCCTGACCGCCTATGTCGCCGCCCTGGCCGCGGGCCTGCTGGCCAACACGCCGGGCGGGCTCGGCGCCTTCGAAGGGGTATTGCTGATCGCCCTGCCCCAGGTGCCGATGGAATCCCTGCTCGCCGGCATCCTCTGCTTCCGACTGTTCTACTACGGCCTGCCCTTCTGCATTGGCGCGCTGCTGCTGACGCAGGTGGAACTACGCGGCGATCGATACCGGAGAGGCCTGCAGCCCGGATCGCGGATCCGCGAAGAGCGCATCCCCACATCGCCCGCGGCCGCATTCGACACCGCATTCGACACCGACGGCGCCGAAGACGCCGCGCTGATCGCCCGTGCGGTCGAGACGAGCGACCGGGCCGAGGCCAATCTCGCATTCCTGGGCGACAAGCGCTTCCTCGTCGCGTCGCAGGCACCCGGCTTCGTCATGTTCGGTCGCAGCGGCAGAACGCTGGTGGCGCTGGGCGATCCGGTCGCACCGCGCAGCGCCTGGCCGGCTCTGATCGCGGGCCTGAAGGACCACGCCGGCAACATCGGCGCACGTACGCCCGTGTTCTATAAGGTCGGACCCGAGACCGCCGCCATCTGCCGCGCCCAGGGGCTGCGGACGATTCGGATCGGGCATGAGGCCATCCTCGACCTCGCGACCTTCGATCTCACCGGGTCGCGTCGGCGCGAGTTGCGTCGCAAGACCCGTCAGGCAGAGAAGGCCGGTATCGAGATCCTACGGCACGCCCCCGGCGCGGCGCCCCTGGACGCACTGGCGGAGGTGGCACGGCTCTGGCGCGCGGCCAAGCAGGGGCGCGAACGCAGCTTCTCAACCGGCCATTTCGACCCCGTCTACCTGGCGCGCTTTCCGATCTTCGAAGCCCGGCAAGCTGGCCGGACCTGCGCCTTCATCAGTCTCTGGATCAGCGGAGACGGCTCCGAATGGGCATTGGACGTGATGCGCACCCGCAGCGACGTGCCCAGCGGCACCATGCACGCCCTGGTGACCGAGGCCGCCCTGGCAGCCAGGGCGGCCGGCGCGCGGCGCTTCAACCTCTGCATGGCCCCACTGAGCGGTCTCGAGGACAGCGACGGTCGCCTGGAGCGGCTGGGCAGTGCCATCTATCGCCACGGCCGCCGCTTCCACGGCCTGCAGGGCTTGCGGCAGTTCAAGTCGACCTTCCGGCCCGAATGGGAGCCGCGCTATCTGGCGCACCGCACGGGCCCCTCGGTGATCGGCGCCGCCTTCGCGACCTATCGCCTCTGCAGGAAGACGCCTGTGACGGCAGGGCCCAGCGCGCCGCCCCCGGCGCCGGACGCCTGACCGCCAATCTCGTCACACAGCGATCCAAGCGGCCCGCCCCGCCGCGCCTCTATCGACCCCGCCAGGCCCATACCTACCCCCGCCAAGCCCATACCCACCGTTGACGGCTGGTCCCGCGTCGCTAGGATGCGCGCCGAACGGGTCTCGTTTCCCGGAAGACGCGGAACCACCGAGACCACACCACTGAAACCACGCGAAGCAGTAAAGGGCGCGCCTGATGGCCTCCTACCAGTACGTCTATTCCATGCAGGGTCTGTCGAAGACCTACCCCGGCGGCAAGACCGTGGTGAAGGACGTGCACCTGAATTTCCTGCCGGGCGCCAAAATCGGCGTGCTGGGCCTCAACGGTACCGGCAAGTCCACGCTGCTGCGGATCATGGCCGGCGAGGATACCGAGTTCAACGGCGAGGCCTGGCCCGCCAAGGAAGCCAAGGTCGGCTACCTGCACCAGGAGCCCAGACTGGACGCCGATAAGACGGTGGCCGAGAACGTGATGGAGGGGCTGGGCGGCCTGAAGGCGCTGGTCGATCGCTTCAATGAGGTCAGCAACGCCTTCGCCGAACCCGACGCCGATTTCGACGCCCTGATCGCCGAGCAGGCCGAACTGCAGGAAAAGATCGACGCGGCCGGCGCCTGGGACCTGGACCGCACCATCGAGATCGCGATGGACGCCCTGCGCTGCCCGCCGGGCGAAGCCAAGGTCTCCAACCTTTCGGGCGGCGAGCGACGGCGCGTTGCGCTCTGCCGTCTGCTGCTGCAGAAGCCGGACCTGCTGCTGCTGGACGAGCCGACCAACCACCTGGATGCCGAGTCCGTGGCCTGGCTGGAGCGTCACCTTGAGGAGTATCCCGGCACGGTCTGCTGCGTGACCCACGACCGCTACTTCCTGGACAACGTCGCCGGCTGGATCCTGGAGCTCGACCGCGGCCGTGCCATTCCTTACCAGGGCAACTACTCCGGCTGGCTGGAGCAGAAGCGCAAACGCCTGGCGCAGGAGGCGCGTGAGGAGAAGGCACGTCAGCGCGAACTGGACCACGAGGCCGAGTGGATCCGCCAGTCGCCCAAGGCGCGCCAGTCGAAGCAGAAGGCCCGCATCCAGGCCTACGAGGAGCTGCTCAACACGCAGGTCGACAAGGCACCGGAAGCGGGCCAGATCGTCATCCCGCCGGGTCCGCGTCTGGGCGACCTGGTGATCGAGGCCCAGGATCTGCGCAAGGGCTTCGGCAACCACCTGCTGATCGAAGATCTCTCCTTCAAGGTTCCGCCCGGCGCCATCGTCGGCATCATCGGCCCGAACGGCGCCGGCAAGACCACTCTCTTCAAGATGATCGTCGGTCAGGAACAGCCCGACAGTGGCAGCCTGCGGGTCGGCGACACGGTCAAGCTGGGCTACGTCGACCAGAGTCGCGACACCCTAAAGGCCGACAACACCATCTGGCAGGAGATTTCGGAAGGTGCCGACGTGATCCACGTCGGCAAGCGTGAGGTCAACAGCCGTGCCTACGTCGGCAGCTTCAACTTCAAGGGCCCCGATCAGCAGAAGAAGGTCGGCCAGCTCTCGGGCGGCGAGCGCAACCGCGTCAACCTGGCCAAGCTGTTGAAGTCCGGCGCCAACGTGATCCTGCTGGACGAGCCGACCAACGACCTGGACGTGGACACCCTGCGGGCACTGGAGGAATCCCTGCTGGACTTCGCCGGCTGCGTGCTGGTGATCAGCCACGACCGCTGGTTCCTGGACCGCGTAGCCACCCACATTCTGGCCTTCGAGGGCGACAGCCGGGCGGTCTGGTACGAAGGCAACTTCCAGGACTACGAAGAGGACAAGAAGCGCCGCCTGGGAGACGCCGCCATCGAGCCCCACCGCATCAAGTACAAGCCCCTGACCCGCTGAGGAAAGCGGGGGAAGCAGGCACGACGGCAGGTCTGGGGCAGATCTGCGACAGCAAAAAGGGGCCGCAAGGCCCCTTTCTACATCGCTCGCACCTCTGCCGGCTATCTAGCCTTGCTGATTGACCGGCCGCACCTGGCCGCTGTCGATCAGGCGGCGCAACTCCTGCACCAGTCCGGCCACGCTGCCCTGCTGGCGAATCACGGAGGTGTATTCGTCGCGCAGCGTAACGGCGAGGCTGACGCCCTCGGCCCGCACATCGAGAATCTTGAAGTTGGACGTCTGCCCGCGTACGCGCCAGATGGTGCGAACCGCTTCGCCGCCGTCTGCCGGCTGGAAGCTGACCGGCACCTCGAACAGGTCGTCGCGTCCCTGTAGCGGCTGGGCCTCGCCGAAGCGCAGTTCGACGTCGCTAGCGCCGCTGAACAGCGGCAGGAAGCGCTGGGCCAGATAGTCCTTGAAGACCACGATGAAGTCGGCGCGCTCCTGCTCGGAGGCCGAACGCCAGAAGCGGGCCAGGATGAACTGACTGACCGCCGGCACGTCGAACCCCTCCTCCAGAAGGCTGCCGAAGCGGGCTTCCAGCTCGTCCTGGCTCAGGTCGTTGCCCGTCAGCTCCGTCAAGGCGGTGTTGGAGAAGTCCTTCAGAAACTCGGTCGGCGTCTCGGCCTGTGCAGAAGCCGCGACCGACAAAGGCCCGGCCACAATGAACGCCACGACGAAAACGGCCGATCCCAGCTGGCGCAGCCTGCGCGTGAACTCTCGCGTGATCTCTGCGGTCATATCTCTCCTTCTCGGGCTCCCGACCTTACGGCCGTTTCGCACCGATACCCCTGCTGACTCTGAAAAACCGTTGCGGTCGAGCCTAACGAAAAAGGCCTAACGAACGCTCACCTGACGCGGATCCGTCGCGGGCTCGGGCCCGCTGAATTCGGGGCCGACGCCACCGACATCGTTTCGAATCTGACGCTCGCGCTGCTGTCGCCAGAGCGAGCGGATGCGCGAGTAGTAGTCGATGGAATCGCGGCGGACTTCGTCCAGCGTATCAATGTTGGCCGCGCGGAAGCTGACGGCCTCGGCCCCTGTGCGAGCCAGCGACAGCGACTCCTTGTCGTTTGCGCGAGCCAGATAATTGAAGGGGTCGAGGAAGAAGTCGACGCCGCGCCCGCCGGCATCCCGGAAGGTCGAGGGGCCGAGTAGCGGCAGCACCAGATAGGGACCGCTGGGCACGCCATGCACCGCCAGGGTCTGGCCAAAGTCCTCGTTGCGATGCTCCAGCCCCAGGCCGGTGGCGGGATCGAACAGGCCGAAACCGATCGCGCTGTTGATCAGGAAGCGGCTGCCTGTGGTCTCGGCATGCTCCCAATCGCCCTGGAACAGAGAGTTCGCGAAGGTCACCGGCTCGCTCAGGTTGGTGACGAAGTTGCTCACGGCCTCCTGAAACAGGTCGGGCGTCCAACGGCGATAGGTGACCGCGATCGGCTTGAACACGAAGATGTCGAGCGTGTCGTTGATCGCGAAGACGAAGCGGTTGAAGACCTCCAGCGGGTCGCCGGCCGACACGAACTCGCCTGTGCCGACATCGGCCACGTCGGCAATATCGGTGGCGATGTATTCGCCATCCGCCATGGCGGCCAGCTGGAATTCCCGGCTCGGCGCCTGCGCATAGCCGTTGGTGTCTTCCAGTCCAGGCGCCCAGGCGCACCCGCTCAGAACGGTCAGACAAAGCAGCGGCCCGAACGCGGGTCGCAGCCCGGCCCTCAAGCCGGATCCGAGGGAAGACATGCTCTTCGTGAAGCGGTCCGAAGCCCGCGAGACAGCCCTAGTCAACATTGCGCCCCGTCTTGTTCCTGCTATCGACATCTCCGGCGCGGTCGTCCGTCTTGCGCGATGCGTGACCCTGCCATGTCGAAGACACTGTCATGAAACAGACTGCCGAATCGAGACCCGACTCCCGATCCGACACACTTACCGGGGTTGCCCCCAACCTTGTCGGGGTTGGCCCCAACGACCTTCGCCGCACACCCTTACGACTACCTTTCGGTGAAGCTAGCCGTCAGGCCTTAACAAGTGGTTCGCAATCGAACCCCTCACCTGTGAAGCGATCTTCTGCTGCTAACACACCTGGGGGCAAAAGACCATAAGCGGAACCGACAAAAGACTGAGCTTTCACAGAGTGTTGCAGCTTTGCCTGTAGAAACTCGACCTTCTTTGCAGACCATGCCGGGTTCAACCCGACCCACGCTCAACTGAAAGAAGTAGCCGGCGGTAGAGGGGGGTCAAGGCAAAGGGCAGCATATACATGGGCAGTTGAGCGAGCGCGAAGAACAGCACCACGTCGTAGTCGGCCTGCGGCGGCAGCGCCGCCAGCAGCAGACCCATGTTACAGTTGCCCGACATCAGGCCGATGGTCAGTGCCCGGCGCGGTCCCTGCCACCAGAAGGCGAAAGCCGCCGCCACCTGCAATAGAGGGTTCGCGACGAAGGCGGCGAGGATCCACAGCACCACGACCTCGGGTCGCGCGAAAAGCGTCGCCGTGACCCCGTCCATGATCGCCACGGCGAAAACCAGCATCACCAGCATGACTAGGCCGTCCAGGGACGCGGCGCGGGCGCGGAACCAGTCGGCGCCCATAAGCCGGCGCAGCAGGGCAGCCAGGGCGAAGGCCCCAAGCACCACCAGTGCCAGGCGCAGCATGAAGCCGGCGATGCTGACCTCCAGCTCCAGCCCCAGCAGCCAGAGCGACAGCAGCGGCACGGTGATCGGCGTCAGCAACGTCGCCGCCAGCCCCATCACCAGCGCCAGGGCCCCGTCGAGGCCCAGCAGGATCGCAATGGCCGTGACCCCCAAGATCGGCGGCGCCGCCGCCATCAGGACCAGGGCGATTTCCAGCGGCTGCGGCCCGGGCAGCAGCGCCAGGACGCCCCAGGTCACGACCGGAGAGATCAGCATCAGCCAGACCACCAACAGCGCCAGCAGCCCCGGCCGGCGCAGAGTGGCCACCATCTGGTGCCACTCGACCCGCAGCAGCGTCAGCACGAGCAGCGTGGCCACCGCCGGTCCCACCAGCGGCCGGGCCAGGGACGCGAGATCGGGCAGGGCCAGGCCGATGAAGACGCCGAGAAACAGCACCTTGGGGCCGTGGCCGCCCAGAAAAGCCAACAGACGCATAGGACTCGCGAAATGATAGAGAACGACGAAGACGCCAGCGACGCTACCCCGTTTGCCGCGCGCGGCCAATGGAGCGCTGCTCCGATCTCCGGATGGCCGCGCACCTCCAGGAGACATGGCCAGCCTAGTCGTCCGAAGGCCTTTTCGTCCAAAGGCCTTTTCGTCCAAAGGCGTCGCTCTGAAAGTGTCGCGAACCTGGGCTTTATGCCTTGGGTGGAAGCTGCCTCACCAATTCCACCCGAGGCGATCTTGCTCTAAAGGGTCGTTCATGAACCATGGGCTCTACGACGCCGGCGACTGCCACATCCATTTCTGGACGGCGGGCCCCGAAGGAGCGCCGCTGATCGTCTTGTCGCCCGGCGCCTTCACCGATCACTCGCTGTTCGAAGACCAAGTCTTCGCTCTGTCGGAAACCTACCGTTTGCTCGCCTGGGACCCGCGTGGCCATGGCCGTTCGCGGCCCTGTGGACGCCCCTTCACCCCGCGCCAGGCTGCCGACGACCTGATCGGCCTGCTCGATTACCTGGGCGAGGGGAAAGTGGCTCTGCTCGGACAGTCGATGGGCGGCTACGTCAGCCAAGAGATGATCTTCAAGGCCCCCGAACGGGTAAGCGCAGCGATCCTGCTGGGCTGTACCAGCAGCAAGATCTCGCTGTCCCCTCTGGAACGTTTCCTGCTCCGGGTCATGCCGCCGATCGTCGCCGTCATGCCAACCGGTCTGTTCAAGCGACAAGCGATGGAGAGGTCGGCATTCACGAAGCAGGCACAAGCCAAGCTCGTGAAGATGGCGGCACCGCTGACCGCTAAGGACGTCCGGGCGATCGCCAAGGCCGTAGCCCTTACAGTCCATCGGGAAGAGGGCGACGACGCCATCTCGCACCCGATCTTGATCTGCTACGGCGATCGAGATCGGCTCGACCTTATTCCGAAAGCGGCGGCAGTCTGGCACGCAGAGACTGAAACGAGCGAACTGGCCGTCGTTCCGGAGGCCGGTCATGCCGCGAACCTGGACAATCCGGCGGCCTTCAACCGTCTCGCGCTGGCCTTCTTCGGCAAACACCTTTAGCAGGATCGTCGCAGGCCCGCTCGGCAGATGAGACCGGGAACCGCGACCCGACGTCGAGTCACTCCGGCGGCAGAGGGATGTCCGGCCAGGCCGAGGTGACTTCCGCCTGGACCGGGCGCTCCAGGTAGGTCGAGAGAACGACGAAGCTCCGCGTGCCCCGCACACCCGGCAAGAGGTAAAGCTGCGAGAGAAAGGCCTCCAGGGCGTGGGCGCTGGCCGTGCGCACCTTCAGGATGACGCAGGTATCGCCCGCGACCGAATGCATCTCCTCGACCTCGGGGAAGCGCGTCAGCCTCATCATGCGCTGGCTCTTGCCCCAGCCGTCCGCATCGACGTGAACGAACGCGAGGAAGGGTTTGCCGACCGCAGGGCCGTCGATCCGGGTCGTGGTACCGGCCAGAGCGCCGGAGGCCTTCAGGCGCTTGACGCGCTCGTGCACCGCCGGCGCCGAAAGCCCCGCGCGCCGGCCGATGTCGGCGTAGGTCAGGCGCGCGTCCTCCGTCAGCGCGGCTAAAATCCTTCGGTCGAATGCATCCAGGGGCCGCGCCGCCCCTACCTTCGGCCGAAGATCTTCTGTTTCTTCTTCCATCAATCGAAAACAGCCTTTTGCCAGACAGTTCGGCAGAGTTATCGAAAAATGACGAAAGGATCTTCATCATGCAATTGACACCGAGAAACCCGACGGACGGCATCTATCGCGCCGACGACTACCTGCACGCTCTGGAGGTTCGGGGCGCGAACCGTCTGCTCTTCGTCAGCGGCACCATGGGGCTCGACGCGCAGGGCAAGGCGCCCGAGGGGTTGGACGCCCAGCTCGCGCTGATCTGGTCGAACCTCCGCCGTATCCTGGCCGAGGCCGACATGACGACCGCCAACATCGTGCGCCTGACCAGCTACCTGCGGGACGCCGCCTTCGGCAAGGCGAACCAGGCCGCCCGGCTGCAGGCGCTCGACGGCCGCCGTGTTCCCACCACTGCCATCGTGGTGCAAACGCTGGAGGACGACTGGCTTGTGGAGATCGAAGTGATCGCCGCTGCCTGAGCGATGCGTCGCTGGAGTCACGGCTGGAAGGCATCTGCTATAAGCGCGGCAACCCGCTTAGCGAGACACCTCTGTTTTTCAAACCATCCGACCGGAGACCCCACCATGCCCTTCGACGCGGCCCTCGAGCTGCAGCGCACTTCCGTCCAGCCGCAGTGGCTCGACTACAACGGTCATATGAACGTCGGCTACTACGTCGTGGCCTTCGATCAGGCCTTCGACCTCTTCATGGACAGGATCGGCATCGACGCCGCCTACCGGCAAAGCAGCGGCGGCACGATCTTCTCGGTCGAGGCCCATGTGACCTACCAGCGGGAGTTGCTGCCCGACGCGCCGATCGTGGTGACGCTGCAGTTGCTCGGCTGGGATCCGAAGAAGCTCAACATCTTCCTGCGCATGTACCACGCGGAAGAGGGCTTCCTGGCCGCCACGGTCGAATGGATGAGCCTGCACGTGGACCTCAAGACCCGCCGCGCCGCGCCGATGGCGCCGGAGGTGGCCGCACGGGTCGAGGCGATCTGGCAGGCCCACAAGGATCTCCCGCGTCCGACTGAGGCGGGGCGCGGCGTCTCCATGACTCCGCCGAAGTAGGAAGTCAGCCGAAGTAGGGAATCAGCGGGCCTCGGACGGAAAGGAGGTCGGCGGCGCCTGCAACGCCGCAGGCGCAGGCTCCAAGAAAGCCGGAGAGCCGACGAAGCGGAAGGTGATCAGCGTGGCGGCAACCATCAGCGCCCCGGCCAGGGACAGCCAGCCGACGGTCGCGCCGCTCCAGGTCGGGGCCCGGCCGGACTCGGCCTCCTGCCGCCGCGACAGCCGCTGCATTCCGGCGTAGATGGCGTAAAGCAGAAAGGGGAGCAGGAAGGGCAAGACGATGGTGATCAGTTTTTTCAACATGCGGTCATCCGCCGAATGGCTCCCTCTCTCGCCTAAGACTACTGCCGTGTATGGCTTTCCTGTCGCGGCTCATGTCCCCATGACCTCGACCAGGTTGTTCAGCATGCCCGCCGTCGCGCCCCAGATGTAGTAGTCCCGGTAGGGATAGACGTAGAAGTGGCGGGTCTTGCCCCGATAGTCGCGGCTTTGGATCTCACGATTCGCCGGGTCGAGGAAGAAGGCCAGCGGCACCTCGAAGGCCTCGGCCACCTCGAAGGGGTCGGGCGTCAGATCGAGCGGCGCCGCGATCCGCCCGACGATGGGCGTGACCTCGAACCCGGTGCGCGTGACGTAGACGTCGAGCTGGCCGATCGGCGTCACCAGATCGCGCCGCAGGCCGACCTCCTCCTCGCTCTCGCGCAGCGCGCAGGCCAGCGCATCGGCGTCCTGCGGCTCCAGGCGGCCGCCGGGAAAGGCGATCTGGCCGGCGTGATCGCGCAGATGGGCGGTGCGTCGCGTCAGCAGCACGCTGAGGCCC
The DNA here is from genome assembly GCF_965226985.1 of Algihabitans sp. Taxonomy (GTDB): domain Bacteria; phylum Pseudomonadota; class Alphaproteobacteria; order Kiloniellales; family DSM-21159; genus Algihabitans. The sequence goes on from NZ_OZ245712.1 coordinate 3,049,589, forward strand.
GCGTCGCTCTCGACCAGCGGCACCAGAACGGCCGCCGCTTTCATCGTCTGCTCCGGGTCGTAGAGGTCGGGATTCAGCTCGTGGTCCCCGCGCGTGCCCTCCGGCTGCGGCGTCAGGGCCGACCGGCGTCCGGGCGCGGCGGCGCGCAACCGGCGCTCAACAGCCTCGCCGGTCAGCTGCCGGACGGAGGGTCCAGCGGAAAGAAACTGCCCTTGCTCCATACGCCGAGGCGTTCTCGTCCCTCTTCGTCTCGTTGGGGCACCGCCAGCTCCACCAGATGATAGAAGACGGCGCGTGCCAGGCGCGCCTCCAGGCCGTCCCGCACCAGGATATAGGGCGCCGGCTCACCGCTGTCAGCGTCGTGCAGGACCCGTAGCGGATGCGCGGTATCGGCCTCGACCCAGTCGTCCAGGTTGGTGCGGAAGGCAAGCACCATCTCAGCGCCGGCCCCGCTTTCGCGCAGTTCCTCCGCGATGAAGGGCACGTCCTCGACCTCAATGCGCCCACGCTCGACCGGCGTTACCAGCCAGTACTCGCCGTCGGCCTCGCGCCGCAGCACGGTGGAGAAGAGCTTAACCAGCCGCTTCCGCCCGATCGGGCTGCCCCGGTAGCTCCAGGTTCCGTCGCGGGCGATCTTCATGTCGAAATCGCCGCAGGTCGGCCAGTCCGGGCCCGACTTCGCTTCGGACCCGGCGTCTTTCGAAGCGGCGTCGTGGGCGCCGCCGGTTGCCGCCTTGGCACCGCCTCGCGACTTCGTGTCACCGAAAGACGGGCTGTCGGGCTGTCCGTCCATCACTCGGCTCCCTATCTTTGCCATAGTCGGGCTCTAGACCCTTTCGTGGTTCGAGCTGCCGTCGCGGCCCAGCTCAGACGTTTAGCTTTGCCTGGGGCCGAGCTGTGCCAGGGGTCTAGCTTTGAACGTGCTTTCGCGTCACCCTGATCCGGCGACGCGCGTACCGGGGACTCTATCACGTGGCGCGAGCAGGGGTGCAGCGCCGGACCGGCAGGGAGGCCAAGCCGCAGATGACCGCCACGCAGACCGACTCGCCGACCGCCGAAGCCGACCGCCTGGCCGGCGAGATCGAGCGCCTGGGCAACCGCCTCGCCGCCGTGCGCGAAGGCATCGGCCAAGTGATCTTCGGTCAGCAGCAGGTGGTGGACAACACGCTGATCACCCTGCTCGCCGGCGGCCACACCCTGTTGGTCGGCGTGCCGGGCCTAGCCAAGACCCGCCTGGTCGAAACGCTGGGCACGGTCTTCGGGCTTGAGGATCGCCGGGTTCAGTGCACGCCGGACCTCATGCCGGCCGATATTCTCGGCTCCGAGGTTCTGGAAGAAGGCGAGAGCGGGCGGCGCAGCTTCCGTTTCATCGAGGGTCCGGTCTTCGCCCAGTTGCTGATGGCCGACGAGATCAACCGCGCCAGCCCGCGCACCCAGTCGGCGTTGCTGCAGGCCATGCAGGAACATCGGGTGACCGTTGCCGGCTCGCCCCACGAACTGCCGAATCCCTTCCACGTGCTGGCCACCCAGAACCCGCTGGAGCAGGAGGGCACCTATCCCCTGCCGGAGGCACAGCTCGACCGTTTCTTCGTAGAGATCGAAGTCGGTTACCCGGACCTGGAGGCCGAGCGGCAGATGCTGCTGGCGACCACCGGAACGCGCGGCGCGGAGGCCCGGCAGGTCATGTCGCCCGAGGAGCTGATGGTGGCTCAGACTTTGGTGCGCCGGGTGCCGGTCGGTGAGAAGATCGTCGAGGCGATCCTGAATATCGTCCGCTCCGGGCGTCCGACGGAGACGGCTCGCGACGAGGTCAAGGCGCAGGTCGCCTGGGGGCCCGGTCCACGTGCCAGCCAGGCGCTGATGCTGGCGATCCGCGCCCGCGCCGTCCTGGACGGCCGCTTCGCCCCCTCCATGGACGACGTCCTGGCCATGGCGGGCCCCGTGCTGCGCCACCGCATGGCTCTCAGCTTCGCTGCCCGCGCCGACGGCGTGATGATCGACGACATCATCGGGCTGCTGTGCGAGCCCTATCGTTGAGCGCGCCGCGACAGAGCACCCGCCTGGGCCACGAGAGCTAGCCGGCGATGGCGGTGAGCCCGGACCTTCCCCTGCAACAACGCGGCGAGGCCCTGGCCGCCGGCCTCCCGCCGCTGCTGATCGCAGCGGAACGGGTGGCCTCCACCGTGGCTCAGGGTGTGCACGGGCGCCGGCGGGTCGGTCAGGGCGAAACCTTCTGGCAGTTCCGGCCCTATGAACTGGGCGACACACCTCAGACCATCGACTGGCGGCAAACGGCCAAATCAGACCGGGTCTTCGTTCGTCAAACGGAGTGGGAGGCGGCCCAGTCGGTCTGGCTCTGGCGCGATACCTCGCCCTCCATGGACTGGTCGTCCGACCGCGCCCTCGAAACCAAACGGGCACGCGCCGATCTGCTGCTGCTCGGACTTGCGGTGCTGGCGATCCAGGCCGGCGAACGGGTCTCGCTGGCCGGCACAGGCCGGCGGCCCGACGCCAGCCGGGCCACGCTGACACGCCTGGCGCTGGAGCTGGAACGCGGCAGCGAGTCCGTGCTTCTGGCCGACGAGGACGCCTTGGCGCCGCGTCAGGACTTGCCCCGTTTCGGTCAGGTCGTCTGGTTCGGCGATTTCCTGCAGCCGCTGGAGATCATCGAGGCACGGGTGCGCTACTTCGCCGAACGCGGTCTGCGCGGCCATATCCTGCAGATCCTCGACCCGGCGGAGGAGGGCCTGCCGTTTCGCGGTCGGGTCCGTTTCGAGGGACTGGAGGGCGAGGACCCTTGGCTCCTCAGCCGAGTCGAGACGGTGCGCGGGGCCTATCTGGAACGTCTGACGCAGCAGCGCGACGGCCTGGTCGAGATCGCCAGGCAGGCAGGCTGGACGGCCGGTCTGCACCATACGGACTCCACACCGCAGTCGGCGCTGCTCGGCCTGTACCAGGCCCTCGCCGTGCAGACCGGGAGGCGCTGACGCTATGCTGACCCTGGGACCGCTCGGCTTCGTCAATCCCTGGCTGCTGTTCGCGCTGGCCGGCTTGCCGGTCCTCTGGTGGCTGCTGCGCGTCACGCCCCCCGCGCCCAAGCGTCTCAGTTTTCCCGCAATCCGCCTGCTGTTCGGCCTGCAGCCGCCAGAGGAGACACCGGCACGTACGCCCTGGTGGCTGATCGCCCTGCGCATGCTGCTCGCGGCGCTGGTAATCGTCGGTCTGGCCCGTCCGATTCTCAACCCCAACGCCCAGCTCGCCGGCAGCGGACCGGTCGTGGTGGTGGTCGACAACGGCTGGGCCGCGGCTGCCAACTGGGCCGCGCGCGAGCGGCTACTCGGCGATCTGCTGGATCAGGCGGAGCGCGACCGGCGCAGCGTGATCCTGGCGGCCACGGCGCCCGACGGGCGGGAGAGCGCGGAAACGCGGTTGTCGGCCCTGCCAGCGGCCGAGGCGCGCCGTCTCGCGCTCAGCCTGCAACCGAGGCCCTGGCCGGTCGACCGGCCGGCGACCGCCGAACGACTGCGCGCCCTGGACCTCGACGAGGCGGCGACCGTCGTCTGGCTGTCCGACGGATTGGAGGACGCACTGGAGGGCGGCGCGGCCCCTGAGGCGGCGGAGTTCGCCCAGACGCTCCTGGACCTCGGGCGCGTCGAGATCTACCGCGAGGGGCCGGGCGACCTGCCTCGTCTGCTTCTGCCGCCGGAAATCGACACGGCCGCGCTGATCCTGCGCGCCCGCCGGACCCAGGCCGAGACTCCGGACAGCCTGACGGTCCGCGCTAGCGACGACCGCGGCCGGGTGATCGCCCAACAGCTTCTGGAATTCGAACCCGGCGCCGCCGAAACGGCTCAGGCTCTGACGCTGCCGATCGAGCTGCGTAATCGCATCACCCGCCTGGACATCGAGGGCGAGGCCGGTGCCGGGGCCGTTCTGTTCCTCGACGAACGCTGGCGCCGCCGGCCGGTCGGACTGGTCTCCGCCGGTCCGCTCGACGCGGCGCAGCCGCTGTTGAGCGAGCTCTACTTCCTGGAGCGCGCGCTGGCACCTTTCACCGAGATCAGCCGCGGCGACGTCCGCCAGTTGATGGATCGCGGCGTCGCCGTGATCGCCATGCCCGACCTCGGCCCCTTGCCGCCCGAACAGGCGACGGCGCTGGAAGCCTGGGTGCAGGAGGGCGGCCTGTTGCTGCGCTTCGCGGGCCCGCGACTGGCCGAAGGCGACGACGGGCTGCTGCCGGTCGAGCTGCGCCGGGGCGGCCGCGTCATGGGCGGCGCGCTGACCTGGAGCGATCCGGCCGAACTGGCCCCCTTTTCTCCCGACTCGCCCTTCGCCGGGCTGATGCTGCCCCAGGACGTCGCGGTGTCTCGCCAGGTGCTCGCCGAACCGGCCCTGGACCTGCCGCAGAAGACCTGGGCGCAGCTAACCGACGGCACGCCGCTGGTGACCGCAGAGCCGCGCGGCGAGGGCTGGGTGACCCTGGTCCATACCACCGCCAACACCGAGTGGTCCGACCTGCCGCTCTCCGGCCTCTTCGTCGAGATGCTGCGGCGCATCGTGGCGATCAGCCAGGGCGTCAGCGGCGCTAGCGAAGCCAGCTTGCCGCCGCTCTCGACCCTCGACGGCTTCGGCCGGCTGGGCACGCCGCCGGCCACCGCTCTGGCCCTGACGGCGCAGGCCATCGAGGCGGGCGAGATCGGCCCGCGCCATCCGCCCGGCATCTACGGCACCGAGGCGGGGCGGCGCGCCCACAACTTGGTGGCCGCCGATCCGCTGCTCACCCCGATCGGTGCCCTACCGGGCGCGGTGGAGGCCCGCGTCTACAGCGGTGGCGACGAACGCGACCTGCTGCCCTGGCTGCTGACAGCGGCACTGGTGGTGGCCCTGCTGGATGCCCTGATCGCCCTCGCGCTGCGCGGCCATCTCAGCCTGCGGCCCGGCAGCCTGCGCCAGGCGGCCAGGGGCGGCGGCGGCGCAGCAGTCGTTCTGTTGCTCGCGGGATTGCTGCTTCTGCCGTCCGCCGCCGACGCACAGTCCCAGACAACCGGGTCCGACGACGACCTGCGTCGGATCATGGCCGCGACGCTCGACACGCGCCTGGCCTACGTCGTCACGGGCGTGCCCCAGGTCGATGATCTTAGCCGCGCCGGCCTGTCCGGGCTGTCGCGCCTGTTGCTGCGGCGGACGGCGGTCGAGCCGGCCGACCCCATGGCCGTCGAGCTGGGCCGCGACGAGCTGGCCTTCTTCCCGCTGCTCTACTGGCCGATCACGCCAGAACAGACCGCCCTGGACTCCGCCGCCCGGCAGGCCCTGAACGACTATCTCGTCAACGGCGGCACGCTGCTGATTGATCTGCGCGAACCGGCCGTCGGCAACCGTCTGTTCGGCGCCTCCAGCCGCAACGGTCAGGCGCTGCAGCGTCTGACCGACGGCATCCAGGTTCCGCCGCTGGTGCCGGTTCCGCCGGAGCACGTGCTGACCAAGGCCTTCTACCTGCTGCAGGATTTCCCCGGCCGCTACGACGGCGGAACGCTCTGGGTGGAGAACCCCGACGAGGCGGACAACGACGGCGTTGCCTCGGTCGTGATCGGCTCGAACGACTGGGCCGGCGCCTGGGCAATCGACGACCTGGGGCGCCCGATGGCAGCGGCCGTGCCCGGCGGCGAGCGCCAGCGCGAGATGGCCTACCGCTTCGGCGTGAACCTCGTGATGTACGCGCTCACCGGCAACTACAAGGCCGACCAGGTGCATGTGCCCTACATACTGGAACGGCTGGGACAGTAGGGGGAGGACCGGGTCATGCTGGATCATCTCACCGTCGCCTGGGACCCCCTGATCCCCTGGCCCGCCCTGCTGACCCTGGCCCTCGCGACCGCCGCGATCTGCGGCGCGACCCTTTGGCAGCGGGCACGGGGCGGCCTCTTGCGCGGACTCTTCGCAGCCACCCTACTGCTCGCGCTCGCCAACCCCTCGGCTGTGTCGGAAGAACGCGACCCTCTAGAGGACGTCGCCCTGGTGGTGCTCGACGAGAGCCCGAGCACGGAGATCGCCCCTCGTCCCGAGCAGCAGGCCGCCGCCCTTGCGGCCCTGACCGAGGCGCTGGAGGCCCTGCCCGACACCGAGGTCCGCGTGGTACGGGCCGAGGGCGGGAGCCTGGGGGGCAGCCTGGGTGGCAACGAGAGCAGCCCCAGCGGCGGCCCTGGCGGTAGCGGCGGTCCGGGCAGCGTGAACGGCGGCACCAACCTCTTCGCCACCGTCGATCAGGCCCTCTCCGAAGTGGCGCAAAGCCGCGTCGGCGCCGTCTTCCTGATCAGCGACGGGCAGGTTCACGACGTGCCGGAGAGCCTGGAGCAGTTCGCGCTGGACGCTCCGGTTCACCTCCTGCGTAGCGGCCGGGACGACGAGCGCGACCGGCGCCTGACCCTGACCAACGTGCCGGGCTACGGCATCGTCGGGCGCGAACTCTCCCTGACACTTCGCGTCGACGACCTGCCGGAACCGGCGGGGGCCGCCGCCGCGGCCGGGCAGGCGAACCTGCGGATCGTGCGCGACGGCGCCGAGCCAGAGCTGCTGCGCGTGCCGCTCGGCCGCGAGGTGCAGTACAGCTTCGAGGTGGAGCGGCGCGGCGCCACGGTCATCGAGATCGAGGCGGAGGCCGGCCCGGACGAGCTGACCCTGCGCAACAACACCGCTGCCGTCGTGGTGAACGGCGTGCGTGACCGTCTGCGCGTCTTGCTGGTCTCGGGCGAACCCCACGTCGGAGAGCGCGCCTGGCGGAACATCCTCAAGTCCGACCCCAGCGTCGACCTAGTGCACTTCACCATCCTGCGCCCGCCGGAGAAGCAGGACGGCACGCCCATCCACGAGCTTTCGCTGATCGCCTTCCCGACCCGCGAGCTGTTCGAGGTTAAGCTCGACGAATTCGATCTCGTGATCTTCGACCGCTATCGCCGTCGCGGGGTGCTGCCGAACCTCTACCTGGAGAACATCGCCCGCTACGTCGAGGAGGGCGGCGCGCTCTTCGAGGCGGTCGGTCCGGCCTTCGCGACGCCGCTGTCTCTCTACCGCACGCCGCTAGGCCGCGTGCTGCCGGCCACGCCGACCGGCGAAGTGGTCGAGCGCCCCTTCCACGCGGCGGTGACGGACCTCGGTCATCGACACCCGGTTACCTCGGCCCTGCCCGGCGCCCCGCCGCCCGGTGCCTCCATGACGGACCAGGGGGCTTTGCCGAGTTGGGGCCGCTGGTTCCGCCAGGTCGACACCGATGCCCGCGACGGCGAGATCCTGATGACCGGGGCGGAGGAACGCCCGCTGCTGGTCCTCGATCGCATCGGCGAGGGTCGGGTCGCCCAGCTGACCAGCGATCACATCTGGCTCTGGTCGCGCGGCTTCGAAGGCGGCGGCCCCCAGGCCGAGCTGACCCGGCGGGTCGCCCACTGGCTGATGAAGGAGCCGGATCTGGAGGAGGAGGACCTGCGCGCCGTCGTCCACGGCAACCGGCTGGAGGTCGAGCAGCGCAGCCTGGAGGAGGACTGGTCCTCCGTCGAGGTGACCCTGCCGGATGGAGAGACCGTTACACTGGAGCTGCAGGCCAGCGGACCCGGCCGCGCCGCCGCCGCCCTGCCGATCGACCAGCCCGGCGTCTACCGCGTCAGCGATGGCGAACGTCTCGCCCTGGCGGCGGCGGGTCCGGTCAACCCCATAGAGATGGCCGACCTGCGGGCCACCGACGAGATCCTGGCGCCCCTGATCGAAGCGACCGGCGGGGGCAGCCGGAGCTTGCTGGAGTCGCCCGACATCGCTGTTCGTAAGGTGCGGCCCGACCGCGACAGGGCCGGCAACGACTGGTTCGGCGTGGTCGGCCAGAACGCCTTCGTGGTCACCGGCGTCGAAACGCGTCCGCTGCTGCCGGGGATCGCCGCGCTGGCTCTGGCACTGGGCGCCCTGCTCTTCGCCTGGCGACGCGAGGGACGGTGACGGACTCCCGCGCCGTTCAAAGGACGAGCCACCGACGGAGCCGGGGCGACTGGCTGCTTCTGGCCGGTCTGCTGGTACTAACCCTGGCGGTCGGACAGATCGGCCGCTTCCCCGCGCAGGCCAATCAGGATTGGTACGACAGCCTGGCCCAACTGGCGATCAAACCGCCCGGCTGGGCCTTTCCGGTCGCCTGGACTCTGCTGTTCGTCCTGATGGCCGTCGCCGCCTGGTTGGTTTGGCGAGCCGCCGTCGCGGCCGGCACGCCGTCCAGGGCGCGCGGACCTCTGCTGCTCTGGGGGCTCCAGTTGGCGGTCAACTGCACCTGGCCCTTCGTCTTTTTCGGCGCCCAGGCGCCTTTGCCGGCCCTTCTTGTGATCCTGCTGCTCTTCGCCCTGGTCGCCCTGACCGCCCGCAGCTTTGCCGGGCTCAGCCGTCCGGCCGCCTGGCTGCTGGCGCCCTATCTGCTTTGGCTGGGCTACGCCGCCCTGTTGAACGGCGGCATCGTGGTTTTGAACTAGGCCCGAGGAAGCAGGACGGGGGAATTAGGCTCTGCGGGGGGCTCGGTCGCTCTCCAGATCGGCACCCTCAGCGCTCAGACCATCGGATTCAGCGCTCTCCGCCCGGCCGACAACGCCGTGCAGGCCCGCCAGGGCGCCGGCACGTAGCGCCAGAACCTGGAAGCGTTCCGGCGCGACCGGGCCGGGCATGACCAGGCCGGCCGCCGGTGCCGAGACGAAGCCGAAGGGCTCGTAGTAGCCCGGCGCCCCGATCACCACGCAGAGGGCATGCCCTTGACGTTTGGCCTCACTCAGGCTGTGGCGCACCAAGGCCTTGCCGTAGCCCTGCCCCTGCAGGGCCGGCTCCACAGCCAGGGGACCGAGCAGGATCGCCGGGCTGCGCTCGATCCGGATCGGCCAGTAGCGGATGGAGGCCAACAAGCCGCCGTCCGCGTGACGGGCGACGAAACAGAGGGACGCCAGCGGCGCGATACCCTCCCGCAAACGGTAGGAGGTGCGCTGCTTGCGGTCGTAGCCGAAGGTGCGGTCGAGCAAGGCCTCGATCCGGGGGTCGTCTGAAGGGCTGGCCTGCTGAATTTCGTAGGTCATCGGTCGGAACTCTCGCGGTGCGGTCGAAGGGACTGACAAGGCCGCCCTTCGCGCAAGCGCGCGAGACCGGCTCAGGCCGCGCGTCGGCGGCCGCACCCTCGTCGCAGATCGCCGCGCAAGAGAGCGCAGCGTTCGACAGCGATGAACGAACGAACAGTCATATCAGTTCGATAGCACGAAGCGCGGAACCGGCAAAGCAAAAGCACAGCCGGCTTCGCAACGCGGCCACCCTCTCATGGTCGCCCGCTGGAGGCGACCTTCACGAAGCGCTCTGAACGTCTGAGGCGAGCTCGGATTCAACGCAATCGTTGGACTCGCAGAGCGAATCCAACTGATCGCTATCCGCTCTAAGCCGCCCGCACATCCTCGACGAAGCGGGTCACGAAGCGCTGCAGCTCTTCCGACTGGGTGGTCAGAACCTGCGAGGCGTCGGCCAGTTCGGAGGAAGAGCGGTCGAGCCCGCTGGCCGCCTCCGTAACCCCGGAGATGTTCTCGTTGACGTCGCGCGCGCCGGAGGCCGCGGACTGCACGTTGCGCGAAATCTCCTGGGTCGCGGCCGCCTGCTCCTCCACGGCGGTGGCCACGGCGGTCGCGATCTCCGTGATCGAGCCGATGCGCTGACCGATTACGTCGATGGAGTTGACGGTGGCGGAGGTCTGAGACTGGATCGCCTCGATATCCTTGGAGATCTGCTCCGTCGCCTTTGCGGTCTGGCTGGCCAGGCTCTTGACCTCGCTGGCCACAACGGCGAAGCCCTTGCCCGCCTCGCCCGCGCGCGCGGCCTCGATCGTCGCGTTCAGCGCCAGCAGGTTGGTCTGCTCGGCGATGTCGGTGATCAGCCCGACCACCTCGCCGATCTTCTGAGCGCTCTCGGCCAGACGGCGCACCTCGGCGTCGCTCGCCTTGGCATCCTCCGCCGCCTCGCCGGCCAGCTCCCGCTGCTGCTTGACCTGCCGCGTGATCTCCTGGATCGAGGCCCCCAACTCCTCCGAGGCCGCTGCGACGGTCTCGACGTTCTGGCTGGCCCGTTCGGACGAGGAGGCGACGCTGGAGGCGCGTTCGCTGGTCTCCTGCGCCGTCGCGGTCAGACTGCCGCTGGTTCCCTGAAGTTGGCGCGCGGCACCGGTCACCTGCTCCAGCACGGCGCCGATGTCGCGGCTGAAGCCTTCGGTCGCTTCGCTCAGACGGTCGGCGCGCGCCGCGCGCTCGGCCGCGTCCTTCTCGGCAGTTGCCGCCAGTTCCGCGTTGCGGATGGCATTGTCCTTGAAGACCTGCACGGCGGCGGCCATCGCACCGACCTCGTCGCCGCGTCCGACGCTGGGCACCTGGACGGAGGTATCGCCATCCGCCAAGCGGCTCATCGCCTGGGTCATGGCGGAGATCGGCCGCGACAGGCTGCGCACCAGCAACAGGCCGAAACCGACGGCGGCCACCAGCGAGAGAACCGCACCGGCGATCAGCACGGCGAAAGCCGTCGCAAAAGCAGCCTTTTCCCGCGCCGCACGGCTTTCGACCTCGATGCGTTTGCCCTCCAGCAGGTCCAGGTAGATCGCCTGCACGCGCTGCATGGCGGCCGCCGAAAGGCCGGAGGCCTCCAGCGCCCGCGCCTCGTCGATGGTCAAGGGTTCCCGCATCAGACGGATCTGCCGAGAAGCCACGTCGTTCTGCCAGGCCGTAACCTCGCCATTGAGGTTTGCCATTTGCTTCAGAATGTCGGTCTGACCGTCGAGGGACTCCCGTGCCACGCCGTAGGCCAGGCCGTAGCGCTCGACCGAGGCATCGTAGTCGGCGACGTAGGCTTGCTCGCCGCTTAGCAAGAGGGCGCGGATGGCCCCCTGCTGTTCGATGAAGGCCTCGCGCAGGTCCTCCAGGTGGCCGCGCGTTTCGATGGTCTTGCGCGTCGCCTGGGAGCTCTCCTGGATCTCGGACATCTGGAGCAGGCCGACGCCCGACGCCAGCACGCCGATCAGAAACATGCCCGCGAAGGCCAGCGTCAGCTTGCGCACGATGGGCAGATTGTCGAGAAAAGTCATCTTGAAGGGCTCCGTATCTCGGCGGTCGGCTCGTTGGAGTGGCGCGAACCGGGGCGGCGGATGCTGCTGGGGGTCAGAGCGCGCGGCGGCGCGCCAACTCGGTCAGGTTGACCTCGATGGTGACCGCGCCCATCGGGGCGCCAGTCTCGGGATCGGGAATGGTGAAGTTGACCTGCTGGCGCCAGGTGCCCGAGCCCTCGTGCAGCTCGGCCTCGTCGATGAAGACGGCGTCGGCGCCGACCTCGAAGGTCTTGGTGAATTTCGCCTCGTCACCCTGCCAATAGTCGCCGGTCACGGCACTCTGGCCAGCATTCAGCCCGCGGTTGGTCACCACGAAAATTTCAGTGTAGAGACCACCGGCCATGGCCTGACGGCGCAGGAGATAGTTCGAAAGCGGCCGGGCCATCAGCTCGGCCACGAGCGGCCGGTTCCCGATTTGCTCGCGCTCGGCACGCCATTCCTGGTCCAGGGCATCGATATCCGCCTGGGACAGCCCGCTCTGCTCCGTGTTCAATCCCGACAGGGTCGCGAAGGTCACCGGCACGGCGATCCAGCTCCGCATATCCTCCAGGTCCGCTTCGCTGATCCGCGCCCGCGGTCCCTCGGCGGCAAGCGGCGCGGACAGCAGACCGGCGGCAAGCGACAGGAACGCCAGGAATTTGGCGCTTTCGAGCAAGATGCGACGCATGGATCTCCTCCCGGTTGCGTACGACCGGAGCCGATCCTGCCATGTTGAAATTAATCCCTGGTAAATTGGATACAATCCATGGTATAGTTTGCTTCCTATATTTATATGGTGAATAGCTAGAACCTCTGTTCGGGCCTAGCTACGGCAGCAGGGATCCAGCAAACGCCCGACGGCCGCTCCTCAACCACCCTCCTTTTCCAACGCACCCCTTTTCCATCGAGCGCGACAGCTGCCGCGGGCGGGATCGGGTCTGCGATCCCGCCTTGGGCGTGACTCGCACTTTAGACCAGCGAAAACCCGGGAGAATTTTACGCTCTTTCAACCATTGAAACGCATTGTCCGGCTGCTGTTATCGCTAAAACTGCAGCTGCCGCTTCCCGCCTCCGCCTTACCGGTCGACACAACACTGCTTGACAGGCCAGCGATCGACCTGGCCGTTTTCCAGCTAAGGACAGCTCACAGCTCATGGCCAACTTTTCTCTCGGCCGCCTGCTCGGCAAGGGTCGCGCTTACAGATCCGGGGCCAACGCAGGCCGCCTGAAGGTCACCGCCCTCGAAGTGGAGTCGATGCTGGCGGAACTGGACCGCTCTCAGGCCATTATTCAATTCGAACCGGACGGGACGATCATCGCGGCTAACCGGAACTTCCTGGCCGCCATGGGCTACGACCTGGCGGAGATCCAGGGCCGGCACCACAGCATCTTCGTCGACCCCGAGTTCGCGCGGAGCGACGCTTACCGGCAGTTCTGGGCCGACCTGCGTCGCGGCGAACTGCCGTCCGGCGTATTCAAGCGGCTGACCAAGAGCGGCCGCCCGATCTGGATCCAGGCCACCTACAGCCCCGTGGTCGATGCGCGCGGGCGGGTGGTGAAGGTCATCAAGCACGCCAGCGACGTCACGGCGCAAACCCTGCAGAATGCCGACTACCGTGGGCAAATCGAGGCCATCAACCTGTCCCAGGCCGTGGCTTCCTTCCAGCTCGACGGTACGATTCTGGACGCCAACGAGAATTTCCTGAACGCCTTCGGCTATAGCCTGGAGGAAATCGCGGGCCGGAACCACAGCCTGCTCGTCGAGCCGGCGACGGCGGAAAGCCAGGACTACCGTGAACTCTGGGAGAGTTTGGGGCGAGGCGAACACTGGGCTTCGGAGGCCAAGCGGATCGGCAAGGACGGGCGCGAACTCTGGCTGCAGGCCTCCTACAACGCGATCCGCGATCCCGACGGCAGACCCTTCAAGGTCGTGATCTACGCCGCCGATATCACCGAACGCGTCCTCGCCCGTCAGGAGGCGGAGCGCGTCGGACAGCTGGTCGACGGCAATCTCGACAAGATCCTGGAAGCCGTCGCGACGGCCAACAAGCAGACCACCTCCGCCGCAGCGGCCTCCAACGAAACCGCGAAGGTGGTGCAGTCGGTGGCCGCCGCCGCCGGACAGTTCCAGACCTCGGCCACCGAGATTTCGCGAAGCATGACCCTCTCCACGACCCAGGTCGGCACCGCAATGGAGGAGACCGGGAAGGCCGACACGGCGACGCAGCAGCTCGTCGGCGCCGCCGATGCCATGAACAGCATCGTCTCGGTGATTCAGGAGATCGCCGGGCAGATCAATATGCTGGCGCTGAACGCGACCATCGAGTCCGCCCGCGCCGGCGAGGCCGGCAAGGGCTTCGCCGTCGTCGCCTCCGAGGTCAAGGTCCTGGCGACCCAGGTCGCGAAGGCCACCGAGCAGGTCTCCTCCGAAATCTCAGGTATGCAGGGGATTGCCGACGACGTCGTGAAACGGCTCGGCGGCATTAAGGACGCCGTCGTCTCCGTGGAAAAGAGCGTGACCGGCGTGGCCAGCGCCGTAGAGGAACAGACGGAGACGACCCGGGAAATCGCCGAAAACATGCAGTCGGCGGCCGGCGCTGTCCAAGAGACCAGCGCGAGCCTCGATTCGATCGCCGAGGCCGTGCAGACGGCCAACACTCTGGCCGAGGAAGGCACACAGCTCTACCGCAGCCTGCGGAGTTCGGCAGCCTGACCGTCGACGGGACCGTTACGGGCGTTTCGACTAGGGGCGTTTCGACTAGGGGCGTTTCACCGGGGCGTCCCAATAGGGCTCGCTGCCGAAGCGCGTCAACAGGAAGTCGATGAAGACGCGCACCTTGGGCGAGAGGTTTCGGCTCGCCGGAAAGACGGCATGGATGCCGCCCGCCACACCGTCCTCCCAGTCCGGCAGCAAGCGCTCGACGGCACCTTCGGCGGTAGCTTCGCCGCAGATAAAGCTGGGCAGGAGAGCGATGCCTTGCCCGGCGGCGCAAGCCTTCAGAATGGCATCGCCGTTGTTGATCCGCAGCCGTCCGGCGATGCGGACCTTGACGTCCCGCTCGTCATCACCGGCGGCGTGGCGGAAGCTCCAGGTCTGTCCGCCCGTCTGATAGGCGTAGAGCAGGCACTCGTGCTGTTTCAGATCGTTCGGATGCTCCGGCCGGCCGCGCCGTGCCAGGTAGTCCGGCGACGCGATCACCAGCCGACGCAAAGGGGCGAGGCGGCGCGCGACGAGGCTCGAGTCGCCCAGCTTGCCGATCCGAACGGCCAGATCGTAGCCCTCCTCCACCAGATCCACCGGGCGGTCGTTGAGCGAGAGATCGACCTCGAGTTCGGGGCATTGGGTCAGCAGGTCCGGCAGCGCCGGAGCGATGTGACGCGCACCGAAGGACAGGGCCGCGTTGACCTTCAGAAGACCGCGCGGCGCCTCGGCCAAATGCGTCACCGCCTCCTCCGCCGCCAAAGCCTCGGCCTCGACGCGCTGACAGCGCTCGAAGAAGGCGGCGCCTGCCTCAGTAAGGGAAAGCTGCCGTGTCGTGCGGTTGAGCAGGCGCGTGCCGAGGCGGTCCTCCAGCTTGCTGATCTGCTTGGACACCGCCGATTTCGACAGGCCCAGCGCCTGCGCCGCCGCGGAAAAACCGCCCAGCTCCACGACGCGGGCGAAAACGACCATGGCCGTGACGTCTTCGAGCTTCACTGGCGTTTCCCTCAAGAAACAATCAATTAACAATTCAGCTTATTAACTTCTATGGGTCAACGCACCACCTTTCTCGTCAAGCGGCCGGCAACGGCCTTTATCGACAAGACGGGCAAGGGAGTTTCTGCGATGACCAAGGTACTGGTGCTCTATTATTCGACCTACGGCCATGTCGAAACCCTGGCGGGCGCGGTCGCCGAAGGCGCCGGCTCCGTCGAGGGCGTCGAGGTCACCGTCAAGCGGGTCCCGGAACTGATGCCGCCGGAGGTGGCGGAGAAGGCCGGCGCGAAGCTGGATCAGGCAGCGCCCTTGGCCGAGCCCTCGGAACTCGCGGACTACGACGCCGTGATCGTCGGCACCCCGACCCGCTTCGGCAACATGGCGAGCCAGATGCGGAACTTCTGGGACCAGACCGGCGGTCTTTGGATGAAGGGTGCCCTGGTCGGCAAGGTCGGCAGCGTCTTCGCCTCCACCGGAACCGGCGGCGGCAACGAGACCACCATCACCTCGACCTGGAACACCCTGGCCCACCACGGAATGGTGATCGTGCCGCTGAACTACGGCGCGTCCGAACTGATGGACCTCTCCGCGGTGAAGGGCGGCAGCCCCTACGGAGCGGCCACCATCGCCGGAGCCGACGGCTCGCGCCAGCCTAATGACACGGAGCTGGCGCTGGCCCGCTACCAGGGCCGGACCGTGGCGGACGTCGCCAGGAAGTTGATTGCCTAAAAGACATGCAATCGAGGGCGGCCTTCGGGCCGCCCGGAACGGGAGTTAAGACCATGATCGAGCATCGTCCTTTCGAGAGCCTCGGGCGTTTCGAGAACGACTGGCTGAGCGCCCGCTATCACTTCAGCTTCGCCGGCTACGACGATCCGGCGCGGCGCGGCCTCGGCAAGCTGCTGGTGTGGAACGACGACACCATTGAACCCCGTCGCGGCTTCGCCCCCCATGGCCATCGCGACATGGAGATCATCACCTACGTGCGCGAGGGCGCGATCACCCACCAGGACAACCTGGGCAACGCCGGCCGGACCGAGGCCGGCGACGTCCAGGTCATGTGGGCCGGCAGCGGAATTCAGCATTCCGAGATGAACGTGGAAAGCGAGGAGACCAAGATCTTCCAGATCTGGATCGAGACCGCCGAACCGGGCATCGCGCCGGGCTGGGCCGCCAGCGCCTTCCCCAAGGGCGAGCGCAGCGGCGAACTGGTGGTGCTCGCTTCCGGCGACGCCGAGCGGGACGGCACAGGCGAAGGTCCGCTGCCGATCCACCAGGATGCCCGCATCCTGGCCGCCACCCTGAAGCCGGGACAGTCGGTGACCTACCGGCCCCAGCCGGGCAAGAGCGCCTACCTGGTGCCGGCGGTCGGGCAGGTGAAGGTGGAGGGCGAGGGCGCCTCCTTCTCCGCCAAGGCCCGGGACGGCGTCGCCCTGGCCGACGTGGAGGCGGTCGAACTGACCGCCGAGGCCGAGAGCGAAATCCTGATCGCCGAGGTTCCGGCCTAACTTGAGGCGCATGGGTCTCGACCTACCGGTCGAGACCCATGCGCGTCAGCGACAACCGCCAAGACGAAAGGAGACGCGACATGGGCCTGTTGGTCGAGGGCGTTTGGCACGACAAATGGTACGACACCAAGTCGAGCGGCGGTCGCTTCCAGCGCCAGGACAGCGCCTTCCGCAATTGGATCACCCGCGACGGCAGCGCAGGCCCCAGCGGCGAAGGGGGCTTCAAGGCCGAGTCCGGGCGCTACCATCTCTACGTCAGCCTCGCCTGTCCCTGGGCGCACCGGACGCTGATCTTCCGCAAGCTGAAGGGGCTGGAGGCCGCGATCTCTACCTCGACGGTGCACTACCACATGGCCGAGAACGGTTGGGAGTTTCGACCGACGAGTCAGGAGAGCGCTCGCAGCGACGAGCGCACGCCGAACATCTCCCCCGACATCCCCCCCGACATCCCCCCCGGCATCCCCGAGGGCGATCCGCTCTACGGTTCTGACTACGCCCACCAGCTCTACACCAAGGCCAAGCCCGACTACAGCGGCAGAGTCACCGTCCCCATCCTCTGGGACAAGCAGCGCGAAACCATCGTGAGCAATGAGTCGGCGGAGATCATCCGCATGCTCAACGACGCCTTTGGAGAGATCGGCGACGCCGCGACCCCGGACTTCTATCCCGAAGCGCTGCGCGGCGAGATCGACGCGGTCAACGTCAAGGTCTACGACCGGATCAACAATGGCGTCTACAAGGCCGGCTTCGCCACCGAACAAACCGCTTACGAGGACGCCTTCGACAGCCTCTTCGCTTGCCTGGACGAACTGGAGGCCCGGCTCGGCGAAAGCCGCTATCTGGCCGGCGCGACTCTGACGGAGGCGGACTGGCGGCTCTTCACCACCCTGGTGCGCTTCGACCCGGTCTACGTCGGACACTTCAAGTGCAACCGGAACCGTCTGGTCGACTTCCCCAACCTCTGGGCCTACACCCGCGAGCTGTTCCAGATGCCGGGCGTGGCGGAGACGGTGAACTTCACGCACATCAAGCGGCACTACTACGGCAGCCACAAGACCGTGAACCCGACCGGCGTCGTACCCGCCGGTCCCCGCATCGACTACTGGGCCCCACACGGTCGGGATCGGCTGAGTCAAGCCGCTCAATAGGGTCGAGACCATTGAGGCCGGGCGTCGCCATGCGCGCCCCTCTTTCGCCGTCTTTGCCCTCTTAGCTTCGGTATCGGCCGGAGAGGCCCTGACACTCGGCGGTCCGGGGCTTGTCCGGCCGGTGCCTGGACTGCTAACCAGCGCCAGGAAAACCGACGACCCGAGTGGTCGGCGCCCACGATCGAGGTGCGACCGGACTGTGTTTGCCCGCTTGGCCTTTTGCGCCCTTGCCGTCTTCGTCCTGCTTTTACCGTTCTCTGCCACGGCGCAGGAGCAAACCCGCTCCTTCGATGAAATCAGCGCATCCTGGCAGGAAACCCTGGAGGCGGTGCGCGAGGAGTTGGCGGACACAGCGCCGTCACCGGCACGTATCGCCGAACTGCAAGGCGATCTCAACAGGCTGATCGGCGAAGCCGACGCGGCGGAGCGCCGGGCGCTGGCAGAGCTGACGCCGCTGGGTCAGGAACGCGACGCCCTGGGCCCTCCACCGGCGGAGGGCGAACCGGACGAGCGACCGGAGATCACCGAGGCGCGCCGGGACATCCAGGAGAGGATCGCGGTCTTCGAGGCCCGGTTGCGCCAGGCGCAACTTGCGGAAACCCAAGCCAACGTCCTGCTGCGGGACATCAGCCGAGCGCAGCAGGAGGAGCTGACGGCCGAGCTTCTGACCCTCTTCCCCAGCCCGCTGGAGCCGCAGACTTGGCTGGATGCCTTCGGCCAGGCCGTTACGGTACTGGGCCGCGCGCTGGCCGCACCGTTGGAGTGGTACGGCGAGGCACCGTCGATCACGAGTCAGCCCGGTCCCTATTTCCTGGCGGTGTTGGCCTTCCTGCTCGCCGGCGTTCTCGCCTGGCCGGTGCGGCTCTTTCTGAAGGACCGCTTCGGTCGCGATTCGGCCATTTCCGATCCGTCCTATGCCCGACGGCTTCTGGCGGTCGTGGTCGACGGCGCCGCCGACGCGCTGCTGCCGCTGCTGGCACTGGCGGCCCTGGCGGGCGCCCTGATCGGTCAGGGGCTGCTGACCGGCGACTTCGCCGAACTGATCGCCGCAGGCCTGCGCATCCTGGCCTTTTTCCTGCTGGTCGCGGGACTGGCGCGGGCGGCTCTCTCGCCGAAGCTGCCGGCCTGGCGCATCGTCCCGACGTCGCCTGACGGGGCCGTTGCCTTGGCCAACGGCATCACGGCCTTCGCCGCCGTGAACGCCCTTTTCTCTTTCGGTTGGGCCACCATCGACATCACCATGACGCCACGGCCCGAAGCCCTGGTTTCGGTGTTCCTGCTGATCGCCATCACCGTTGTAACGATCCTCCTGATGGGTCTGTTGCCCTCACGCTTCTGGCCGGAGGCGAAAGGCATCGGCAGCAGCTACTGGCCCGCCGCCCGTCTGCTGATCTGGCTGCTGCTGATTGCGGCTCCCCTGACGGCACTGGCCGGCTATGCCTTCCTGGGCGGTTTCCTGCTGTCGCGGCTGGTCTTCTTCGCCCTACTGCTGGGCGGACTTCTGCTGCTGCGCGCCATTGTGCGCGAAGGGCTGGAGCAGCTCCTGACGCCGGAGGGCAGTTGGTCCGGAGTGGTCATGCGCTCCAGCGGTCTCAGCGAACAGGGTGCCCGAGTCCTGCTCTTCTGGATCTCGCTGGCGATCGATGCAGCACTGGTGCTCGGCAGCCTCTACCTGCTGCTGAACCTGCTGGGTGTGCCCTCCGCGCTGTTGAACCTCTGGACCCGTGAGATCGTCACGGGCTTCGAGATTGGCGGCCTGACCATCTCACCGCTCGACTTCGTCCTGGCCGTGGTCATCTTCCTGCTGGCCCTGGCGGCGACGGGCGTCGTCAAGCGGCTGTTGTCCGACCGGCTGCTGCCCCAGACCCGACTGGATGTCGGCGTACGCCACTCGATCGTGGCCGCCAGTGGCTATGTCGGCGTCATCCTGGCGTTGCTGCTGGGCATTGCCGCCCTGGGACTCGACCTCTCCAACATCGCCATCATCGCCGGCGCCCTGTCGGTCGGCATCGGCTTCGGCCTGCGCGAGGTGGTCAATAACTTCGTTTCCGGCCTGCTGCTGCTGATCGAGCGACCGGTCAAGGTCGGCGACTGGATCGTCACCGCCGGCCACGAGGGCATGGTCAAACACATCTCCGTCCGGGCCACCGAGATCGAGACCTTCGACCGCGCCTCCGTCATCCTGCCCAACAGCGAGCTGATCACCCAGCCTGTCACCAACTGGACTCACAAGAACCGGGTGGCGCGTACCACCGTCAAGGTCGGGGTCGCCTACGGCTCCGACACGCAACTGGTCCACGACCTGCTGCTGTCCTGCGCGCAGGAGCATCCCGACGTGCTGGACACGCCGGCCGCCTACGTCCTCTTCCGCAACTTCGGCGACTCCGCCCTGGAGTTCGAGCTGAGGGCCTACGTGCGCGACACCGATTACTATCTGAGGGTCGGCAGCGACCTGCACTTCGCGGTCGACCGGGTCTTCCGCGAACACAAGATCACGATCCCCTTCCCGCAGCGCGATCTCCACATCGTCACTGCGCCGGGCCACGCCGTGGCACCCCACGGCGGCCCCACCGCCGCGACGGCGCCGCGCGGCGGCGAAGTCGGCCCCGAAGGCGGGGCGGAGGGAGGTGACGGCGGCAGCGGAGAGGGCGGCGACCGCTGACCTAGAGCAGCTTTATAGTTCGAACTCCGCGACCAGGGGTGCGTGAAAAGATCCCCGTTCGGCACCAGCCGCGCGGGCGCAGTCGTCGATCAGGTGGGCGTTCAGGCTGTCGAGACCGCGATAGCCGGCAAAAAGGGCCGGACTGACCAGGATATGGTCGACCATCAGCGCCCGCCCGGCATGACGCAGGGAAAAACGGCGGTCCGGCGCCAGGCCGGGGTCGAGGGTCACCAGGCTGCGCCCGGCACTGTCGGCCAGCCCCGTCTTGGCCGGCGGCGCGGTCAGGATCTCCAGCGCCGCGGCTTCGCCTTCCGCATTGAAGTCGCCGCAGACGGCGATCAGCGCCTCGGGATCGCCATCGAAGATCCGCTCTACCAGCAGCCGCGCCTCCAGTGCCTGGGCGCTCCGCAGCAGAGACGCATGATGCAGCCCCTCAGCCCAGGCCGCCGTGCTGCGCCAGGCGCCCGCTGCCTTACCCTCGGGAAAGGCAGCGGCCAGAGGCGCACGCAGATGCAGGTTGACGACATGCAGCAGACGCCCGTCCGACAGCTCCAGTTCGGCCGACAACAACGGTCGGTCGAAGCTGCGTGTCACCCGCGCGCCCGCTTGTCCGACCAGCGGTAAATCGAGCGGCCGGACGAAGTCGTGGTAGAGGGACTGCCAGCTTCGCAGCGGCAGGCGGCTCAGGATCGCAAGGTTGTGGCGGTCGGCCAGATGCGTTCCGGTCACGCCGAGGGACAGACAGCGCGCGGCCTCGGCGTAGGGCGTGCCGGCGACCAGGGCCTCCAGACCCGCCGGCCGGCGCGGCGCTTTCTTTCTAGCGGCGGCCGCGTTGACCTCCTGAAGACAGAGAACCTGAGCCTCCAGGGCCATTAGCAGCGGGCGCAGCGCTGCCAACCTGGGGGCCAGCGGTGGGCCACCGCGATCGCCGTCTCCGAGGCTCTCCAGGTTGAAGGTCGCAAGCCGCAGTGGCGTTCCGGTCGGGGGTGCGGTCGGGGGTGCCGTCATGGGCTGCGACTATGCCACCGCCAGGCCGGTCTCTGGAAACCCCCTGACCTCCTGCCTATCTGCTAAACTGAAGGACCCCGGCCGGGTCCCGTCCGTCTCCTCCCGCTCAGCTCCAACATCGAGGCAGCGAGCGGGACAGGCTCGCCCGGGGGCGCGAAGAATGACCTTGGTGCACATCAGTCACCCGGACGAAGAGCCGGATCTGGCCACCGTTCTCGAGAACTGCTGGCACCTGTTGCAGCGCGGTGTGGGCGACCGCAGGCACGGCTTCCACAACCCGGTTCTGGGCACTTCCACGCCGGACGAGGGCCCGGATGCGCGCAGCGTGATATTGCGCGGCTTCGACAGCCGGCACCGCCTGCTCCGCTTCCACAGCGACGCGCGCAGCGCGAAGGTCCGGCAGATCGAGGCGCAGCCGCGCGTCAGCTTCCTGTTCTACGACGTGGCCGAGAAGACCCAGGTCCGGGTCCAGGCGCTCGCGACGATCCATGGGCAGGACAGCGAACCCGCAACGGCCGCCTGGCAGGGCACGCGGCTCTTCAGTCGCCGCTGCTATCTGGCGCGAAGGGCGCCCGGCAGTCTGAGCGAAATGCCGACCTCGGGCCTGCCCGCCGCCGTCGCCGACCGAAGCCCGACGCGCGAAGAGAGCGAAGCCGGACTTCGGAACTTCGCCGTCGTCCTGTGCGAGATCCGCCGGCTCGACTGGCTCTACCTGAGCCATCAGGGCCACTGCAGCGCCCGCTTCGCCTGGGACGATGCCGGCATGCTGACATCGAATTGGGTGCAGCCTTAACCCTCTACGCCCGCCAGCGCCGGTCTCAACTCGCTTTCGAAGAGGTCCAGAAGGGGCACGATCTTCTCGCCCCGGCAGCTCTGGCTCGGCAGCAGCGCACGCACCTCGGTTTCCGCCTCAACCACCAGACGCAGGCGCTTGGTGCCGATCCGGTTTTCCACCGCTGCGTTGACGACGTCCATCATCGCTTGGTGCTGCGGCTGGCTGAAGGCGACGTCGTAGCAGGACTCGGCGGCGGCGATCGCCTTCTGATACCGCAGGAACAGCCCCTCGGCCTGCTCATCGGTCAGGGCGGCGGCCGGGCCAGCCAGTGTCAATGCCGCCAGAACGGCTGCGGCCGTCGTAAGGTTACGCATCGCGCGTCGATCGCTCCGTCGTATCGGTCATTTACCCTGATGTTAGAGCAAACCTTTCGCCCACTGACAAATCCCCTTTCCGCCGTCTTGACGCTTCGGAGAGCCGGTTAACGCTAAAATGACGAGTTCGGCTCGGTCAGGAACTCGGCTTCCTCGGCCGTCGTCGCGCGGCCCAGGGCGGCGTTGCGGTGGGGGAAGCGGCCGAAGCGCTGGACGATCTCGAGATGCCGCTCGGCATAGACCAGCCACTCGGGGTCCTCGTCCAATTGGCCGAACAGCGCCACGGAGCGCTGCTGGTCGGCCAGGGTCTCGCTGTGCTGAAGCGGCATGTAGAGAAACAGCCGCTGCTCCTGAGCGAGACCGCGGTTCAGACCGGCCGCCACCGCTTGCTTGGTCAGGGCCCGGGCGCGCGTATCCAGGGCGAAGGCCTCGGGACTGTTCCGAAAGAGGTTACGGGGCGCCTGATCGAATAGCAGCACCAGGGCCAGGGCGCCGCGCGCCGTTGCCGGCCAGTGACCGAAGGCGCCAACCCGCGCCCGCTCCAATAGAGGCCCGAGCACGCGCGCCATCTCGGCGTCGAAATCCGGATCTTTGACGAACCACTTCGGCGCGGCGGCCGGCGAAAACCAGAAGTCCAGTACCGCCTCGATCTCGCTCATACCGCCCTCCTCTCTCGCCCAAAGCGATATCTTTCTGCTACAAGCGACTGAGATGAACAAGAACCCCTCTACCGAGCGTTCGAAACCTCGACGGCCCCTCCGCCGCGCCGCTCTGGCCGTCGGCGCGCTTTCGGTCTTGGCGCTTACACCGCTGACGACCGCCGCACAGCAACTGCCGCTGGTTTCCCGCGAGTTGCAGTTCCACAGCACGCCGGCCGAGCGCGTCCAGCGGGAGCAGGAGTCTTCGACCGTTTCGACCCCACGGGTCGATCTCCGCAATCTGCCGCGCGTGCCTCTGCCCGCCGGCGCCACCATCCTGGCCCCTCAGATCGACTCGGCGACCGGCCTCTACCTGGACCCCGCCGGAGAGCGTGGCCCGGGCGGAAGACGCGGCATCGTCCTGCCCGACGCCCCAGCGCGGCAGCCGGAGGAGAGCCTACCGCGCCTGGTGGCGGGACAGGTCTACATCCCGCCCTGGTTCGACGATATCCGCAACGTGCGCGGCGGCCGCGGCCCTTTCGACGTCCCGCGCGACCGGGGCGTGCGCCCCGAGGACCTGATGCTGACGCCCCCGGCCGCCCCCGCACCGGGCGAGGACTTGCCGGAGGAAGCGCCCGCTGCGCCGCAGCGAAGCGCGCTGCCGCAAGGCGAACTGCCGGCAGGTCAACAGTCGGCGGGCCAACAGCCGCCAAGCCAACAACTGGCGGTGCGACCGGCGGCCAGCCTTCCGGCGAGGCCGCCCGCTTCGACACAGGCCCCCGCCGTCCCGACTCCGCCCCAGGTTGCCCCGGCTACACTCGCACAGCCGGCACTTACGCAGCCGGTAACAGGCAACCAGGCGATACCCAGCCAAGGGCAAGCGGACCCCGCCAGCCCGATCCCGCTGGTCAGCCGGAAGCTGAACTTCCAGTACTGATGGCAGCCGGCGCGCAACGGCGCAGCGCTACTCAAGCAGCAGGCTGACACCCTCGAAAGAGCTGTGCGCGGCGGTGACCCAGCCGGCGATCTCCAGGCTCTCCAGCCTGTCGGCCTTCGCCACACGCGGCCCCAGGGCCAGCAGCAGGGCGGCGGTCAGCGCCATGGCGACGGCGAGACGAAGACTCAGCATGTCCGTGGATCCTGCCCGGTTGCGCGATACGACGGCGCAGTTTGGACGCGCGCCCGCCGAAGCGGCTTTGACTTAGCTCATTCTAAAGATGCAAAGCCCTGTGCGTCGGCAGCCGGCAATTGTCTGAACGCCGGGAACTGCGGGAACTACGACAGGTCCATGCCCGGAATGCCGCCCTCGGCCATGGTCTTGCGGCAGTGCGCGGCGAAGGCGGTCGAGAGGCGCGAGGGCTGCAGACTTTCGGCCCGGGCCAGACCGAGACGCAGCGGCGGAGGGTCGCCGGCCAGGGCCAGCCGCACCAGCGGACGGCCATCCGGCGCGGCGCCGAGGCGGGGCCGGGCGTTGGCAAGGCTGTAGCCGAAACCGTTGGCGACCAGGCCGCGCACCACCTCCTGCTGGGCCGAACGCTGGGCGATCTGCGGCTCCAGCCCCTCGCGCAGGAAGAGAGAAAGGAAGTATTCGCGGCTCAGCGGCAGGTCGAGCAGCACCAGCTTCTCTTCAGCCAACTCCGCCAGGCTCACCTCCGCCCGCCCCGCCAGGGGATGCGCCGCCGGCAGCAGCACGTGCGGCGGTAGGGCCGCCAGGGGCGTGAAGACCAGGTCGTCCGGAATCTGCAGATCGTAGGTCAAGGCCAGATCCAGTTCGACCCGCCGCAGGGCCGCGACCAGACGCTCCTGATCCGCCTCGAACAGCGCGATCTCGGCGGCGGGCGCTTCTCCGGCGAAGCTCTGGATCAGCTCCGGCAGGATCATCGGCGCCAGGGTGACGAAGCAGCCGAGGGCCAGACGACCGCCCAACTGCTCCTTCAGTTCGGCGGCGACGCCGTGCAGCCCCTCGGCCCGGTCCAGCAGCAGCCGCGTCTCGTGCAGCAGGCGCCGACCGGCCGGCGTCAGCGACAGGCCCTGGGCATGGTGCCGCACGAAGAGCTGCAGCCCTAGTTCGCGCTCCAGGTGGGCGATGGCCGCCGAGATCGAGGGTTGGGAGATGGATACGGCCTCAGCCGCGCCGCGAATGCTGCCGGCCTCGCCGGCGGCGACGAAGTACTCCAGTTGGCGGAAGGTGAAGCGCATCGCGCGGCGGCCGCTCAGCCTTCGCCCGGCACGCCGTAGCCCGGCGCCGCCGCAGGGTCCAGCGCGCGCGTCACGTAATCCTCCAACTGCGGCTCGTAGCGCCGCCAAAGCGAAGCCAGCGCGGCGATAGGCGCCTCCTCCTGCCAGTCGATCCGCAGGTCGGCGACCGGCCAGGGCACGTCGCGCACCAGCAGCAGGCCGGCGGAGTGCACCGGCCCGGCCTCTCCGCCCGCCTCCAGCCCGGCCTGCAGGGCGGCGATCAGCCGGTCGCCCAACGGATCGCGCGCGGCCTTGGCGAAGGCCTGGAGCATGGCCTCGGGCACCTCGGCATTGGCCAGCAGGTTGCCGGCGCAGACGGCGCCCGCGCTCTCCGCGACAGCATGGAGGCCTAGGGTCTCAGCGCCGGACCAGTGGGCCGTGCCGCCCTTGGCGTCCACCAGCGTGAGCTGGCGATGCGCCATGCCCGGACTGGAGGCGACGAGCGCGTCTCGGGCCTGCCGCGCCGAGGCGCCGAGCGCCATCAGCTCCAGCCCGCGCGGCCCGAGACGCGGGTCGGTGACGTTCTGACTGGCGACGGCCCCGACGCCGGCACGGGCATGGGCGCAGCGCGCCGCGACGGCGGGCGAGGACGAGCTGACCGCCAGACCGAGCTGGCCCGTCGCCGAACAGCGCGCGGCAATCGAGAAGGTCACGGCGTCTCCGCCGGTGCGCCGTCCCCGCTGCCCTCCGGGATAACGGCGGTCACGTCGATCTCGACCAGCCACTCGGGCCGCGCCAGGGCCTGCACCACCAGACCGGTGGAGACGGGATAGACGCCGCGCAGCCAACTGCCGACCACCTGGTAGACCGGCTCGCGATAGCGCGGGTCGGTCAGATAGATGACGATCTTGCAGACATGGCTCAGGTCGCTGCCGGCCTCGCGCAGAAGCTGGGCGATGTTGGCCATGGCCTGCTCCGCCTGCCCGGCCGGATCGCCGACCGCGACCGAAGTGCTGTCCTCCAGCCCCTGGCCGACCTGGCCGCGCAGAAACAGCGTCGTGCCGCGTGCCGCGACCAGCTGGCTGAGATCGTTGTCGAGCTTCTGATCCGGGTAGGTGTCGCGCGTGTTGAAGGGGCGCAGGCGGCGGTGGGCCGGGGCCGCCTGTCCGCCCTCCAGCCGGGCCGGGGTGCCGTAGGCCCGGTCGGCGTAGAGCAGCGCTCGTCCGGGTGCCTCGCCCGCCGCCTCGCCGGGCGCCGGCGCCACGGCCTGGACCGCGCCAAAGAAGACGTGATGGGTCCCGACCGCCTGTTCCTGCAGCAATCGGCAGTCGAAGGCGACCAGACGGTCCTCGGCCAGCGGCGCACCGGTCGCGAGCGTCGTCCAGAGCGCACAGGAGAACTTGTCGCCGTCGACCGTCTTGATCCGTCCCGCGAAGACGTCGGAGACGCCGGCCTGCTCGTCCCGCAGTAGGTTGACGCAGAAGACGCCGTTGGTCCGGATCGCGGCGGCGGCCGGGCTGTCGCGATGGACGCAGACCAGCAGCACTGGCTGCGGTCCGTCGGCCGAGACCGAGGACATGGCGGAGACCGTCACGCCGGCCCGGCCGCCGGGCCCGTCGGTGGTGACAACGCTGACCGTCGTGGCGACCCGGCTCATGCCCTCCAGGAAGCGGCGCCGCAGATCCGGATCGGCCTCCTTGGCCTCGGCTTGGTTCTGTTCGGGCAGTCCCATGTCCCCTTGCCTGTCCATCTTTCGCTCCGATCGGCCCTTCGCTCCGATCGCATCGGCCCACCTGGCTACTTACTCGGCGGCGCTCTGCGTTCCAGGGACTTTCTTGGCACCCAGAACGCGGTCGGACAAGCCAGCGGAGTCCTTGGCGAAGGCCAGGGGGCCGTCCCAGTCGAAGCTGCGATAGACCGCCGCCAGGTGATTGAAGGGCGGCGACTGGGCGAACAGCTGGAAGGTCAGCCGGTGTCCGGCGTAGTCGGAGTTCAGCAGATCCCGGGCAAAGGCCAGCAGCTTGCGCCGGTCCTCTGCCACCCAGTCCTCGTTGACGCTATAGAACTTCTCCAGCCAGGGCTTGGTCGCCGGGTTGTCGAAGTCGGCCTTGTTCGGCGTCACGCAAACCTGCCCGCCGCAGAGCTCGCGGGCGACATGCATCATTTCGTGCAGCTGGGAACAGGCCAGCACGCGACCGCTGTAGAGCAGCGACTGATTGGGCATCAGCAGGCCAGCCGGGCTCGGTTCGGCCAGCGCGATGGCCGCCGTCAGGTGGGCATTGATGCCCTCCCGGTAGACCGCGAGCTGGGACAGCTTCTCCTGCACTGCCTGTTGCTTGTCCAGGCCGGTCTGGCGCGCGTTGAACAGCGCCGCGCCGATCATCAGATCGGCCAAGCGCAGGTTGCGCTGCACGAAGGCGAAGGCCGAGTAGCGGTGCAGGGTGGCCCGGATGAAGGTCGCCGCCTTGGTATGCCGGTAGAACAGCACGTTCTCCCAGGGGATCAGCACATCATCGAAGACGACCAGCGTGTCGACCTCGTCGAAACGGTTGGCCAGGGGATAGTCCTCGGGCGCGGCGCGGCCGGCGAAGCCCTCGCGGCAGATGAACTTGAGGCCGGGCGAACCCAGGTCGCAAACGAAGCCGACGGCGTAGTCCGACAGGGCCGCGTCGCCCCAGTTGGCGATGGTCGGCTTGGTGAAGGCCTGGTTGGCGTAGGCCGCCGCCGTCTCGTACTTGGCGCCGCGCACCACGATGCCGGCGTCGGTTTCGCGCACCGCATGCAGCAGCATGTCCGGGTCCTGGTCCTGCGGCCGTTTGGACCGGTCGCCCTTGGGATCGGTGTTGGCGGAGACGTGGAAAGGATCGCCCTTGATCACCTGCTCCACGTGCCTGCGGATGTTGGCAGAGAACTGCGGATCGACCTCGTTCAGCACCTCCTGCCCGTCGTAGAGGCTCCAGACCTCGCCCACCGTCTCGTCGCCGACGCGGGTGACGATGCCGCCCACGGTCTCCAGCACCCGGTCGGTGGCGCGGCGCTTGTCCCACCAGTCCTGCTGGGTGACGGGCAGCTTGTTGCCGACGGCGTGGCGCTCGCCTCCTGCCTCCTCCGCATAGGTCATGACCTCGCGGGTCTCCGGCGCGTGGGCCATGTCGTAGATCCGCGCGCGGATCTCGACCAGCGGCTTGAACATGGGATGGCTGGGAACGTCCCGCACCCGCTCGCCGCCGATATAGACCTCGCGGCCATCGCGGATCGAGTCGATGTACTGCGCGCCGGTGCGGATCATGCAGGTCTCCCGAAGGCCGAAGTCGGTGCAGGTGCCAGAGGCGACCGGGCCGCCCCTGTGACCAGGCGAGTGCGACTTAATCGCCAAGGCTCTCGCAGTGTGACTCCGGCGCAGCCTTCGGCAAAATATATCTTTTCATAACATTGGATCGGAAAATCCGAAGCTTAGGACCGTCATTGCGTGAGAGAGGCGATGCCGTTCACGAAGCGTGGCCGGCGCCGGGACGCCGTTCGCGGTCTTCTGCATCGCCTTCACGCAGGAACGCTTGCAGGGGATCGGAGCCGTCGCGATAGAGCGCAGGCTTCCCCCTTCCCCACCTTTGGTTCCAGCCCCGATGCACGGCACTCCCCGAACGGACAGCGCGCGCCACAGCGCCGATAGCCTTCTTGCCATCGAGGCGCGCGGCCTCAGCAAGCGCTTCGGCAGTTTGCAGGCGCTGCGGGATTTCTCCCTGGTCTTGCGGCCCGGCGAGGCGCTGGGACTGATCGGAACCAACGGGGCCGGCAAGTCGACCGCGCTGAAACTGCTGCAGGGACTGCGCCGCCCGGACGCCGGCAGCGGCCGCATCTTCGGGCAGCCCATCGGCAGCCAGGGCGCCAAGCGGCTGGTGGGCATCACGCCCCAGAACGCAGACTTTCCGGAGCAGATCGCGCCGCGCGAGCTGCTGTCCTATGCAGCCGCGCACTTTCCCAAACCGAAGCCGATGACCGAGCTGATCGAGGCCTTCGGGTTGCAGCGGCTGATCGACCGCCGCATGGGCGGCTTCTCGGGTGGGGAGAAACGCCGCGTGGCGCTGGCCCTGGCCTTCGTCGGCAATCCCGCCCTGGTGTTTCTGGACGAACCGACCTCGGGCCTGGACACCGGCGGACAGGATCTCTTCCGGGCCTACGCGCGGGCCTATGCCGAGGCCGGCGGCAGCCTTCTGCTCACCTCCCATCACTGGGACGAGATCGAGCAGGTCTGCGACCGGATCGCGATGATCGACCGGGGCCGCCTGATCCTGGAGGGCACGCTGCGGGAGATCCGCAGCCGGGCCGGGCGCTGCCGCGTCAGCTTCTCGCTGGCCGAAGAGGTCGACCCGCCCGCCTGGCTGTTGCGCGATTTCCTGCTGCAGGATGGGCGCTGGCAAAGGGTCACCGCCGACAGCGACGCCCTGATCCGCCTCCTGCTGCGGGAGCTGCCCGAGCTGCGAGACCTGCAGGCAACGCCCCTGGACCTTAAGGACACGGTGGCCGAATTGCGGAAAGAGACGCAGCCATGATCGGGAGAACGCTCGCTCTGCTCCAAACCAACCTGCTTCTTGCCAACTTGGTCCTGACCTTTCGCGGCCTGTTCCGCCTGCCGGGCTTCTGGGTCCCGACGATCCTCTTCCCCGCCATGCTCTACGCCTTCTTCGGCGCCCAGACCGCCGGCGAAGGTGCACAGGCCGTCTACGCGGCCGCTTCTTTCGCGGTCTATGCCGTGCTGGGCGTCGCCTTCTTCCAGTTCGGCGTCGGTATTGCCGAGGACCGGCAGAGCGCCTTCGCCGTCTGGCAGCGCAGCCTGCCGGGCGGACCCGCGCCGCTGTGGATCGCCCGCCTCTGCGCGGCTCTGGTCTTCTCGACGGCGGCGGTCTTGTTGGTGCTGGCGACGGCCTACCTCGTGGCCGGCCTGAGCCTCGATCCTGAGACGCAGCTCCGCCTGCTCGCGGTCTGTCTACTACTGGCCGTGCCTGCGACTTTCATGGGCACCGCCCTGGGCTATCTCACCTCGGGTCATTCGGCGGTGGCCATCGCCAACCTGGTGTTTCTGCCCCAGGCCTATCTCGGCGGTCTCTGGGTGCCGCCGCAGTCCCTGCCGGCAGAGATCGAGACCCTCTCCCACTGGACACCCACCCGCCACATGGGCGAGGTCGCCTGGGCCGTGGTCGGCGCCCACCCGATCCCGACCGCCAGCCTGTTCGCGCTCGCGGCCTTCACCGCCGGCTTCATCGCCCTCACCTGGATCGCCTACCACCGCGACCGGCGTTCGCGCTTCTCGTGACGGCTTCGGCGCCCGTCACCGCTCCAAGCCCTTCAGGATCAGCTCGATGCCGGCGGCCGAGCGTTCGAAGCGGGCCTCTGCGTCCTCGCCGGCGGCGATCCAGAGGGCTGCGTCCACCAGCGCGCCGTTGAGCAGCCGAGCGACGACCTCCGCGTCGCAGTCGGCGATGCGGCCGGCACGCATCAGATCCTCCAGAGCCTCGGTCAAGGGGCCGATGGAACCGGCCTCGTCGATCTCCCGCAGGCGCTGACCCAGCACGGCCGGCGCGTCCCGCAGCAGGATCCGCTGAATTTCGGGCTCCAGCGCCATGCGGAGATAGCCGACGCTGCAGGCCCGGAAGCTCTCCCAAGGATCCTCGATGGCGTACCACTGCGCCTCCAGGCGTTCCTCCATCTCCGCGTCGATCTCGCGAACCACCGCCTCCAGCAAGCCGGCCTTGCCGCCGAAATGGTGATAGAGCGCGCCGCGCGTCAGCCCGACCTCCGCGCAAAGCTCGTCCATGGAGGTGTCGGCATACCCCCTGGTTCCGAAGGAGCGGCGCGCGGCCGAGACGAGCTTCCCCGTCGTCTCGGCGATCATCTCCGCATGGGTGCGCGCTTTCCCGGCCTGGCTCATCCGGTCGACTCCCTTCTGACACACTGCCCCGACATACTGTCCTCTCAGTCCATGGCCGCTTGACTCTATTGACATACGCGGGGTACGCAACGTTGAGAAAATACATACGTAGCGTATCTCAATAATCCAGCGCGACGGAGGCCGATATGGCGGCCGATATGGCGGCCGATATGGCGACCGCCCATCCGCCAGGTAGCAGTTCGAAAGGCACCTACCTGATCGTCGGCGCCAGCAGGGGCCTGGGCGCGGCCGTCGCCGCGCATCTGGCGCCGCGCGTCGACAGGCTCTTTACCGCCTCCCGCACCCCCGCCGCCCAGGGCACCTGGATCCAGGCCGACGTCGCAACGGACGAGGGCCTCGACGCCCTTCAGGCCGCCCTCGGCGAAGACCCGCTGGATGGGCTGCTCTTTCTCGGCGGTACCTGGGAAAAGGGCGCCTTTACGAAGGACTACGACTTCGCGCGCAGCCCGCGCGCCGAAACCCGTGCCGTGATCGCGGTCAACCTGATCGCACCGATCCTCCTGACCCAAGGCCTGGCCGACAACCTGGCTCTAGCGCCCAATCCGCGCGTCGTCTTCATCGGTGCCCTCTCCGGGCTCGATAACGCGGCAACGGTCGAGGTGGCCAACACGGCCTCCAAGTTCGGCCTGCGCGGCGCGGCCCAGGCCCTGGCGCTCGCCCTGCGCCCCCGGGGGATCGGCGTGACGGTCGTCAATCCCGGCAACCTCGCGACCCCGGAGGTTCTGGAGGATATCGCCGGCGGTGCCTTCGGTGCGCAGGTCCCGATCCCGCTGGAGGATCTGCTTCGGACCCTCGACTATCTCTTGTCCCTTTCCGCCGACGCGGTTCCGCAAGATATCAACCTGATGCAGAAGCAGCCGGACAGCGCCTAGCGCCATGACGCTCGACACGGAAAGCGGTTCCACCCGACGGGCCGCCCCGCACCCCGGACTGATCGCGGCCAGCCTGCGCGAGACGCCCCAGGTGGTGGGCCTCGCCGTCCCCATCGTCGTGGGTCTGGCGGCGGCGACCCTGATCGGCGTGGTCGACACCGTCATGATCTCGCCGCTCGGAACCGAGGCGCTGGCGGCGGCGGCGCTCACCACCAGCGCGCTGGTGATCCTCTACTCCGCGCTCTACGGGCTGGTCTCGGTCATTGGGATCACCATGGCCCAGGCGCGCGGCGCCCAGGATCCCCAGGCCGTCTCCTCGGCGGTCCGCAACGGCGCCCTGCTCGGCCTGCTCGCCGGAGCGGTCGGCACGTGTCTGATGATCGCGATCTTCCCGCTGCTGCCCTATCTCGGCCAGCCGCAGCAGGTGCTGGCCGTGCTGTTCCCCTACTGGGTCACCATGGCCTTCGTGGTGATCCCCTTCTCCATTCTCTACGTCTTCAAGGGGCTGTTCGACGCAGTGGACCGTCCCTGGACCGGCGCCGCCTTCGCCCTGCTGGGCGTTCTCTTCAACATTCCCTTCAACTGGATCCTGATCCACGGCGCCTTCGGCTGGCCGGGGCTCGGTCTGCTCGGTGCCGGGCTCGCCAGCTTGCTGGCCGAAGGCGTGGCGCTGACCGCCGTCTGGCTCTATTGGCGCCGCGCCCGATCCATGGCGGCTTTCCGGCAGAAGGCGGCCCTCTCGATCAAGACGATGGCCGGGCAATTTCGCGAAGGCTGGCCGGTCGCCCTGGCCTATACCGGGGAAGGCGGCGCCTACGCGCTGGCCGGGCTGATGCTCGGTTGGTTCGGCGCCGCCGCCCTGGCCGCGAACCAGGTCGTCGGCTCCATCGCCACCGTCCTCTACATGCTGCCCCTCGGCATGGCGGCAGCAGTCGGCATCCGCATCGGCCAGGCGGTCGGCGCCGGCGAAGCGGAGCGCGTGCGCGCCATCGGGCTCGGCGCCTTCGGCGCGGTGGTCGGCTGGATGGCGGCCATCACCCTGCTATTGCTGATCCTGCGGACCGACATCTCGCGGGCCCTGTCGGATGATCCAGAGGTGATCGCCATCGCCTCCGCCATGTTCATCACCATGGCCCTGATGCAGGTGGTCGACGGCATCCAGTCGACCTCCGTGGGCGCCCTGCGCGGGCTGGTCGACAACCGCGTGCCGACCGTCATTTCCCTGATCGCCTACTGGCTGATCGCCCTGCCCGGCGCCTACCTCTTCGGCTTCTGGCTAGACCTCGGCCCCGCTGGCGTCTGGGTCGGCTACGGCCTCGGCCTCATGACGGCGGCCGTCGCCCTGCAGGTGCGCTTCTTCCGGCGGACGGCGGTGGAGGCCGTCGCAACCCTCTAGCGTCCAGTGTAGTGAGGGGCGCGTCGCGCGATCCAGGCCTCCAGACCTTCTTGGATATCGCAGGTCGCGGCCATGCGCGCGAACTGCTCCCGCTCGATCTCCAGCCCCTCCGCGATCGTCGTGTTGAGGCCCCGGGTCACGGCCGCGATGATCCGCGATGCGGCCAGGGGCGAGTGCCGGACGATCCGCTCCGCCAGTTCGAAAGCGGACGGCAGCAGGCGGTCGTGCGGCACGACCCAGTTGACCAGACCCATCTCGTAGGCGCGCTGGGGCGAGAAGCTGTCGCCGGTCAGCAACAGTTCCAGCGCTCGCTTGCGGCCGGCCAGCCGGGGCAGGCGCTGCGTCCCGCCGAAGGTCGGGGGAATGCCGATATTGATCTCCGGCTTCGCGAAGAGCGCCCTTTCGCTGGCGACGGCCAGGTGAACGGCCTCCGTAATCTCGCAGCCGCCGCCGAAGGCGATGCCGTTGACCGCCGCGATCACCGGTTTGGGAAAGGACTCCAGCCGGGCCGTCATGGTCTGACCGCGTCTGCAGAAGTCCCGGACGGCCGTCTCGACACCCGCCTTCACGCTCCCCGTGAACTCGTGAATGTCGCCGCCAGCCGAAAAGGCCCGCTCGCCCGCGCCGGTGATGACGACGGTCCGGACGGCTGGGTCGGCCTCGATGGTATCCAGCAAGGCCATCAGTCGGTCGTTGGTCGCGTAGTTCAGGGCATTCAGCTTCTCGGGCCGGTTCAGAGTCAGCAGCGCGACGGCGCCCCGGGTCTCGTAGATCACTAGGTCGGTCATGGGCCTCTCCTCTGCGTTTCGAAGACCCTAGGAGGCCGCTGGACTGGTGTATACTCACCGTCTAGTATACCTACCCATGAGCCGTGACAGCCGCCCTGCGAAAGAGCGCATTCTGGATGCCGCGAATCGCCTCTTCTACGGAGAGGGCATCCGGGCTGTCAGCGTGGATGCCATCGCCGCCAAGGCCGGGATCACCAAGAAGACGCTCTACTACCACTTCAAGAGCAAGGACGAGCTGATCGCCGCCTACCTGGCGTCCCGCGATCAACCGAACCTCGCCCTCTTCAAGACCTGGTTCGACGACTGCGACGGCGACCTCGCCGACAAGGTGGAAGCCATCTTCCGCAGTCTGGCGGAGGCCGCCCGGCACCCGAGATGGAAGGGCTGCGGATTTCTGCGAACCGCCGCCGAGCTTGCCAACATGCCGGGACACCCCGCCATGAAGGTCGGCGCGACGCACAAGAAGAAGTTCGAGGCTTGGCTGTCGGAGATCTTCACCCGCGAGGCCCTGGCCGATCCGGAAGAGTTGGCCCGGCACGTCGTCCTGCTGATGGACGGCGCCTTCTCGACGGTGCTCGTCCACCGCGACCCGGCCTACGTCGAGGCCGCCGGGCGTGCGGCGCGGGCTCTGGTTACCGAAGCTCCCCGGAGCAAATGCATCAAACACTGAAGACGCGGGATGGCCGGCTATCCCCGATCCAGGATCAGTTCGGCGAGGCCCCGCGCCCGGCTCGGGCTTCCGGCATCGGCGAAGATCTGTGCCTGGATCATCGCCCCGTCGATCAGAAGATGCAGGGACCGTGCGACCGCGGCCGGGTCGGACGCCCCAAGCCGTTCCGCCTCCCGCTCGAAGACCCCGACGATCCGCCGTTTATGATTTTGCGCGAGGCGACGCACGGGGGAGGAGGGGTCGTCGTACTCCTGCGCCGCCTTCAGGAAGATGCAGCCGGAAAAGCCGTTGGGACTGTCCAGTTCGGCGGCAACCCACCGCTCCACGGCGTCGAAGACGGCGAGGATGCGGGTTCTCGGGTCCGTCCCGCTCTTCTCCACGCTCTCCAGAATTCCGTCGAGCAGGCGGGTCGAACGGCGCTCCAGCGTCGCCGCGACAAGCGCGTCCTTGCTTTCGAAATTGTTGTAGAGAGTCATCGAAGCCACGCCCGCTTCCCGGGTGATCTGATTGATCCCGGTCGCGGCAAAGCCCTGTCGCGAGAAAAGCGCCTCGGCCGTATCCAGAACCTGATCTCTTTTGCTCGCGCGGCCCAAAGGCTCGACTCCCTCGCCCAGAACGCAGTCTGTCGGGCGGCCTGCGCCAAGACAAGTCGCCCGACCTCACCGCGATGTGAAGGGCTGCCTCACGGATCCTCGTGACTCGCACTTCAATATATAGAATGATCTACATAAATAAAATCCGGTTCGCAGGCTCGGCAGGTCAGCGATACCGCGCCCGTCAGAAGCCCGCAGAGAGGATCTCGCCTGTGAATCCGACGTTCGCCGACGGCAAAGCGCCGATCAAGCTCTACCGCAACGCCCTGTCGGGCCACTGCCATCGGGTCGAGCTGATGCTGGCCCTGCTCGACCTGCCCTACGAGCCGGTCGAGCTGGACATGGCCAAGGGCGCGCACAAGGCGCCCGACTACGTAAAGATCAATCCCTTCGGCCAAGTGCCGACCATCGACGACAACGGCACCCTGCTGTCGGACTCCAATGCGATCATCGTCTATCTGGCTCTCACGTACGGCGACGGCTACGACTGGCTGCCGTCCGACCCGCTGGAGGCGGCGGAGGTGCAGCGCTGGCTCTCCGTCGCCGCCGGAGAGATCGCCGGCGGTCCCTGCGTGGTACGGCTGGTGAAGCTGTTCGGGCTTCCCTTCGACTACGACGCCGCCCACCGCAAGACGCTCGATCTCTTCACCGTTCTGGAGCCGCTGCTCGCGTCTCGCGACTATCTGGCCGGCGAACGCATCACCCTGGCCGACGTGGCGGGCTACAGCTACATCGCCCACGTGCCCGAGGGCGGCATCAGCCTGCAACCCTATCCCGCAGTCCGCGCCTGGCTCGCCCGGATCGAGGCGCAGCCGCGCTTCGTCGGCATGGCGCGCTCTCCTCTGCCCGACAAGGCCCCGCCGGCATGACGCGACAGTCCCAAAACCGCCCGGCACGACGATGACGAAAGCCGACACACCCTTCCACCCCGGAGAGATCGCGGTGCAGACCCGCGCGGGCGTGGCGGAGGAAGTGGCAGCCATGGTCCGTAGCGGCTTCATCCGCGACCATATGCCAGACCAGCATCGGCTCTTCTTCGAACAGCTGCCTTTCGTCATCCTGGGGCTGCTGGATCGGGAGGGCAGGCCCTGGACCCTACCGGTTTGGGGCAAGCCCTCCTTCCTCCACTCGCCCGATCCCAAGAGCTTGAGATTCGAGACGGAGATTCCCTTTGCCGAGACCCTCGGTCTCGACCTCGCCAAGGGCGCAAAAGTCGGTCTTCTCGGCATCGAGCTGCACAGCCGCAGGCGCAACCGCATGAACGGCACGATCGCCGACAGCGATGCCGCCGGGCTGACGCTGCGCGTCGATCAGAGCTTCGGAAACTGCCCGCAGTACATTCAGAAGCGGACGCTCCTATTCGGCGACGGCCTGGGGACCGCCGCCGCAGAACGCTCGGCGAGGCTGTCGCCCGACGCCCGGACCTTGATCGAGGAGGCGGACACCTTCTTCATCGCCTCCCGCACAGCGGATTTGGGGGAGGATCCGCGCAGTGGGGTCGACGCCTCCCATCGTGGCGGCCGCCCGGGCTTCGTCCGCGCGAGCCGGGACGGCCTGCTGACCTTTCCCGACTTCGCCGGCAACCGCTTCTTCAACACGCTCGGCAACATCGAGGCCGACGGCCGTGTCGGCCTGTGTTTCCTGAACTGGACGACGGGCGACCTCCTGCTCGCGACCGGGCGCGCGACTGTCACTTGGGACACAACGCGCGTGACCGCCTTTCACGGCGCGCAACGCCTCGTGGATGTGCGGATCGAGGAGAGCCTCTTCGCGCGCCAGGTCTTCGCCGTCGAAGGCGCCCCGGCCGAACCCTGGCCGAACCTGACGGAGACGGGAACCTGGCGCGAGGCCGAGGTCGAGGCCCTGCGCGTCGAGGGCTACCGAACATTCCGCGTCGTGCGCAAACAGCCCGAAAGCCAAGTCATCACCTCCTTCTACCTCAAACCCGCCGACGGCGGCGCGGTCGAGCCCTACCTTGCCGGACAGTTCCTGCCCGTCCGACTCAAGGGCAACCTTCACCGGAGCTACACCCTCTCCCAAGCCCCGAACGGGCATGGCTATCGCCTGTCGATAAAACGGGAAGCTCGCGGCGAAGCCTCGCGCCACCTTCACGACGAGATCCAGGTCGGCGACCGGGTCGAGGTCGGAAAGCCGAGCGGCGATTTCACCCTCGACGCCGGCGGCGGCCCAGTGGTCTTCCTCTCGGCCGGTGTTGGCATCACGCCGATGATCGCGATGTTGGAGAGCCTGGCGCAAGCCGTCGAGACCGGGGCGCGGGCCCGGCCCGTCTGGTTCGTTCACGCGGCCCGGAACGGAGAAACGCAAGCCTTCCGGGGCTATCTCGACGAACTGCGCGCCGCCTACGACTGGCTCACCACCTACATCTTCTATTCCGCCCCCGGCGCACGGGACCGGCTCGGCGAAACCCACGATGCCGAAGGCCGCATCTCCCTCGAGACCTTGAAGGGGCGGCTGCCTATCGCGGAGAGTCACTTTTATCTCTGCGGTCCCGAAGGGTTCATGCGCAGCCTCCACGGCGCCCTCCGGGCTGCCGGCGTCGCGCGAAGCCGGATCCACCACGAGGTCTTCGGCGCCGGTAGCCTGGACGGTGCCGACAGTGGAGAGGAAGAGACGAGGTCGTCCGCGCCACCTCCGCCCGAACGGGCCACCGTCCGTTTCGAGAGCGCAGGCATCGCGCGGGACTGGACACCCGGGAGCGGCAGCCTCCTGGAGCTGGCCGAGACGGCAGACCTTTCCCCCAAGCACAACTGTCGCCGGGGGAACTGCGGAACCTGCGCGGTCAGGGTTCTGTCCGGTACCGTCGCCTACGAGCGAAAACCGGCCGTCACACCGCCGGTGGGATACGCGTTGATCTGCTGCGGACGACCGATGACCGACGACGACCTCGTCCTGGACCTCTGAAGACGAGCGCCCCACACGCGACCTCGGCAGACCGTTTCGTTCGGGAAGCTTGACCGCGCCACGACCGGTGTTTCATCTGTCGACAACGGCAGAGGCGCCCTCCCGGTCGCTCCGGCCGCTCGGTTTTAAAAGGAGACAGGACATGGAACGCTACACGGGCGGTTGCCTCTGCGGCGCCGTACGACTCGTGGCATCGGGCCGTCCCTATCGGGTCGGCCTCTGTCACTGCCTCGACTGCCGCAAGCACCATGGAGCGCTTTTCTACGCCGCGGCGGTATTCCCTGAGGATGCGGTGACGGTCACGGGAGAAACGCGCGACTATCAAGGGCGGTTCTTCTGTCCCCGCTGCGGCTCGTCCGTCTTCGCACGCAGCGGAGACGAAATCGAAGTGCATCTCGGCTGCCTGGATGCGCCCGACCAGATGATGCCGAGCTACGAAAGCTGGACCCTCCGCCGCGAGTCCTGGTTGCCGCCTTTCCCACTGGAGAAACGCTACGAGCGGGATCGCAACGCCGTCGATCGGTCCGAGAGCTAGCCGGCACCGAGGGGCGAAGGCGTCGTCTCGCGCGCGGGCCGAACGGCTACGTCAAGGAGGCGCGCCAGGCGGTCAGGAAAGCCGACGGCGTCATGCCCAGCAGGCTGCGGAACACGCGGGTCATGTGGGCCTGGTCTGCGAAGCCGGCCGCGCCGGCCGCCTGCGCGAGGCCCTCTCCGGCACGCAGGAGTCGGCAGACCCGTCTCACCCGCGCCTGACGCACATACTGCTGCGGCGTCGCGCCGAGGATCCGGCGAAAGCCGCGAAGCAGATGGCGTGGGCCGATACCGGCCTCCGCCGCGATCTGTTCGAGCCGCAGCGGCGTCCCCAGGTGCGCCTCGATGTAATCGACGGCGCGCGACACCGAACGGCCGCAACTTGCCGAGTTGCGGGGGGCTTCGCCGGTGCCTTGGCGCAGGCCCAGATCCATCAGGGCGATCAGCAACGCCTCCTCGGCTTCGGCCGCCGGACTGTCCGGGTCCAGCGCACGGGCGAAGAGCCCCTCGAGAGTGCGGTCGTCCACCACCGCCGCGCCGAAATCCGCACCCTGGGGCAACCCGGATTCCGCCAGCAAGGCCGCACTGGGATAGACCGCGCGGTAGCGCAGCCGTTCCCCGCGCACGGCGACCCCGCCGGTGTGCATGTCGCCGGGGTTGACGACCGACAGCCCGCCGCGCGCGACCCGATGCCAGTCCGGTCCCCGCGAGAAGCGCTTCTCCCCCTCCAGGATCAACCCGATCATCAGGGTGTCGTGGAAGTGAGGCGCGAAGCTGAAGCTGTGAAAATCGGCGTCGAACAGAGCCGTCCCGCCGAAGCCGGGCAGGACACAATAGCGGCTGCGGTCGCCTGCGCGCGGATCGCCCAGGACCGTCATCTCGCCAGGTGTCGGCCTGTCGCGGGACTTTGGCATGTCGGGGGACTTTGGCATGTCGGGGGCCGAATCTGAGGCCCCATGGCTGGTTGTCATGTCGTTTTCGTTCAAGACGCGGCAGACCCGGCCGCTTAAGGGCTTGGAGGGTACAAAGCTTGCCGGACGGCCACCATGCTCGATTTCGCGGTTCTGCCCTTCGCTCTCTTCTGCTTGATCGCGACGGGAACGCCGGGACCCAACAACATGATCAATCTGGCGCAGGGCGTGCGTCTGGGATTTTGGCGCGCTTTTCCTTTCGCGCTCGGAACCGGCCTCGGCATCGCCTCGCTGCTGATCGCCGTCTCGCTCGGGCTCGGCATCGCCTTTCGCGAGCTGCCGGGCCTGCAAGTCGTCATGAAGGCCGTGACGCTGCTGTTCCTAATTTACCTCGCCTGGATGATCGCGACCGCCGGCCCGCTCAAGACAGACGGAGACAGCCGTCGTATCGGCTTTCTTGGGGGCGTGGGCTTCCAGTGGATCAACCCGAAGACCTGGGCCGCGGCCATGACGATGGCCACAACCTATCTGCCGGCCGACCCCTCCCTCGCCACCGCCCTGTCCGCCGGTGCGATCTTCTGCGTCGTCGGCTGGACGACGCAGCCCGTCTGGATCGGCTTCGGTACCGCCTTGCGCGGTTTCCTGTCGGATCCGGCACGCGCCAGAGTCTTCAACGTCGTCATGGCCGCGCTGCTGCTCGCGGCGACGCTGCCGCTCCTGTTCGACTGAGCGCAGATAAGCCCCGAAACTGCGTCGGGAGAGGGTCGGCGAGGCCCTGCAGAGGTCACTCGTTCCGACGGCCCAGTTCCACCGACTGCCGGGTATGGCCCTTGCGCGAGGACGGCAGGATCCCGATCAGCAGACGCGCAACTTCGCCGTCATCGCCCACGTAAGGCAGGATCAGGCGCCGCCAGAAGAAGGCGGTAACGGTATGGGGAGGCTGGTGCCGGCTGTACCAGGCACAGCGGTCCAGCACGACCCGACGATAGAGAGACAGGAAGAACAGCGGAATTACGGCGCCGATCTGCATTCTGCCCGCGATGTCGGAGGTCAGACTGCCCGTCAGGTCGAAACCGACGTGGCTGGCGACCAGCGACCCATAAACGCGGTAGCGGAAGTCGCGCCCCTCGTCGAGCACATCCAGGACGATCAAATCGCCAAGCCAGGCGCGCAGCCTCAGCGGCTCTAGAAAACGGATGTGGGGAAGGTCGCCGTCGCGGGGCAGAGCGATCCAATGATCGTGCAGCGATTGAAGCCGAGGATGGTCGATCTGCTCGCGCAGCGGGTCGCCCTGAAGCTGCGGCGGAGGCAGATCCGCCTGCGCGAACCAGCTGTCCAACAAAGGGCTTTGCCCACTCGCCAGTTCCGCGGTCGCCGTCTCGGCCAGGACCGCCAGCTCTTCCGCATCGGGCAACGCACCGTCCGACCGCCTGACTCTCGCTGGCGGTTCAGGGTCCTCGGGCACGGTCATCGGCTCGCACTCTCCCGTCTCGCCGAGCGCCAAAAAACCATGACGACATCCGAGCGGAGGCGCAACAGCACACCAATGCTGACAAAAAAAGTCTTAAAAATCTCTTTTTAGTTGAGCCCGTCCAAAGGACTTCACGTGGCCGCCGCCGGCAGCCGGCCGTCGAAGGAGGCGCGCAACAGATCCCGCAGGTTCGCGTCGGTCAGAACGACAGGATTCGTTGGGGCCGTCGGGTCGGCCAGCGCCAGTTCGACGATGCGGTCGACCTGCTCCTCGCCGACGCCGAGGTCACCAAGGCGATGTTCGATGCCCAGGGCATCGCGCAGCCCCCCGATCCAGTCGCAGAAGCCGCCGAAGTCGGGCCGCTCCAGACCGATGTAGGCAGCCAACCGTTCGATCTTCGGCTCGATGGCCGTTTGGTTGAAGGCCAGGACGTAGGGCATGAAGACCGCGTTGGTCCGGCCGTGGTGGGTGCGGTAAAGCGAGCCGATGGGATGGCTGAGCGCGTGGATCGCGCCGAGCCCCTTCTGGAAGGCCGTCGCCCCCATGGAGGCGGCGATCAGCATCTGCCCGCGCGCCTCCAGGTCGGCGCCGTCCGCGTAGACGCGCGGCAAGGCATCCTTGATCAGCCGAATGCCCTCGACCGCGATGCCGTCGCCGAGCGGATGAAACAGGGGCGAGCAGTAGGCCTCCAGACAGTGCGCCAGAGCGTCGAAACCGGTCGCCGCGGTCAGGGCCGGCGGCAGGCCGGCGGTCAGGGCCGGGTCCTCGATCACCAGGCTCGGCAGCATCTGCGGATGGAAAATAACCTTCTTGGTGCCGTCCGCAGGTCCGCCGTCCGGCCCCTCGCCGACGTCCAAGGCGATCACGGCCGCCCGTCCGACCTCGGAGCCGGTGCCCGCCGTGGTCGGGATCGCCAGGATCGGCAGGATTCCGTCCGTGGTGGCGCGTTTCCAGTTGCTGCCGACATCCTCGAAATCGGCAAGCGGCCGTGTCTGGGGCCGCATGAAGGCGATGGTCTTGGCGCAGTCGAGCGCACTGCCGCCGCCCAGCGCGACGACACCGTCGCAATCCCCGGCCCGGCAGACTTCAAGACCCGCCTCCACGTTGGAGGCCAGCGGGTTCGGCGCGACCTCGGTGAACAGCATCACGTCGAGTCCCGCCTCGGTCAGCAGACCGAGCAGGGTCTCCGTCATGGGCAGGTCTTTCAGCCCGGGGTCGGTCACGAAGAGCGGCCGCTGGATACCCAGGCTTTCGCAGGACTTGGCGATGCCTTGGCTCTGCCCCACGCCGAAACGAATGGTGGTGGGATAGCTGAAGGTCGCCGTCGGCAGGGCGATGGCTGGGGCAGAGAGAGAAGCGCTGGCGGACATAAAGAACTCCGAAAGGCGGATGAAAAACCGGCTGCATTGAAACCAACGCAACCGTGCCGTTGCAACGGCCCGCAGAAGGCGGCTCGGGCCACGGGCGCAGCCTGCGACAACCTGACCGGGGCTTTTCAGTCGATTCCGAACTGCGGCCTGCAGAAATCCAAGAGCTTGCCTCCTATCTGCAAGCCGCTCGCATTTCAATCCGGGCGGGCTCAACGCCCTCCGC
Source organism: Algihabitans sp. (assembly GCF_965226985.1). Lineage (GTDB taxonomy): Bacteria > Pseudomonadota > Alphaproteobacteria > Kiloniellales > DSM-21159 > Algihabitans. The sequence goes on from NZ_OZ245712.1 coordinate 3,092,387, forward strand.
CCGGGCCGACCTGTCGATATCAGAGGATCACGCCCTTCATGTCTGCACGCCATATCCCGCTTTATGTCGGCGGCTTCATGCTGCTGCCCTACCTGATCTGGCTGGTGCTCTGGACCTTCGTCTTTCCCGGCCCGAAGCAGGGGATCGACTCGCCCTTGTCCCTCTCGATGTTCGCGGTCTCCGCGCCCCTGGTGATCTGGTTCTTCCTGTCGAATCTCGGCCAACTCTCGAATAGCATCGACGGACACAGCGAGTTCCATGTGCCCCGCACCAGCCTGGCGCGGCGCCTGCTGCCTGCGCTCGCCCCAGCCGCGCTCGCGATCGGTCTCGCCAGTCTGCCGATCCTGCTGCTGTTGGAGCAGAGCCCGGTCCTGGCCCCCCTACCCCTCGTCCTGTCTCTGCTGATCGCCTGGGCCATCCGGGCCGGCGAGGCCGCGCGCGAGGCTGACCACCGCTCCGCCTATCGGGACGATCGCCTGAGCGACGGCGCGGCGACCGATGTCACCCTGCCGGCGGCCACGGCGGCCAGGGTCGCGCTGAGACAGGTTGGCGGCCTGCTGCTGAGGGGGGTTCTGCTGATTCCAGGTATCGGCCACCTGCTGCGCGATGCCTTGCGCGGCGGCCCCAGCGCCTGGGGCTACCTGGGGCTCAACGTCGCGCTCGTCGCCGTCCTCTCGATCCTGATCTTCGGCCTGCCGGCCTTCATGACCGTACTTCTGGGCAGCGTCGTGATGGTCTTCGTGGCCTTGGTAGCCATCACGCTGGATTAGAGCGCGATCGTCTGAGGTGGAAGCGTTTAGCTTCTACCTCAGACGTGAATCGCCCTCTAAGCCTTATGATGAGATCCGGTGAGCGACGCGGTACGGTCGAAGGCTGCGATCCAAGGCGCCAGCGTGGCCTCGGCCCGACCTTGAGCGCGGAGCTGTCGCAAGGCCACGCGTAGCGCCGTACGCTGGGTCCGGTCGGTCGGCGGCTGGAAGCTCTCCAGACCCCTCTGGGACTGCAGACAGGCCTGCAGTGCGGCCCGAACCTGCGCCACGGCGGGATCGGGAAAGCGGGTCCGCAGCTCCTCGAAGGCGGCCTGCCGCTCGGGCCGGTAGGGAATCGGCCGCCCGTTTTCGTCGCTGACCGCGCTGGCCGGGTGCAGCATCAGGACCGGCAGCCATCCTTGCGGGACCGGGATGTTGGCCGAGTGGGTGCGGCCGCTGCGCAAGAACTTGGGCAGCAGATGGGTATGCGGTCCCTCCGGCGTGCGCAGCCGCCCGATGGCCTGATAGACCTCCAGGCGCCCTAGGGCCGACACGGCGATGCGGTGGGGCGAGGCCTCCAGGATGGCTGCGGCCGCCGGATGACCTGGCGTCAACAGCGATTCGCCGGCATGGCGCTCGAGCAGGCGCACCAGATCGGGATCGCCGCTGCGCACGCAGAAATCGATGTTGCGCGCCCCCAATCCCATGTCGAACAGCCGGGCCTCGCGGTCGCCCACGCGGATCGCCGCCCGGTCGGGGCCAAGCGGCGTCAGGACCTGGCGCGAGGGACCGCGCCCGACCACCTCGGGCAGGCAGAAGACGACGCCCTGCTGCCAGCGGCGGCCGTCGCGGCTTAAGGTCTCGTAGGCGATACCGCGCGCGTCGGGCTGCAGCATGACGGATAGCGCCCCGCGCGCCGTCACGACGCCCAGCCTGCCGCCGGGAACCGCTTCATCGGACAGAAGCTCGGCCTGCTCGTCGGACCGGCGATGGAACTCGGCGATGGCTCCGAAGCTGCCGATGCTGAAGGCGCTGCTGGGCAGGGCGAGCTGTTCCCGCAAGGTGCGGCGAATCCGGTCGATTTCGGTCATGCTCTATTGAGACGAAAGGTGACGGGGATGTCGAGCAGGCCTTCTACCGGGCGCCCGGCCTGGCGCGCCGGCACGAAGCGCCAGCGCTCGACGGCCTGCCTCGCGGCGCGATCCAGCCGGCTGTGGCCGCTGGAGCGGAGAACCCGCACTTCTCGGGCGCGACCGTCGCTGCCGACCGTGACCCGCAGCAGGACCCGTCCCTCCTGATCCCGCTGCCGGGCGATCTCGGGATAGACGGGCGCCGGATTGCCGCCGGGCCGTATCTCGGCTCCGTGGCTCGGACCACCCGGTGCCGAGGAGCTGGAAGCCGCTCCTTCCGCAGGAATCAAGCCGCGCACCTTTGCGGCCGGAACAGCTTTCGACTCTCCCTCGCTCCGTAACTCGGCCGTTGAGGCCGCCGCCTCCGGACGCCTGGGCGGTAGAGGCGGTACCTGGAGAGACGGCTGAGACTCCACGATCACGGCCTCCGCGTCCAACGACTCCGGCAGCGGAGTGGGCGCCGCCTCCGGTACCGGCTCCATAAGAAGGGCTTTCACGGCGACGGTCTCCGGGGCGGCCTCGGGTGACGGACTCTCCGTCGCAGCCGTCAGTTCGGCGCGCTGGGTCGGCGGTTCGGCCGCGACCGACGCGGACTCGGCGCTGGGCGCGGAGCCCGGCGCCCCGGCGGGAAGCGTGAAGAGCTGCACCGTGACCTGTGCCGCCGGCGGCGCGGCAGGGTCGCTCTTACCAAGCAGGAAGAGCCCGAGCAGCGCGGCGTGCACGACCGTCGAGGTCGCGACCGCAATCGCCATCGCAGCCGATCCGCCGGACAGGGAGGAGAGGCTCGACTGTCTCACGGCAAGGCCTCCCGCCGAGACTCATCCGCACGGCGCAAAGGCACGACCAGCGACTCGCCCGCGACGGTCGCACGCGCCACCTCGACCCGATAGGCGTCGCGCAGCCGCTCCGGCGTCAGCACGGTCTCGGGCGGTCCCTCGGCAAGCCCTCGTCCGCTCTCCAGCAAAAGCAGGCGGTCGCAGAAGCGTCCTGCCAGGTTCAGGTCGTGCAGGGTCGTCACCACCGCCAGCCCTTCCGAGGCGAGGCGGCGGAACAGCCGCATGACGTCCAGACAGTGGGCCGGGTCCAGCCCGGCCGTCGGTTCATCGGCCAGCAGCAGGCTGGGGCGCGTCGCCACGACCCGCGCCAGACCAGCCCGCGCCAACTCGCCGCCGGACAGCTCCGTCACGGGCCGCTCGGCCAGACCGGACAGATCGCAGGCCTCCAGCGCCTCGGCCACGGCCGTCCGGTCCTCCGCCGTGGGTCCCTGCCACCAGCCGGCACGATGCGGCAGCCGACCGAGCCGGACCAGATCCGCCACCGTGATCCGCCAGACCGCGCCGCGCGCCTGTGGCAGGTAGGCGAGCGCGCGCGCCCGCTCGGCCTGGGACCAGTCGCCCAGCGCCCGGCCGAACAGGCGGACCTGCCCGGTCGAGAGCGGTAGCAGCCCGGCGGCGGCGCGCAGCAGAGTGGTCTTGCCGGCGCCGTTGGGTCCGATCAGGCCTACCACCTCGCCGGCCTCGGCCATCAGCGAGACCTTCCGCAGCACAGGCCGACGGGACAGCCGCACCTCCAGCTCGTCGATCCGCAGCGCGCTCATGCCAGCTCCCGCCGTAAGCGCAGCAAAAGCAGCAAGAAGAAGGGCGCACCGACCAAGGCCGTGACCACGCCCAATTTCAGTTCCGGGCCGGGCGACAGCAGACGGACGCAGAGGTCGGCCGCCAGCAACAGCGTTCCGCCGCCCAGCGCCGCCAGCGGCAGCAGCCGTCCGGGACGGTGTCCGACAAGGGGCCGCAGGAGATGGGGCACGATCAGCCCGACAAAGCCGATGGCGCCCGCCACCGCCGTGCCGGCACCGACCGCCAGAGCCGTGCCGAAGACCACCAGGCCGCGCGTCCGCCTCGGCGGATGCCCCAGGGTGGCAGCAGCCTCCTCCCCTAGGGACAGGGCCTCCAGCCCGCGTGTCGAACTCATCAGCAGAATACCGCCCAGCAGCAGGAACGGCAGGGCGAGAGCGACCTGCTGCCAACTCCGGTCGGCGACCGAGCCCAGCAGCCAGAAAACGATCTCCGAGGTCGCGAAGGGATTGGGCGAGAGGTTGAGCGCCAACGAGGTCAGCGCGCCGGCGAAACTGCTGACCGCGACCCCGGCGAGGATCAAGGTCAGGACACCGCCCCGCCCGGCAAGCAGCTGCAGAAGGATCACTGCGATCCCGGCGCCGAAGATCCCGCCCAGCGGCAAGGCCAGCGCGAAGCTGCCGGCCAGGCCGGAGTAGAAGACTGCGACGGCGCCGAAGGCGGCGGCCGGAGACACGCCGAGCAACCCCGGCTCCGCCAGGGGATTGCGCAGCAAGCCCTGCAGCGCGGCACCCGAAAGCCCGAGGGCCGCCCCGATCAGAAAAGCAAGCAGCGTGCGCGGCAGACGAATCTCCCAGACGATCAGGCCAGCGACCGGATCGGCGGGATCGAGCAGCCCCGCCAGCGTCGCCGCCGGGGAAAGCTGCGCCGGCCCGACGGTCAGGGAAATCGCGCAGAGAAGGAACGCAAGTCCGGCCAGCAGTCCCGCCGCCGCGCCGGCGAGGGAGGGCCGAGCGGCCAGCTTCGCGCGGTCCGCGGCGGCCGGCTTCATGGCCGGACCTCTCGCCGCTCGCCTTGCAAGGGCTCGTCGCTCTGCGCGGCCTCGGCGAGACGCCGCACCGCCTCGACCACCAAGGGCGTGCCGCAGGTCCAGAGGGCCTGGGGAACGGCCACGAAACGGCTGCGGTCGCGCAGCTCCAGGAAGGCCGGATGACTCAGAAGCGCCTCGGCCATGGCCGGCGCCTGGGGTGCGCGCCCCGAGGTGACGATCACCTCCGGCCGCGCCGCGACCAGAACCTCCAGAGGCAGGTGGGAGCGGGTTCCGATCAGGGCCTCGGTCGCCAGATTACGCAGGCCCGCCGCCTCCAGCACCGCATGGCGCAGGCTGCCCGGCCCGGCCGACCAGCCGTTCGCGCCGTAGACGGCAACGCGGGGACGAACACCGCTGGGTCCGTCGCTCCGCGCCGCCTCGACCTCCGCCAAGGCGGCGTCGAACGCGGCGATCAGCCGCTCGGCCTCTTCCGGTCTTTGCAGCAACCCGGCCACCTGACGCAGATTGGCGCGAATGTCAGCGAAGGAGCGCGCCGGCGACAGCTCGACCACGGGAATTCCCAAGCGCCGCAACGCGAAGACAGTCGGCCGCGTCGTGAAGGTCCCGGCCAGCACCAGATCGGGCCGCAGTTCCAGAACCTCCTCCAGCCGGCCGGTGGTCGGCGTGAAGACCTGCGCGGCCTCCGCCAGCACAGAGATATCCGGATCGGTGGCGAGGTAAGAGACGGCGGCGATCCGCTCCGGCTCCGCCAGCAAGATTAGAAGCTGATCGCTGCAGACGTTGAGGGACACGACGCGCTGAGGCGGTGCCGCCGAAAGCGACGGCACCGCCAAGCCCGCGAAAAGCAGGGCTGCCAGGACGAGGGGTTGGGCCAGCGCGCGCATGCTCTTTCTTATTCCAGCCCGCCCGGACCGAAGCTGATGCGCGCCCCGACGAAGAAAGCCCGGCCCGGCGTCTCGAAGCCGAAGACCTCTTCATAGTCCTGGTCCAGGGCGTTCTCGATCCGGCCGAAGACCTCGACGCCGTCGATTGGCCGGTAACGCCCGGCGAGGGAGACAAGCGTGTAGTCATCCAGGCGAATCCGGGTGCGGTCGGTAGCACTCGCGAATTCGAGATCCTCGGTCTCGCCGTTGTAGTCGACACCCAGGTTCAGGTTGGCCCGTTCCTCCAGAAAGCTCCAGTTCGCGTTGAAGCTGGCCGTATGGCGCGGCCGCCGGACCTCGAAGCGATCGTCTGGCTGCCGGGCGTTCAGAAAGGTGTAGCTGCCGGAGAGCGTCAGGCCATCGAAGGGGACGATCCGCAGGCTGGTCTCCACCCCCTCGCGTTCGCTCTCTCCGCTTAGATTGATCGGCGTCGTGATGCCGCCGGCGAAGTCGGTCGCAATTTCGTCGGTCAGGTCCGCCTGAAAGTAGGTCACGTCGGCAACGACCCGGCCGTCGAGGAACTGTTGTTCGATGCCGACGTCCCAGCCTTTCGAGCGTTCCGGCTCCAGGTTCGGGTTGCCTCTGAATCCGCTGGGGTCGAAACCGAACAGCTCGCCGAAGGTCGGCGTCTTGATGCCGGTGCCGTAGCTGGCGTGCAGGCGCGATCCGGTCTCCGGCACGTCGAAGGAACCGGTGACGCGATAGGTGGTGGCGTCCTCGAACTCATCGAACTCGTCGCGGCGTAGAGATCCGCTTAAGAACAGCCGGTCGAAGGCCTGCAGGCGGTATTCGCCGACGACGGCATAGTTGGTCGTCCGCTCCTCCCGGTCCGCTTCGGAAGGTTGGATGCTCTGGAAGCGCTCCTGCTCCACCTCGCCGAAGACGGTGAAGCCGTGGACCGTGTCCAACAGGTTTGGCGTCTCCAAGGTCACGTTGCTCTGGTAGTCGAGCTTGCGCTTGCTGCCGACGCTGCCAGAGGTCGGCGCGCCGTCTTCGAAGCGGTCGATGTCGGAGCGGGTGAAGGCGCCGCCCAGGGTCTGCTCCCAGGTACCGCCGAAGAGATCGAGCTGCCCTTCGGTTCGCAGATTGACCTCGCGGCCTTCGAAATAGCTGTCGGCGTCGATGGCCTCGCCCGTCGTCCCGAAGTCCTGCGTGTCGGTCTCGGCCTCACGGTCGACCAGGCGCCCGGTGACGCGAAACTCCAGATTCTCGACCGGCCGGTAAGCGCTGCGAAAGTTCGCCGAGATCACTTGGCTGAAGTCGTTTTCGTTGCCGCTGGGCGCGATATCGAAGCCCGCTGTCTCGAAGGCCTCGATGCCAACGCTCAGGTCGAAGTCCTCGAAGCCTGCGCTGGCGGTGGCGCGCGCGTTCTTGGTGGCGAAGGACCCGCCCTCCACCGCCGCAGAGGCATTGAAGCCGGGCTGCGACCCTTTCGTGGTGATCGAGATGACGCCCCCGATCGCCTCACTGCCGTAGAGCGCGCTCTGGGCGCCGCGCAGGATCTCGATCCGCTCGATGTTGTTGGTCAGTAGTTGCGAGAAGTCGAACTCGCTGCCGTTGAAGGGATCGCCGACCTCCATGCCGTCGATCAGCACCAGGGTATGGTTGGCCTCGGCACCGCGAATCCGCACCTGGGTAAATCCCCCGAATCCGCCGGTCCTGTTGACGGCAACGCCGGGCACCTCGCGCAGCACGTCGGCGACGAAGCGGCTTTGCTTGTTCTCCAACTCCTCGCCGGTGATGACCGTGACCGCGCTGCCGACGGCGGAGGATGGTAAGGGCACGCGACTGGCCGAGACCACCACCTCCGGCACCTGACGGACGGAGCCCTGGGCCACGGTAGCGGATCCCAAGGTGTCGGACCCCGAGTCGTCCGCCGTCGCGCTGTCTTGCGCCAAAGCGGACGAGACGTTCAGCGCGACGATGGCCGCACTGGCGAAGAGGGCGCCACGAAGGGCGGCACCCCGAACTTGAAACGAAAACATGCAAAACTCCCGTATGGATCGGTGACCGTCGATGGCCGGTCGAACCGCACGGGACACGCCACAAAGGACGCTGGCAGGTCTTTTTGATCTGTCCGATACCCTAACACCGGAATCCCCCCACGACGGCACGACCGAAGGCCGCGTCACCGCAAACGGGTTTCCGTCCCACCGATACACCCCGATCGGCGGAAAGGGTGACGCTTGCGACGGCAGGTCTCCTGGCTCGCGGGTCGTCGCCCTTGGTGCGTCCGGCCTTCCCAGTTTCCCAGTGGCCGTCGTGGACGCGGGGGGCTCGCCGCTTACAGTTGCGGGGGCAGCCGGGGCCTCGGCGCTATGCGCCTCACCCCGTTCCCTCTTGCCTCCCCGTCTCCGGGGAACCATCGCCACGCGAACGCTACCCCAATCCCTACAACGTTGAAAGAGGGCAGGCCGCAGGGCGCTCTGGACACCGGCGCTCTCGACAGCGGAGAAAAATCGCAGGCGAACAAGCTTCGGCTGTGAAACGAACCGGCGCGGTGAACGACCGAGCCGGTCTCGGATAAGTCCTATCAACTTCACTCGGATCGCCGTTGGACCGCGCTATTTCCCGATACGATTTAGGGACTCGACGACGGACGGCGGTATGACGGAGACCGGCAGGCCGGTGATGCTTGCGACGATGCTCGGCCTGGAGGGCTGGGACCCGGTGGATCAGGGCCTGACGCCGCCGCCGCGGGCGGAGGTGCGGCCGGCGCAGTTTCGCGCACCGGGCTACGAGGACATCCTGCCCGCGAGCGACCGCTTTCTGGAGTTGGACGCCTACAGCCTCGGTATCCAGGCGGTGATCTACGGCTGCGCGCCCGTGGCACTCTACATGCGCATGATGGAAATGGCGGGAGATTCGACGAGTCCCGAGTTCGTCGGCTTCCACCGCTTCCGTCACGCCTCCGCTCCGACGGCCGAGCCGAACATCGTGACGTCGGAAGCCTGGCTCGATCTGTCCGAAGACCCCGCCGTCCTCACCGTTCCGGACATGGGCGGTCGCTACTACACAGCCTGCTTTCAGGACCTCTTCGCCAACGCCTCGAACATCGGTCCGCGCACCTACGGAGGGGGCGCCGGGCGCTTCGCCATCCTCCCGCCGGGCTGGTCGGGCGAGTTGCCGGATGAAGTTACGCCCTTCCCTGTCGCGTCCCGGTACCTGCGCCTGCTGCTGCATCTCGAGACCGAGGGTCCGGAAGACGCCCTGTCCCTCCAGGCACTGCGGAGCCGTTTCGGCCTTCAGCCCCTTCAGGCCTACAGGGGCGGCGTCCACAGACAGACGACAGCTCTGCCCCCGCCTCCATCGCTCGTGCAGCCGCTGCCCCCGCTCGAATTCTACCGCCTGCTGGGCGAAGCCTTGCGGGCCGGCGGCGTCCCCGAACGGGACAGAGGTCTCGTGGCCGCCTTCGCCCGTTTCGGCCTGCGCCCCGACCGGCGCTTCGCGCCCGAGGAACTCTCCCCGGCGACACGACGCGGACTGGTCGAAGCCCACGACGACGCGCTGGCGATGATCGACGGAAGCGCAAGCCAGATCTTCCGCAGCCTCGGCGGCTGGAGCACCGCCGACCTGGGCATGTACGGCGACAACCACCTGCAGCGTGCGGTCGCCAGCCGGCGGCAGCCCGACGCCAACGTCAAGGAGGAGTGCCTGACCTTCACCGCCGAGGCCGACGGCGAGGGCGTACCCCTGGACGGCGGCAAGAACAGCTACCTGCTGCGCTTCGCGCCGGGCGCGCTGCCGCCCGTCAACGGCTTCTGGTCCCTCGCGCTCGCCGAGCGGTCGAGCGGACGCCCCTTCGCGCATGCGCTCCGGGGCCAGGCTCGCGGCAGCTCTTCGGCATCTCTGGTCCTCGACGCCAACGGCGGGTTGGAGATCCGCATCCAGGCGACGGCCCCCGCCAACGCCGTCGCCGCCAACTGGCTGCCCGCGCCCACGGCCCCCTTCTCTTTGGTTCTGCGCAGCTACCGACCGCGCCCGGCGATGCTAGAGGGAGACTGGCAGCCGCCACCCGTGGTTCCTCTGCCGCCAAGCGAGTGACGGCGGTCCGCGTGGCACTGTCCGGACAGCACTTTGCGTCGGATCCGTGGAAGGGCCTAAGGTCATGCGCGACACAGCAGCGGGACGAGTCTTCTCGATGACGACCCTCAAGCGCGATGACAGCGGCGAGCGGAACGAAGAGACCAGCGAGGCGGGCGCCGCGCCGCTGAAGCTGGAGGCGGCCATCGGCGCGGAGGTGCGCCGGCTGCGCAAGCGCCAGGACATGACCATGGCGGCGCTGGCCGAGAGCGCCGGTCTGTCCCAGGGCATGCTCTCCAAGATCGAGACCGGTCAGACCAGCCCGTCCCTCGCCACGCTCTCCGGCCTGGCCGAGGCGCTGGCCGTGCCGATCTCCGCCTTCTTCGGCACCCTGGAGCAGAGCCGCGACGTCTCCTACGTGCCGGCCGGCCAGGGCCTTGGCATCGACCGGCGCGGCACGCGGGCCGGGCATCTCTACCATCTGCTGGGACACTCGCTGCGCGGCGAGCTGGCGGTCGAGCCCTACATGATCACCCTGGACCGGGACTCGGAGCCCTACGAGGAATTCCGCCATGCCGGCATGGAGTTCATTCATATGCTGACCGGCCGCATCGTCTACCGCCACGGCGAACGCCTCTTCCCGCTCGGTCCCGGCGACTCCCTCTTCTTCGACGCCTTGGCGCCCCACGGCCCCTCGAAGCTGCTGGAGCTGCCCGCCACCTACCTTTCGGTCATCTGCTACGGCCGCCAGCGTGACGGCTAAGGCCGGACTCATATATTCCTTTTATGACTATCTCATTCCTGATAGTCATATCCAGGAGAGTTGTGGAGACCAGGAAACGGGCAGACCATGTGCGGCATCGCGGGACTGTTTCTCAAGACGCCGGAACTGCGGCAGAAGCTCGGCGCGCTTTTCTCCCCTATGCTGAGGGAGATGAGCGAACGCGGACCGGACAGCGCCGGGATCGCGGTTTATCGTGACACCGGCCGGGGCACGGCCGAAGGCGCAGGGCACTGCAAGCTGTCGCTCTACCATGCCGACCCGGCCTTCGACTGGGACGGACTGGCGGGCGACCTGGCAAGCGCAGCCGGCGTCACCGTCGAGGTCGAGCGCCTGGCCTCCCACGCTCTGCTCCACGCTTCCGGACCCCCGGCGAAGCTGCGCGCTTGGCTGCTGGCCGAGCGGCCGGAGGTGCGCGTCATGAGCGCCGGTCACAGCCTGGAGATCTACAAGGAGATCGGCCTGCCGGCGACGATCCTGGAACGCTTCGCCGTGCCGCAGATGGCCGGCAGCCACGCCATCGGCCACACCCGCATGGCGACGGAAAGCGCGGTGACAACAGAGGGCGCGCATCCCTTCAACACCGGCGACGACCTCTGCCTCGTGCACAACGGTTCGCTCTCGAACCACCATCAGGTCAAGCGCTGGCTCCAGCGCCAAGGCGACGCACGCTTCCAGACCGAGAACGACAGCGAGGTGGCCGCCGGCTACCTGACCTATCGGCTGAACGAAGGGGCCACCATCGACGAGGCGCTGGAGGCCGCCCTGACCGACCTCGACGGCTTCTACACCTTCGCGGTCGGCACCGGCGACGGCTTCGCGGTGCTGCGCGACCCCATCGCCTGCAAGCCGGCTGTCTTGGCCGAGACCGATGACTGGGTCGCCATGGCCAGCGAGTTCCGGGCCATCGCCCGCCTGCCGGGCGTCGAACAGGCCAAGGTCTGGGAACCGGCCCCCGGCCAGGTCTACTCCTGGGGCCGGGCATGAGCGCGACGCTGGCGGCTTCGCCTGAAAGGCTGGATCTCGACAGGCTGGAGCGGCGCGAGCTGAACCGCCGGCTGCAGCAGGCGGAAAGTAGCGAGATCTTCGAGGTGCTGAACCCCCTCGGCCGCCATAGCCTCGCCGTCGGCCTGCAGCGACCGGTCGAAGTCACCCTGCGCGGCCATGCCGGCTACTACTGCGCCGGCATGAACGACGGTGGGCGCGTCACCGTCGAGGGCAACGCCGGGACAGGCCTGGCCGAGAACATGATGTCCGGTCTTGTGCGCGTGACCGGCGACGCCAGCCAGTCGGCCGGCGCCAGCGGCCACGGCGGCCTGCTGGTGATCGAGGGCAACGCGGCGGCGCGCTGCGGCATCTCGCTAAAGGGACTGAACATCGTGGTCGGCGGCTCGGTCGGCCATAACAGCGCCTTCATGGCACAGGCCGGCACGCTGACCATCTGCGGCGATGCCGAAGCCGGTCTGGGCGACAGCCTTTACGAGACCCGCATCTATCTGCGCGGCACGGCAGGCGAGCTGGGTGCCGACTGCGTCGAGAAGGAGATGCGGCCGGAGCATCTGGCGCAGCTCACCGACCTGCTGGCGCGCGCCAAGATCGACGCCGACCCCTCCGACTTCCGGCGCTACGGCTCCGCCCGTTCGCTCTACCGCTTCCAGGTCTCCAACCTCGGCGCCTATTAGGAGGCAGCTCGCTCCGATGTCTCACGACCGCTCTGCGCACCTGCGCCCCTCCGCCCTCTTCGACGCCGCGACGATCCACGAGATCCAGCGGGCGGCCAGCGAGGGCCTCTACAAGATCCGCGGCTTCGGGGCCAAGCGCGCGCTGCCGCACTTCGACGACCTGGTCTTCCTGGGCGCCAGCGTCTCGCGCTATCCACTGGAGGGCTACCGCGAACGTTGCGGCACCGACGTGGTGCTGGGCGAACACCACGCCGCCAAGCCGCTGCATCTGCAGATCCCCATCACCATCGCCGGCATGAGCTTCGGCTCGCTTTCGGCCAACGCCAAGGAAGCCCTGGGGCGCGGCGCCTCGGCGGCCGGCACCTCCACCACCACCGGCGACGGCGGCATGACGGCGGAAGAACGCGGCCACTCCCAACTGCTGGTCTATCAGCTACTGCCCTCGCGCTACGGCATGAACCCCGACGACCTGCGCAAGGCCGACGCCATCGAGGTGGTGGTCGGCCAGGGCGCCAAGCCGGGCGGCGGCGGCATGCTGCTGGGTCAGAAGATTTCCGACCGCGTCGCCGAGATGCGCAGCCTGCCCCACGACGTCGACCAGCGCTCGGCCTGCCGTCACCCCGACTGGACAGGCCCCGACGACCTGGAGATCAAGATCCAGGAACTGCGCGAGATCACCGGCTGGGAGAAGCCGGTCTATGTCAAGGTCGGCGCCACCCGCACCTACTACGACACCCTGCTGGCGGTGAAGGCCGGTGCCGATGTCGTGGTGGTCGACGGCATGCAGGGCGGGACCGGCGCCACCCAGGAATGCTTCATCGAACATGTTGGCATTCCCACCCTGCCGGCTGTCCGTCTGGCCGCCGAGGCCCTGCGCGAGTTGGGCCTGCATCGCGGTGCGGTCAAGCTGATCGTCTCTGGCGGCATCCGCAACGGTGCCGACGTCGCCAAGGCCATCGCCCTGGGCGCCGACGCCGTCTCCATCGGCACGGCAGCCCTGATCGCCCTGGGCGACAACCGGCCCGATCTGGCGGAAGACTACGCCAAGCTGGGAACGGCGCCCGGCTTCTACGAGGACTGGCACCTGGGCAACGATCCGGCCGGCATCACCACCCAGGACCCGGAGCTGGAACGGCGCCTAGACCCGGTCGCCGGCGGCGAACGTCTGGCCAACTACCTGCGGGTGCTGACGCTGGAGGCCCAGACCTTGGCCCGGGCCTGCGGCAAGAGTCACCTGCACAATCTGGAGCCCGAGGACCTGGCGGCCCTGACCGTCGAGGCGGCGGCCATGGCCAAGGTGCCGCTGGCCGGAACCGACTGGATACCGGGCCAGGGCTACTAAGGGCCGAGAACCGAACGGCCAAACGGGAGGCCGAAGACGGGGGGACTCATGACCAAGCTAAGCAAATTCGCCAAGGACCGGGGGGTCCGCTACTTCCTCATCAGCTTCACCGATCTGCGCGGGGCCCAGCGATCCAAGCTGGTGCCGACTCAGGCAATCGACGGCATGCAGGCCGACGGGGCCGGTTTCGCGGGCTTCGCGACTCACCTGGACATGACGCCGGCGGACCCGGACATGTTCGCTCTGCCCGACCCCGACAGCGCGATCCAGCTTCCCTGGCGGCCCGAAGTGGCCTGGGTCGCCAGCGATCTCTACATGGACGGCCAACCGGTCGAGCAGGGGCCGCGCTGGGTCCTGAAGCGTCAGATCGAAGCGGCCGCCAAGCGGAAACTGCGCATGAAAACGGGCGTGGAGGCGGAGTATCACCTGATCACGCCCGACGGCAACGCCATCTCCGACCCGCGCGACCTGGACCCCAAGCCTTGCTACGATCAGGCGGCGGTGATGCGGCGCTTCGACGTCATCTCCCAGATCTGCGATGCCATGCTGGCTCTCGGCTGGGGCCCCTACCAAAACGACCATGAGGACGCCAACGGCCAGTTCGAGATGAACTGGGACTACGCCGACGCCCTGGTGACGGCCGACCGCCACGCCTTCTTCCGCTTCATGGTGAAGTCGGTGGCGGAGCTGCACGGCCTGCGCGCCACCTTCATGCCCAAGCCCTTCGCCGAGCTGACGGGCAACGGCTGCCATCTCCACGTCTCTCTCTGGAGCCCGGACGGCAAGACCAATCTCTTCGCCGACAGGAAGGGCGAGCTGGGGCTGTCGCAGCGGGCCTACCACTTCCTCGGCGGCCTGCTGAGCCATGCGGAGGGGCTCTGCGCCCTGACCAACCCGACGGTCAACAGCTACAAGCGGCTGAACGCCCCGGTCACGGCCTCCGGCGCCACCTGGGCGCCCAACAGCATCACCTACGCCGGCAACAACCGCACCCACATGGTGCGCATTCCCGATCCCGGCAGACTGGAACTGCGCTTGGCCGACGGTGCGGCCAATCCCTACCTGCTGCAGGCCGGCGTGCTGGCGGCCGGGCTCGAGGGACTGGCGCGCAAGAGCGATCCCGGCAAGCGTCTGGACGTGAACATGTACAGCGAGGGTCACAAGGTGAAGGCCAAGTCGCTGCCGCTCTACCTGCTGGACGCCCTGCGCGCCTTCCGCAAGGACAAGACTCTGACGGCAGCCTTGGGCGGCGACTTCACCGCCGCCTACCTCAAGCTCAAGACCGCCGAGTGGGACGACTACGCCCGCCACCTCACCGACTGGGAACGCGAGCAGACTTTGGACTGCTGAGCGGTCTGTGCCGGAGACCCGGCGTCTCTATTCGACCCGCCGCATGATGTAGATCGACTCTTCGGAGCGATCCTCGGCGCTGCCCGCGCCGAAGGTGATGCGCAGCGTGTCGTCGGTATAGGCCTCACGCAGCGCACCGCCGCCGAAGAAGAGCCGGACGATGAAGCGCGGCACGACCGCCGAGCGGTTGTCCAGCGTGTCCGCCTCGGCGCGCGCGGCCAGCCGCCAGATCGCCTCGCTGGAGCTGGGCACCTCCGTACTGGGGTAGGCAGTGAAGCGGACGCGCAGCAGGTCGGGCGCCTCCGGGATGGGTTCGTAGACGCCGCGCAGCAGGACAATCTCGCGGGTCGGGCCCGTCTCCCGCCGGTCGCGCGGCGCGACGTTGTAATAGAAGCCCCCAGGGAAGACGACCTGATAGATCCGGTCCGGATCGCTGGCGGGATCGACGCCTCGGCCGCTGCCGCTGCCGTATTCGTAAGGGCCCCAGACCTGCTGCCAGGTTCCATAGAGCGTCTCCAGACGCTCGACGACCGGAGGCTGAGGCGCCAGACGCAACAGCTCCTCGACCAGCGCCTCGAGCTGCCGCTGCTTCGAGAAATCCTCGTCGCCCTGCCCCTTGAAGGACTCGGCGAGATCGAAGATCTGCTGCTTGACCTGCTGCACGGCCTCGGCCTCTTCAGTCGCGGCCTGCTGAGCGGAAGCCGGTTCGACCGACGGCGAGACGGCCAGCAGACCGACCAGCCCGAAACAGGCGGCCTTCCAGAGTGCAAGGCGTGTCATCGTTCATTTCCTCGAGCCGGAACGCACGAATGGGGGCAGGCCCGCAGGCTACCAGCAGTTAGGTGGTGCGATTCATCCGGATCGCCAGAGCCGGAACGTCCAGCGGCGGCGGCGACTTACTCCCGCCAGCAGTCAACGCGCATGACCAAGGCACGGGCCTGCGCAAGCTGGGTTTCGGCATCCAGGACCGGACCGACGGTCGCCCGCCGGCCCGTCAGCCCCTCCGCCGCCAGCAGACTCTCGATCGCCCGACTCTCGACGGCAAGTCCAAGGTCCGGCGGCAGTTGGCCGGTCTGTCGGAAGACGGCCTGGGAATCGATCTTCGCCATGACGATTCCCAGCACGGCACCGCTTTCGTCGAAGACCGGTGAGCCACTGTTGCCGAACCTGATGCGACCGAGGAAGGCGAAGAGAGGCACGTCGGCCTCGTTCGGCCGCCCCGCGATCTGACCCGGCGAGAGGATCGCGCGCACACGCGGCACGCCCTCGCTGGGATAGCCGACGATGCGCAGAGCCTCGCCGTCCGGCGGGGTCGGCTGCGCCAGGAAGGCCGCCACCTTCTGCGGTCGCCGCTCGGCCTTCAGCAGCGCCAGATCGACGTCCGGCCGGGTAGCTTGGACGCGGGCCGGCCCGAGCGGTACGCCATCCTGCAAAAGGGTCAGCCGCGCGCAGCCCTGAACCGCATGGTTGTTGGTGATGAGATAACCGTCGCCATGGACCCAGAAGCCGGTGGAAACGCCCTGCGGCCGAGCATCCACTCGGGGCACCGTCTCGCGCGCCCGCTCGAACCGCTCGCGCTTGCGTTGCGCCGCCTTGTCGCGCCAGACGGCGGCCTCCTCGTCGCTGAGGATCCGGCCCTCGCAGCGATGGCGCACCTTACGCACGACAAGGTCGCGTTCCGCGTCCAGGCAGTTCACGACGTCCGAAGCCGCAAGCGGCGGCGGTCCGGCGACCAAGGAAAGCAAGCCGAGGGAGATCGCGACCGCCAGCATCGAAAACCGCACCCCCAACGGACAGGCGGTGCGGCGGCAGGCGGCCAGCAGGGAAGCGACGGTCACGGAGCGAAGGCCTTTTCCGGGTGCCTAAAATTCAATACAACCATCAATCTATCGGGACTTCGCTCCATGACAAGCGCGGAAACGCAGGTCGCTCGCCCACCTATTTCCGAGTTGGAAAGGGAAACCGCGCGGCACGGGATCTGAACCGGGAAGCCCCCGGATCGAACGCCGGAAGGGGGAACCAGGCATGCGATCATCAACCTTTCTCTTGTCCTCTCCCTCGGCGCTAGCACGGCGGTCGGTGTCCCTGTTGAGCTTGGCTCTACCAGCGCTGTTCCTGGCTACTACTGTTCTGCTCGGCGGCACCGCTGCGGCACGCGACCTGCACATCGACCCCTCCGGCCAGCGCGACGGCTCCGGAACGCCTTTGCGCGACGGCGAGGACACTACGGTCTTCCGCTCGCTGCAGGCCGCGCTGGAGGAGGCTCCGCTCCAGGGCGGCGAGCGTATCTTCCTGCACAGTGGCAGCTACGGCGATCTGGTCATCGAGGGGCAGCATCCGGAACGGCCCGTCAGCCTACAGCCGGCCCCCGACGCCCAGGTCGTGGCGGACAGGCTGATCGTCGCGAACAGCTCCGGCTGGTACATCTCCGGCCTGCTGATCGAGCCGCAGACCCCCATCGAGGTCACACCGACCGAGCCGGATCGCGGGACGCCCGGCTTTCCCTCCACCCTCGTGCAGGTCGGCGAGGCTACGCGGGACATCCGGCTCGACGGCCTGACGATACGCTCCGCGGCCAGCATCGCCGGCTGGGGCGAAAGCGAATGGATCGAGCGCGCGCATCACGGCGTCTTTCTCGCCGGCCGGGATCTGCAACTGCGCGACAGTACGATCATGCATGTGCGCCACGCCATCACCGCTACCGGACAAGGAGTCAGGGTCGAGGGCAACGTCATCGACCGCTTCGCGGAGGATGCCGTCCGCGCCCTGGGCGACGATGGCATCTATCGCGGCAATACCATCAAGAACTGCTACAGCCTCTACTACCACCACGACGACGGCTTCCAGTCCTGGTCACGCGGCGCCGACGGCAGCCCGGGCACCGGCGTGGTCCGAAACGTCGAGATCACCGGCAACCGGATCATCAACTTCGAGGATCCGGAGCAGCCCTACCGCTGCAATCTGCAGGGCATCGGCCTGTTCGACGGCATGTACGAGAACTGGACCATCGCCAACAACCTGGTGGTGGTCGATCATTTCCACGGCATCACCGTGATGGGCGCGCGCGGCGTGAAGGTCGTCAACAACACGGTGGTCGACGCCCGGCCGGGGCAGCCGGGCGCGCCCTGGGTCACCGTGGTCGCCCACAAGGACGGCAGGTCCGGCTCCGGGAATCTGGTGGCGAACAACTTGGCCGCCTCCTTCAACGAAGGCGGCTTCGACGCCCGCGGCTTCAAGCTCGACCCCGAGGCGACGACCTTCACTCACAATCTACGCTTCGAGGATGCGCGAGAGACCTTCGAGGCGCCCGAGCGCGGCGACTTTCGCCTGCGTGCCGGCAGTGCGGCCATCGACGCCGCCAGCCCGGACTTCACCGGGCCGAGCGAAGCTGGCCGGCCTCTGGGCGCCGACCCGGGCCCGGATCTGACCGTCGATCTGCTGGGACGCGCCCGCTCTCACGGCGCGGCGCCGGACGTCGGCGCCTACGAATTCCTTCGATAGCACAGCCGCGTTCCGCCCTCCCAGCTATAGCCTCGACCGGTCCGGCCCTTGTGTTCGCGTGTCGGAGGCGATACCCGATAAGCGCCTCGCTTCGCGTGGACAGATGCCGTCAGGACCCTTCGATGAGCCCAGCGACGCAATCCCCTTCCCCCACGAAGCTGTCCGTTTCCGTGGTGATCCCCACCTACAACCGGGCGGAGATCGTCTCGGAAGCGGTCGAGAGCGTGTTGGCGCAGAGTGAGCCGGCCGACGAAATTCTGGTCGTCGACGACGGCTCGACGGATGCGACGGCAGCGGTTTTGGAGACCTACGGCGAGCGGATCCGCCTGATCCGCCAGGACAACGCGGGCGTCAGCGCGGCCCGGAACGCGGGGATCGAAGCGGCGACGTCGGAATGGATCGCCTTCCTGGACTCCGACGACACCTGGAGCCCGGATCGCCTGGCGGCCTTCCAGCGGGACATGCACGACGCGGCACCCGACATCGGGGCCCATCTCGCGAACGTGGAGCTGACCGGTTCGGACTACCGCAGGAACCTCTTCGAGCTGCGAGGCCTGTCTTTTCCGGAGGAGAGGGGGACCCCGGTCGCATCACCGCTGTATCTCTGTTTCCGGGACGCGACCTACTGCCAAGGTCTGGCCGCACGGCGCGCGATTCTGCGCGAGCTCGGCGGGTTCGACAGAGCCTTGCGCAGCCAGGAAGACACCAAACTGATCGCCAACCTGTCCCTCGCGACGGCCTTCATGGTGACCGGGCAGGTCGTCGCCCAGATCCGCAGACTGGAGGATGACGCGGTGGCGCTCGGCCTCGTCGAACCCTCGGCCGGGCTGGACACCACCGCCGCCCGCGTCGGCTTCCTGCGCGAGCTGCACGCCAAGGCACGGACGAAAGTCGACCGGGAGGTGGCGGGCGCCTGGCTGGCCGGCTCCCTGCTTCAGATGGCGAAGCTCACACGCGGCCGGCAGTTCGGGCGTCACCTGTCCTTGCTGCGGGAATCCGTGCGCGTGCATCCCCGCCGCGCGAATGCCGGCATCAAGGCCCTGGCCCTGCTCACGCTCGGGTCCTTCGGACTACGGCTTCTGGCGCGGCCGTCCCAGACCTTCCGGCGGCAGGCCTGAGGTCGAGGTTTCCCTCGCCCGGTCCGACCTCACCCTTCGCGCAGCGCGCGTTGTCCGACCTTGAGGAAGGGATTGAGGATGTACTGCAGCACCGTGCGCTTGCCGGTCAGGATATCGACCGCGGCCGTCATGCCGGGGATGACCGGCAGCGGCTCGCCCTGCCGGTCGCGCAGGTCCGCCACATCCGTCTTGACCCGCACCAGGTAGAAACTCTCGCCCGAGGCCTCGTCCTCGATGGTGTCGGCACTGATATGCTCGACGCTGGCCGGTAGCGATCCGTAGACCGTGAAGTCGTAGGCGGTGATCTTCACCTTCGCGGCCTGGCTAGGATAGATGAAGGCGATGTCGGCGGGCCGCAGCCGCGCCTCGACCAGCAAGGTATCCTCGGTCGGCACGATCTCGACCAGATCCTGGCCGGGCCGCACGACCCCGCCCAGCGTGGTGACGAAAAGCTGCTTGACCGTGCCGGCGGTCGGCGCCCGCACGATGGCCCGCTCGACCCGGTCGACCCGCGAGGTCAGCACCTGCTGCAGGGCCTGCAGGTTCACCTGCGCCTCGTTGAGTTCCTGCAGGGCACGGCTGCGGAACTGCGCGCGGGTCTCCGTCGTCTGCGCCTCGATCTCCGCCAGCCCGCTCTGCAGCCGCTCGCGCGTCTTCTCGGCCACCGCCAGATCGCCGACAAACTGATTCTCCTCCCGGCGCAGGCGGATCAGATCGATCGGCGCGTTGATCCCCCGCTCCACGAGCGGCGCCAGGATCGCAATCTCCTGCCGGGTCAGGTTGATCGAGCGAGTCAGTTGGACGATGCGGGCCTCGGTCTCCTCAAGTTCCCGGCGCCGCTGGTTGAGCTGTTCGCCAAGCCGGTTGAGGGCCGAGGTCAGCTCATCCGCCCGTGCGCGATAGAGCGCAGCCTCCGCCTCCGTGACCTGGGGCATCGCCTCCTGCACGACGGCGGGGAAGAGGAGCGGTTCCTCCGAAAGCTCGGCCTGCAGGCGTGCGATCACGGCCTGTAGGCCCAGGGCCTTGACCTGATTCTCCCCAAAGTCCGAGGTGAGCTGCGTGTCGTCCAGATGCATCAGCACCTGCCCGGCCTCGACGGTCTCGCCCTCGCGCACCAGCAGTTCGGAGAGGATGCCGCCCTCCAGGTTCTGCACGACCTGGATCTGACGCGAGGGAATCACCCGGCCGGTGCCGCTGCTGACCTGATCGATCTCGGCATGGGCGGCCCAGACGACGGCCCAGACCACGAAGCCGACGATGGCGAACAGCAGGATCTGTGCACCGATACGGGGCCGGCGATGCAACGCCGCCGCCAGCTCGGACATGAAGGCTTCATCGCGTCGCATCGGGACTCAGCTCTCCTTCACCGCGACCGGCTTGTCTGAGAGCCGTGCCAGCACCTCGTCGCGCGGGCCGTCCATGATCAGGCGCCCGCCGTCGAGCACCAGCACGCGGTCGACCAGCCGCAGCAGCGAGATCCGATGGGTGATCAGCAGAATGGTCTTGCCCTCCAGGTAGAGCGGCAGGTTGCGCAGAATCTGCTCCTCGCTGCGGTTGTCCATGGCGGAGGTCGGCTCGTCGAGCAGCAGCAGGTTGGGCCGCTTGAGCAGCACGCGCGCCAGGGCGACGGCCTGGCGCTGACCGCCCGACAGGCCCTCGCCGCGCTCCCCGACCGGCAGGTCGTAGCCGAGCGGATGCCGGACGATGAAGTCGTGCAACCCCACGGCCCGGGCCACCTGAATGACCTCCTGATCGCTGGCGTGCGGCGCGGCGATCACCAGGTTCTCCCGGATCGTGCCCCGGAAGAGGAAGAGATCCTGCGGCACGAAGCCCAGGTTGGCGCGCAGATCGCTCGGCTCGATCTGGCGGATGTCGACGCCGTCCAGCCGCACCGCGCCCTCGCTCGGCTCGTAAAGGCCGGCGGCCAGCTTGGCGACGGTGGTCTTGCCGGAGCCGACCCGGCCGACGATGCCGACGCGCTCGCCGGGTTGAACCGAAACGCTGAGACGTTGCAGCACCTCGACCTGGCTGTTGGGGTAGCGGAAGCCGACGCCCTCGAGCACCAAACCGCCCTGTAGCTCCGGGCGGTGCAGGAAGGTGGCGTCGGCGGGCCGGTCCACCGGGTAGCGCATGACGGCGTCGAGCGACTTGAGCGACGACCAGGTCTGATGGAACCGCATCATCATTTGGGCGACCTGGGCCAGCGGCCCGATCGCCCGGCCCGAGAGGATGACGCAGGCGATCAGCCCACCGGCCGTCAAGAGTCCGTCCTGTACCAGGAAGACGCCGAAGATCACGACGCAGACCGCCGTGAGCTGCTGCACCGTATGGACAACCTGGACCCCCAGGTTGTTGTAAAAACGCATCTTCTGGCCCAGTTCGGCGCTCTGCCCGACCAGCTCCTCCCAAGCGCGGCGCATGCGCCCCTGCGCCCCGACCACCTTGATGGTCTCCAGTCCGCCGACGCTCTCGACCAGAACGCCGTGTTTATGCTCGCTCTGCGCCAGGGTCTCGCGGATGCGGCGCGCGATGGGGATCTGAATGATCACCCCCCAGATCAGCAGGAGAACCACCACGGCCGCCAGCAAGAGACCGATCTGGGGACTCAGCAGGGCGATCACCGCGACGAACAGCAGTGCGAAGGGAAGGTCGATGAAGGCGGCCAGCGTCGCCGAGGTAAAGAAGTCGCGCACGCTTTCGAACTCGCGTAGCGTACTGGCGAAGCCGCCCGAGGACTGGGGCCGGTGGGACAGCTTCATGTCGAGCAGCTGATCGAAGATCCGGCTGGCCAGGATCACGTCGGCCCGGCGCCCGACGAAATCGAGAAACCAACCCCGCAGCATGCGCAGCAGGAAATCGAAGAAGAAGACCGAGGCGACGCCGACGGCCAGGGCGATGGCGGTTTCGACCGCGTTGTTCGGCAGGACGCGGTCGTAGATCGTCATGGTGAAGAGGGGGTTCGCCAGGGCGAAGAGATTGATCAGGACCGACGCCAGCGCGACCTGCAGATAGGTCCACCAGTTCTCGGCGAAGGTGCCCCAGAACCAGGCTTGGGTCCTGGCCGACGCCCTCGGCGACACGCGCCCCGCCGCCGGCCCTTCGCTCGCCGCGCCCGCGAAGCGCGGCGAGGGACGGACGAAGATCGCATAGCCGCTGTAGATCTCTTGAAGCTGCGCCCGAGCCAAGGTCGACTCACCGCCGCCGGCGGCTGGCAGAATCACTCGGCAGTCGCCCTCGGCCGAGCAATCCTGCAGAACCAGCGCATCGCCGTCGTGCAATACAAGCACGGCCGGCAGGGTCCAGGGATGAATCTCGTTCAGACCGCGGCTCACCACGCGGGCGGCGAAGCCGGCGTTTTCCGCAGCTCTCAGGAACAGCTCCGGCGTCAGGCGCGCGCCGGTCAACGGCAGGCCGGACAGCAGGGTCATCGCGGAGCGCGGGCGGCCGAAGTGCTTGGTGAGGTAGACCAGACAGGCCAGCAGAGGGTCGTCGGGTTCGCTGCGCCCCAGCGCCGCCGGGTCGAGGTCGGCCACCTCGCGCGCGCTGGACGGGAGACCGTTCATGCCGCGCTCGGGCCGATCCGGCGGAGGAGCATCCGGTGCGCGCGGGACGGCACGTCCGGACAAGATGACGGCCGGCCCTGGGGCCGACCGTCGCAGAACTTACCGACACGGCCCACGCGCGGGCCGGCCGTGTCGGGATTTACCGATGCTGCGGCTATTGGCTCTGCCACTCTGCGTCTTGTCCCAACTCGATGTGCGGAACGGTCCCGACATCGCGCACCTCCGCCGTGACACCGACGGCGCCCAGAACGGTCCCGGCAGTCGTCAGCACATCGTAGGCGACGTCGATCACCTCGTATTCGGCGCGCGTCAGGTCGACCCGTGCCACGAAGAGTTCGTTGCCGGAGTCCAGCAGGTCGAGCACCGTCCGCTGCCCGAGGCGGAACTGCTCCTGATAGGCCTCCGTCACCTCGCCGGCGTTGCCGACGCGGTCGCGCAGCAGGTCGAGCTGGTCGCGCGCCACCTGCAGGTTGTTGTAGTTGACCTCCATCTCCTCCTGGATCAGGCGGTCGATCTCGCGGGTCTGCAGCAGGGCCGCGTTCTCCTGCTCGCGAGCCCGGCGGCGCGCGGCCGTATCGCTGCCGCCGTCGTAGAGGTTCCAGCTCAGACGCAGCAGAGCGGTGTTGTCCGTCTCGAAATCGCGCTCTCCGCCGACGCCGCGACGGCCTTCATGGGCCAGCTCGACATCGAAGCGGGGCAGGAAGGGGCCGCGCGTCTCGTCGAGGGCGAAACCGGCAGCACGAGCCGAAGCGATGGAGGCGCTGCGGTTCGGATTGGATTCCCGCGCAACCGCGATGGCGGTCTCCAGAGTGTTCGGAACGGCCTCCAGAGGCGCGATCGGACGGATGAGATTGCTGGGCGACTGGCCGACTGCCTCACGGAAATCCGCCTCGGAGTTGCGCAGATCGCCCCGCAGGCGGCGCTGCTGCGACTCAGCGAAGGCAAGGCGGGTGCGCACCTGCGCGACGTCGGCGGCCGAGCCGCCACCGGCCTCGGCCGCGGTCTCCACGTTGCCGAGAATCTGCCGATGCAGTTCGACGTTGTCCTGAGCGAAGGTCAGCAGTTCGCGGTCCCGCGCGACCGCCAGGTAGGCGCCGATGGCCCGGTTGGCGATCTCGTTCGCGGCGCTGCGCACGTCGAACAGCGCGGCCTCCGCCTCCTGGGTCGTCGCGTCGATGCGGTTGCTGGTCGAGAAGCCGTCGAACAGCAACTGGGTGCCGGAGAGGCGGTAGCGCGCCCGCCAGAGTTCCTCGTCGTCGTCGCTGACGTCTTCCTGATCCGTTTGCTGAAAGCCGGTATCGCCGGTCAGATCGATGGCCGGCAGAAAGGCGCCGCGCTCCTCCTGCACCGCACGCTCCGCCGCGCGGAAGGCGGCTTCGGAGCCGCGAACGGCCGGATGCGCATCAATCGCCAGCGCGACCACATCCTGAAGGCTTTGGCCAGCCGCCATCGGCGCACCACCGAGAGTCAGGGCCGTGGCGAGCAGGGCGCAGCCGAAGCCCCGCCCGACCGCCAGTTCCCGCCGCGTCTTCTTGTCAGTTGCTTGCCGCTGCATCGAGATCTTCCCCACTTGCTTACACACCAAAAGCTGTATTCCGACCTATATCTACAACTTATGCCCAAAGTCTTTACGTGGGTTGAGCCTTGCGCCCCGCCCGTTCCTCCAGACAACCGTCCGTCTCTTCCTCGCGGAAAGGGAGACGGCCGGCTCGACGCCCCCTTTTCCTGGCAAATCCCGCCCCTGCTTCTAGCTCGTAGCACTGCCCAGACTGATGTTGCCGTCGCTGTCGACGTTCGCGCTCAAGCTGATCGAGGTCGTGTTCTCGACCACCAGGCGCACATCGTTTGGCGCGGAGGCCAGGGCGACCGTCGCGTTGCCGGCACCGTCGTCGCCGAACAGCAACTCCGTCCCGGCATCGCTCACGACCAGATCGCTGAGATCGATGGTGTCCCCCATCTCGAAGTCGGTGATCCTGTCGGTCCCACTGTCGCTGCCGCGCAGAACGAAGGTGTCAGCGCCCTCCCCGCCGGTCAGGATGTCGTCACCATCCCCACCGAAGAGCTGGTCGTCCCCCGCGCCGCCGAAGAGGCTGTTGGCACCGTCGTTGCCGGTCAGGCTGTTCGCCTGCTCGTTCCCGACCACGGCGACATTGCCGTCGCCAACCAGCGTCAGGTCCTTCACCGAGGCGCCCTGCAGATGCAGAACCGTCCCGTCGGTCTCGCCCTCGGCCGTCACCGTCAGGCCGTCAACATAGACGCCGATCCGGCCCTCGTTGCCGTTGCCCTCCCCGATCTCGTTGCCCGAGAGCGTGACCTCCAGCGAGGCCTCCGCCGAGCCGGCTGGGACCACCGGCCCCAGGCCCACCGCCTCGAAGAGGTTGTCGGTGAAGCTGTTGTCCGTCAGCCGCACGCCGTCCGGGCCATCCACCGAGACGCCGACGTTGTTCCCCGAGAAGGCGTTGTCGGAAATCTCCGCCGCGCCCGCACCTGGGTTCAGGAAGATGCCGGTCGACCAGCCGGTGAAGCTGTTGCCGCTGATCGTCAGCCCCTCGTTTCCGCCGTCGACGATGGTCAGGATGCCGCGCGAGCCATCGGTCAGTTCTGCGTTGTTCGTGTGACTGAGGATGTTGTTCTGGATCGTGATACCGGTCGCGCCCGGATCCAGATAGATACCGGCAAAGGACCCGGAAACGCTGCCGCCCTCCTGCAGGGAGAAGCCGTCGATGGTGGTCCCGTCGGCCCCGTCGAGCAGATGGATGGTACCCAGAATCACGCTCTCGGTCCCGCCGCGCGCCGCGTCGGTCGCCTCCACGCCACTCTGCACACCCAGCAGGGTCACCTGCTGGCCGATCACCAGGGACCCGTTGTAGGTGCCGCCATCGACCTTGACCGTGCCGTTGGCCCCGGCGAGATCCACCGCGTTCTGAAGGTTGGTATCACCGCTCACCGAGACGTTGTTGCCGCTGGTGATCAAATCCGAGACGACAGCACCGTTGTGCAGGCCAAGCGCCTCGCCACCGGCGCCGATGATGAAGCTGTTGTCGAGGAAGCTGTTGGCGCCCGGCAGAAGACCGACCGCCTCGACAGCCGCGTTCACCGTGTTGTTCGACACCGTGTTGTCGTCGTTCTGCAGACTGATGCCGTAGTTCGCCGTCACGTCGTTGCCGCTGATCGTGGCGGAGCCGACCTCGTACTGCGTGGTCGTCTGAATGCCCGTCGTGACATCGGCAATGGTGTTGTTCTGAACGGTCACGTTCTGGCCGGACACGGAGACGCCGACGAAGGAGCCCGCATCGGCGCCCGGTCCCTGGATCGTGAAACCGCTCAGGCTGGTGCCGTCGGCGCGGAGGTCGACCAGACGTGCGGACCCGGTCAGGTCGCTGCCGTCGATCACCGCCCCGTTGGTGCCGATGATCGTCAGGTTCGCCGGACCGTCGAAGGAGGTTCCGAAGGGCTCGTAGGTGCCCTCCTGAACGATGATCGTATCGCCGGCCTCGGCCGCGTCGATGGCCGCCTGGATGCTGGTGAAGTTGCCGCTGCCGTCGGCAGCGACGATGATGTTGGCCACTTCGACCCGTATGTCGGATTGCGCAACCGTCTCACCGCTGCTGCGGTCGACCACCGTCAGGCTGAGCTCGTAGCTGCCCGAGGCATCGGGATCGAAGCCTTCCGAATACCAGTCGATGTTTTGCGAGTTCTGCAAACCCTCGGTTTGATTGGAGGGATCCTGGTAGTAGTCCTCTCCGGTCGCATCCCGGTGCGCTATGGGATCGAAGACCATAACGCTCTCGGTCCGGTTGCCATCGAGATCGATGAAGTCGGCCGTGATCCGGATGTCGTAGTTCGAGAGCTCCTGCCCGCCGTAGCTGATAACGCTGTAGTTGAAGTTCCACCCCGCAAGGGAACCGCTTCCACCGTCGGGACCGGCGTTGGTGTAGTAAGTCGCGCCTTCAGCCCCGGCTTCGCCGTCGAAGCGATTGTGGATCTTCAACGCGGCTTCGATACCCACGTCCGTGTTGTCATGCACCACGAAGTTCGTATCGGACAGGCCGGAGCCCGGATGGAATCCATCGGTGCCACCGCCGTCGTTCTCCGCGACCGGCCGCTGAAGCTGCGCTTCGAAACTGACGGTTCCGTCGGAGAAGGCAAGCTGCTCGACAGCGGTCAAGCTGTCGCGACCTTCGTCTCCGTTGGCCGTGTTCCCGTCGGCCAGCACCACACTGCCCTCCGCCTGGGCCGAGAGCGTGTAGTCCATCCGGCTACCGCGATAGACCGCGACGTCCTCGCCCGCGCCACCATCGACGACGTCGTCGCCGGCGCCGCCGAAGAAGAAGTCGTTACCCGTTGTACCGCTGAGGCTGTTGGCGCCGTCGAGCACGGCGTAGGGTCCCGGCAGATCGTCGGGATAGCTCACGCCGTTGACCAGATCCCAGCCGACCACCGCCGAGACGTCGTTGGCGTCGTAGAGACCGTCGGTATCGACCGAGCCGTCATGGAAGGGGCGGCTTCCGAAGAACGCGCCCTCATCCGTGCGCGGATCGTCAGCCGGATCGCTGCCGAAGCGGTCGGCGATTGGCGCATCCCCCAAATTGCCCAGCAGATTGTCATGCAGCGTCTGCTGCCGGCCATCCGGCACCTTCACCAGATCGAGCAAGGGCTCGCCGCCGTCCCGCAGGTAGGCCGCGTAGTCGTTGCCCAGAAAGGCGAAGGAGGTGTTGACCGGCAGATTGTAGTAGTCGCCCGCGCCGACATAGGCCTGATCCAGCTGGATCCAGAAGGCCGCGATGGCGTCGGTGTGACTGCCGTCGACCGTCAGCCGCTCGGGCACCAGCGACTTCTGCTCCGCCAGCCCCTCGAACTCCAAGGCCAGCAAGTTCTGCACGCTCGGAGCCGTGGTACCGTCGTTCGGCAAGGTCAGCCCGCTGTTGACGATGTCCACCGCGCCGTCGCCGGCGACTGTCAAGGTTCTGCCCAGGCCGGCTAGCTCCGCGCCATCCAGGGTGAGCTGCTGGTCATCCGCCGTGACGATCCGGGTCAGGGCGCCGAAGCCCTCGATCCGAACGTCGCGCTCAAGTCCCGAGAGATCGAGTTCCGTGACGTTCGTGCCCGCGAGATCAATCGAAAGCACACCGCCGTCGAGGGTGAAGATCGCGTCGACACCGGGCAGCAGCAAGCTGCCGTTGGCGAAGCTGTTGGCCGCGGTCAGGTCGGCTTCGTCGTAGGCGCCCGCGCTGTCGAGAACGGCCGTGCTGCCGCCCTCGGCATCGAAGGCGTTACCCGTGATGGCGAGACCGCCGGACCAGAGCTCCAGCATCGCGAAGTCGGCGGTTCCCTCGAAACTGTTGCCGCTGACCGTGCCGCCGCTCGCCTCGATCCCCAGCAGCAGGCCGGCGTTGTCGCCACCCGTGAAGCTGTTGTCGATGAAGCTGACTTCGACGGAGGCGCGCGCCTCGCCGAGGCTGGCCTCACCGTTGTTGTAAGCCACAGCCGCCGGCCCGTCGCCCGACAGGCTATTGCCGCGCACCGTCAGGCCATCCTGTCCGCCGCCCGTCAGCAGCGCATGACCGTTGCCGCCGCTCAGGCTGTTGCCCTCGACCGTGACGCCACTGTTGTCCTCAACCACGTGAAGCGCCGCGAGATCACCGGCCCCAGCCGCAATGGTGAAGCCCTGCCCCTCGGCGCCCAGCGTCACGCCCTCGACACCCGCCGCGATCCGCACGGCGGAACCCTGGCTGACCCCGGAACCCTGAATGATGACGCTCTCGGATCCATTCTCGCTGAGTAGCGTCACCGACTTGTCGATGGTAACCGGCCCGTAGGTGCCGTCCTTCACCAGGATGGTGTCGCCTTCTTCGGCGTTATCGATCGCCTCCTGGATCGTAAGGTAGTTCCCGCTGCCGTCGGACGCGACGACGATGTTGGGCGCGACCTCGACCCGAATGTCCGACTGGGCCACCGTCTCGCCGCTCTCGCGGTCGATCACCTCCAGGCTGACCTGGTAGCTGCCGGGCAGGTTGGGGTCGAAGAGGTTATCGGGATCGATGAACCCGAAATCCGGATTCAGGGATCCCTGAATGCCCTCGGTGCCTCCCGACGCATCCTGGTAGCCCTGACCGGGTGTGATGGGTCCGCCGAAGGTGAGGACCTGCGGCTCGCCGTTCGCATCGACGAACTCGATGGTGAAGCGGGTGTCGTAGTTGGACAGATCGGCGTCGCCGTAGCTAACCACGCTGAAGTCGAAGTTCCACGCCGCGCCGGCCACACCGGTAGAGGACACGCTGACCCCGGTGCTGGCCTGATAGGTCGCGCCCTCCGACTCCAGCTCGCCCTCGAAGCGCGCCTTGGCCTTGAGCCCGACCTCGATCTCCAGAGCCGTATTGTCGTGGACCACGAAGTTTTCGTTGGAGTTGCCGTTGCCCGGATGGAAGTTGTCCGTCTCGTCGGGCCGGGCCGGATCGTCTTCTCCGACCGCGCGCTGCAGTGTCGCTCCGAAGCTGACGGTGCCGTCCTGGAAGGCCAGCCGCTCGACACTCGTCAGGTCGTCGCTGCCCTCGTCGCCGTTCGTCGTCTCGGCATCGGTCACGGTGACGCCGCCGTCGGCCTGGGCCGAGAGGTCGTAATCCATCCGGCCGCCGCGATAGGCTGCGACATCCTCGCCCGCACCGCCGTCGATCACGTCATCGCCGCCGCCGCCGAAGAAGAAGTCGTTGCCCGTTGTACCGCTGAGGCTGTTGGCGCCGTCGAGCACGGCGTAGGGTCCCGGCAGATCGTCGGGATAGCTCACGCCGTTGGCCAGATCCCAGCCAACCACCGCCGAGACGTCGCCCGCGTTATAGAGACCGTCGGCATCGACCGAGCCGTCATGGAAGGGGCGGCTTCCGAAGAACGCGCCCTCATCCGTGCGCGGATCATCCTGACCCTGATTGAGAAAGCGGCTGGTGATCGGGGCGTCGCCGAGGTTCCCCAGCAGATTGTCATGCAGCGTCTGCTGCCGGCCATCCGGCACCTTCACAAGATCGAGCAGCGGCTCGCCGCCGTCCCGCAGGTAAGCCGCGTAGTCGTTGCCCAGAAAGGCGAAGGAAGTGTTGACCGGCAGATTGTAGTAGTCGCCCGCGCCGACATAGGCCTGATCCAGCTGGATCCAGAAGGCCGCGATGGCGTCGGTGTGACTGCCATCGACCGTCAGGCGCTCGGGCACCAGCGACTTCTGCTCCGCCAGCCCCTCGAACTCCAGGGCCAGCAGATTCAGGACGCTGGGCGGCGTGCCGTCGTTCGGCAGAGTCAGCCCGCTGTTGACGATGTCCACCGCACCGTCGCCCGCGATGGTCAGGGTGGACTCGCCCTCCGACACGCTGTCCAAAGACTGGCCGTCGAGCGTGATCTGTTGGCCTTCCGATGTCACGATCCGGGCCAGGGAGCCCAGACCGTCGATCCGCACATCGCCATCGAAACCCGAGATATCGAGCGTGGCTATCTCGTTGGTCGGCAGACTGTCGAAATCGATCACCAGCCCGCCGTCCGCATCGATCGCAACAATCGACTCGCCCGCCGCCGTCCGGATAGCCAGGGCGTCATCGAGAGTCAGGCTGGTGACCAGGATAGAAGCATCGTCCGCCACCACGACGGTGTTGCCCTTCTGGGCCACCGCGAGCGCCGCCGACAGGGACTCGAAGGTGCTGCCGGCTCCGGCGACCACGAAGCGGGTGTCGCTGAAGTCGATGAATTCGACGTTCGTCACCACGTCGACGTCGGAGCTCTCCGTATCGCTCAGCGTGAGGGTATCGCCGTCGCCCTGGCCGAGCTGGAAACGGTCGGAGCTGCCCGGAACGCGCACAGTGTCGACGCCCGCGCCGCCGTCCAGCAGGTCATTGCCGGGGCCGCCTCGCAGAACATCGTTGCCCGCCTCGCCGAACAGCTGGTCGTCGCCAGAACCGCCGGAGAGGGAATCGTTGCCGCCACCGCCCCGCAGGATATCGTTGCCGCCAAGACCTTCGATACTTTCGGCCGCATCCGTCCCGATGAAGACGTTGTCGCCGTCGTCGAGCTCGTCGGCGCCGTCGACGTCGCCCACCTCGGCATTGTCCGACTGGGCCTGGACATCGTCTTCACTGTCGAAGTCCTCGACGGCCGTGTCGTCGTCGTTTTCAACGGCCGCCTCGATGGCTTCGGCCGCCTCGCCCTGCGCCACCTGACCGACCTGCGCCAGCTCGGTCAGCACCTCGTTGGCCTCAGCAGTGGTGTCCACCTGCTGCGCCACCTGGTTGGACGCGGTGATCACATTGGCGGCATTGGCGACATCGTTGTTGTCGAAGGTCACCGTCTCGCCGCTTGCCGCCTCCTCGATGGCGGCCGCATCGTTTACGAGGTCTTCGACCTGCCCCCCGTCCGTGAGATCCGTCGCAGCGCCGTTGTCCGCAATCGTTTGGGCAATGGCCGTGAAGGCGGACGAGGAAGCCGTGGCCGCCTCACCGCTACTGCCACCCTCAATAGCGCTTTGCACCTGCGCCGCCGTGTTGGCAATCAGCACGCCGGCCCGCATAGCCTCCGCCGCGCCCTCGGCGCCGGCCACCGTCGCCGCGACCGGGTCGGTCGTCAGCATCTGGAAGCTCTCTGGGATATCGAGCGCCTGGGCGACCTGAGTCTGCGCGACGCCCACGTCCACGCCCGCCTCGACCAGATTCTGAACCAGCGTCGTCAGGGGCGAAATTACCGTGGCTTCCGCCGGCGCCCTCATGGTTCCGCTGAAGGGCAGGCCGGTGGAAATATCGGTTCCGCCGAACATCACCAGCGGCCCGCTGCCGCCCGTCAGGGTGAAATTGCCGTTGAGATCGGTCGTGGTCGAGACCTCGCCCTCGTCCAGCACACCGTTGTTGTTGGCGTCGCGGAACACGGTCGCGTCCGAGATGTAGCCGTCGACCGCGCGTCCGCTCAGCGTGACGCTTTCGCCGCCGGAACCGCCGCCCGAAACAGGCCCGCCGCTGTCGCCGCCGTCCCGCCGCCCGAGGTCGACCTGCGTCTCCTGATCCGGAGTCCCGCGACCTCGCGCTTCGCTCAGCACCGTTTCGCCGGACGCAAAACCGTCCGATACCAGATCCAAACCACCGCGCGCGACCGAGCCGGCCTCCTCGCCCACCAGCGTGCCGGGGCGCAGAGAGCTGCCGCCGTCCTCCGTCGCCTCGCGCACATCGCCCACGTTGGCGAAACTGGAGGTCGAGACGGCGGAGATATCGGCTTGCGAAGCGATGTCGCTGGAGGGAGCGGGTCCAGCAGCAGGAGTCAACGCTGCAAACAGACTCTCTGCATCGCCGATCACGAGCGGCCCCGCGTCAGCTGTGACGCCGCCGTCTGTTGCACCACCGTCGAGCGTCAGTTCGCTGTCGCCCTCGATCAGATAAAGCGCGAGATCCTCGAAGCTGTAGGTTTCGGCGGGCGCCTCCCCGGCCGCGTCGGCAATCAGGACCGACAGGTCGTTGCCATCGACGGCAAGCGAGACGATCTGACCGTCCGCGACCTCTAAGGAGACACGGTCGCCAGGCCGAACCTCAGGCAGCTCGACGCCGGGGCTCAGCTCCAGCTCAAGACGTTCCCCGGTTGCACGTTCGATGATCAACAGCACGCTTCTACCCTCCGCCCCTTAAACCTTCCAGGTCCGAACTCCGACTGCGGACGGGCCGCAGCGGCTCGGATTTGCAACTCCAGGCGCTGTCTTTCAGAAGACCGCTTCTGGAAGACGCCCCCCGACGCCAGCGCCAAAACTTAAATTTCGCTCAGCTTTCGAGCGCCGATATTTGATCTTTATTTTTCCTATTTCGAACTTCTTCGCAGAACTCCTGAAAAACGAAAAACCCAGATCACCTCAGCAAATAAAAACACCAAAAAGAGCAGATCGCTCTCTTCGGAACCGAAAGCCTCTTCGCGACCTTACTGGCCGCCAACAGCGCCGGATCACAATCCACTCCGTTCCCGCACCATTCCGCTCCGGCATGGAGGTGAATTAACAGTTGCAGAACGTCTCGGCCGCCTTCGGCAACGTCCTTCAACCGACAGGCTCGGGACAGCGAATAACAACCTTTACGCGCCATTACGCTTCCTAATGTTTCTTTACGTTTTATCAATCTATTCATGCAAAGCAATTTGCATTGAATTTAATTAGTTTGCGATATATCGCAATATCAGGTGAATACTATAGTACGCGAATTTAACTTTTAAAGCATCGCGCATTGGTAGATTTAACGGAACAAGAGTGCCTTTACAGATAGATACGCCAGTAATATCTGAAAATATCAGGCTTGATTCGATTATAAATTGCAACGATATTTCAAAAATCTCATTATTGTCTCAGTATATACTAAATGAATTCAATCTTTAACAGCACCTTTTAGAAAATCAGAACATACTATTGTTAAATACAGCATGGTAAAATCATTTGATAATTCGATTATATAGCGAAAATATCAATAATTGATCCAGGCGCTGGGCTTCCCACAAAACTGATCCAAACAGCGCAAAAACAACCTCAGATTTTATCATTTTTGCAACTCACAGGATAGGCCTCGGACATCAGCGCGACGAGTCCGGCGCGCTCCGGCCAGATGCTGCCGTGCGTCTCATTCCATGCGAGTTGCTGTCGCCTTCGCAAGGATAGCCGCAGCCGCCTTCGAGCACGATCGTGTCAGGTGGGATCGTCAGAGCGATCCCACCTAAGGCGATCCAACTCTAGGCGCGGTTCGAACCGGTCTCCGGCGCGGTCTTCGCAACGTACACGATGAAGTCGGAGCGGGGCGCATAGCTGTCGTAGAGCTGCCGGCCGGCGTAGTTGAACTCCTGAGTCAACCAGCGGACCAGCGGCCAGCCCCTCTGCCGCGATGCCTCCAGAGTCGCGTCGATCAAGGCCCGCCCGATGCCGCGGCCGCGCACCGTCGGGTCGGTAAAGAGATCCGAGAGGTAACCGACCTCGTTGGCGCCGAGGGTGCGCGCCATGGGCTGATAGTGAGCCAACCCCACGATCCGACCCTCCAGCTCCGCCACCAGACCCTCCACCTCGTGGGTCGGATCGAACAGCCAGCCCCAGACCCGCTCCACGACGGCGTCGTCGAGCGGCACGTCGTAGAAGGTCATGTAGCCGCGAAACAGCTCCGCCCAGCTTTCCTTGTCGGCTGGGACCGGCGGGCGGCACAGAATATCGGTCATGGCGGCTGGCGTCCTTTTCACCTTGCTTATGTCGTCTCTTTCAGTCCGGCGTTTCCGCTGCGGCGTCGCGCAGCCTGCGCGCCTTCAGTCCCGGCACGATCAGCACCAGCGCAACGGCGGAGACCACGAGCGCCAACGCCAGGAACTTCTGCAGCGCGGCCGGCTCGCCCAGCAACAGAATGGCGCTGATGACACCGACGACCGGGATCATCAAAGTCCCGATCGCGGCAACGGAGGCCGGCAGGCTGGCGACCAGCGTCACCCAGGCATAGTGGCACCAGACCATCGGGAAGAGGACATGGTAGGCGAAGACGGCCAGCACCTGCGCGGAGGGGAAGGGCAGCGTCCAAGGCTGTTCGATCAGCGCGGCGCCCAGCACCGCCGGCGGCGCGGAGATCGCCACCATCCAGCCGGCGAGGGCCAGCGGCGGCAAGGACCAGGTCCGCCGCTTGAGCAATACGGTGCCGATCGCCCAGGACAGCGCGGCCCCAAGCATCAGAAAGGAGCCGAGCGGCGAGCGGGTAACGTCCAGCAAATCCTCACCCAGCAGCAAGGCCAGTCCGGCCATGCCGAGCAGCAGTGCGCCGGCCCGTTCCCACGTCAGCCTGTCGCCGAGAAAGGCGACGGACAGCAGAGTCGCCCAGACCGGCATGGTGAAGGCAATGATGGCTGCCCGGGAGGTTTCGGTATTGAGCTGGCCGAAGGCCGCCAGGACGTTGAAGCCGAAGACGGACAGCAGCGCGACCAGAATCAACGCTCCCCACTCGCCCGGCTCCGGCCGCAGCCGCTCGCCCCGCAGGCGGGCCAGCCCCAGCAGAACGGCCGCGCCCGCCACAAAGGCCAGCATGCGGATCGTGAAGGGCGGAACCTCCGTCAGGATGATCCGGACCGCCGGCCAATTCAGCCCCCAGAAGAGGCCGATCGAGGCCAACAGCGCCAGTTCCCTCCATCCGATATGGCCGCGAACCATGGCCGTCATGCAGATCTCTCCGGTGACAACGTGAGTTTGGGAGATCTAGCCTGCCGCAGATGAGTCGTCTGCGCCCTGCCCTTTCGGAAGATCTGCCCCGCGTCCGCGCGATCGTCGAGGCGGCTTACAGCCCCTATCTGGTCCGCATGGGCCAGCCGCCGCAGCCCATGCTCGACGACTACGCGGCCCGCCTGGCGGCGGGGGAACTCCAGGTGCTGGAGGAGGACGGCCGTGTGATCGGCCTGCTGGTGCTGCTGGCGCGCCCCGACAGCCTGCTGATCCACAACGTGGCTGTCGACCCGGCTGCCAAGGGCAAGGGCCACGGCCGAACCCTGATGATCGCGGCCGAAGCGGCGGCGCGGGACCGTGGCTACCGGCGCCTGACCCTCTACACCCACATCACCATGACCGAGAACCAGGCGATCTACCGCCACTACGGCTGGCGGGAGGAAGCACGCATCGAGGAAGGTGGCTTCCAGCGCATCTACTTCGCCAAGGACCTGCCGAGCCTGGATCACGAAACGGGACAGGATCCGAAAGGTTGACGCGGCCCGGAAGGCTGACGCGGCCCGATCACCGCGCCGCCTCGAAGCCCTTCAGAAAGCTGACCAGATTGTCTCCTAATTCCGGGGCCAGATAGCCGCCCTCCTGGATCAGGGCCGTGGGCAGACCCAGCTCCGCGATGGCGCCGCCGATCTGCGCGAAGCCGGGCGTCGTGATGGCCAGGCCCCTGAGGGGGTCGCCCTCGTAAGCATCCAGGCCCAGGGCCACAACCAGGGCGCCCGGCGAGAAGGCGCGCAGGGCCGCGAGCGCCGACTGCAGCGCGACCAGCCAGTCGGCGTCTCCCGTTCCCAACGGCAGAGGAAGGTTGAGGTTGTAGCCTTCGCCGTCCCCCTCGCCCCGTTCGGCGGCGTGTCCCCAGAAGAAGGGGTAGAAGTTCAGCGGATCGGCGTGCAGCGAGATCGTCAGCACATCGTTGCGGCGCCAGAAGATGCCCTGGGTGCCGTTGCCGTGATGCACGTCGACGTCGAGGATCGCGACCCGCTCGTGAGCTTGGCGAAGGTGCTGCGCCGCGATGGCCGCGTTGTTGAGAAAGCAGAAGCCGCCGGCCATGTCGGCGTAGGCGTGATGGCCGGGCGGACGGCAGAGGCCGTAGACGTGATCGCCGCCGTCGAGCAGATACTCCGCCGCCGTCACGGCCACATCCGCCGCGCCGCAAGCGGCATCAAAGGTTCCGGCGCCGATCGGACAGGCGGTATCGGCCATGTGCCAGCCCGCCCGCCCGACGATCGACTGGGGATAGGTCGGCGGGTAGCGGCTGGGATGAATGTTCGCCAGAATCTCCTCGGAAGCGTTGCCCAACGTCTGCCACTCCCGATGCGCGACCTCCAGGAAGCGAAGATACTCCGGTGTGTGCACCGCCGCGCGCGGCGCCGGGCCGAAGCTCTCCATGGGTACGACCTCGTGCCCAGCGCCCTCTGCCGCGGCCAGCAGACGCTCGGCCCGTTCGGGCTGCTCGGCGCTGGGCCGGGACCGGCCGTGCACCATGAAGAACTGTGGCTCGTGCAACTTGTGTCTGTCCGTCTGGACGATCTTCATATCCCGCTTTCCTCGCTTTCTGACGTGCCGCGCCTTGGCGCAGTCTCGGGGATCTGCTGAGCAGGATCGCGCGTTTGCGGTGCGCCCCGCTCGGCGAAGAAACGCCGAACCTCGCGCCATCCGACCCGAATGTGATGATCGACTTCTGCGTCCAGCCGGGCCGCGTCCCGCGCCGCCAGCGCCTCGATCAGCGGACGGTGAGTTTCTGCGATGCGATTCGGATCGTCGTAGACTTGGCCGATCAGGACGATGATCATCCGGATCTCGCCGGCGATCTCATGAAACAACTTGAACAACTTCCGGTTTCCGGAGGCCTTGCAGAACAGTAGGTGGAAGCGCAGATCCTCCTCGACCAGATCGGCGACCGCGCCGGCCTGGGCCAGGCGGAGCAGCAGATCGAGCTGCGCCTGCAGGCGGTTCAGATCGTCTTCGGTAGCCCGCGCACAGGCCAGCTCGGCAGCGTAACGCTCCAGCGCGATGCGCAGTCCGTAGAGGTCGTCGATCTCCTCCAGCGAGAAGTCCCGCACGAAGAAACCCCGGCGCGGATGTGCGACCAGAAGCCCCCGTTGCTCCAGCCGCCGCGCGGCCTCGCGCACAGGCGCGCGTGAAATCCCGAGCTGCCGGGCGAGCGCCGCTTCGACCAGGCGTTGGCCCGGCACGAGCCGGCCTTCGCAGATCGCGCGCGCCAGCCGGTCCGTGACCTGAGCGACCAGATCGGTCGACTCCAGGGCCTCGAAGGTCGCGACCGCTGCCGTTTCGCCGGACGCGCTCACGACCGGCGTCGCCTCGGCCGGCCCCAGGCTGTGCGAGGGACCGTCCGGGCCGGCGTTCGGCGCTTGGCGCTTTCGGCTCATCTTCTCCCCCTGACTGCGCGCCCTGACTGCGCCTCTTGTCCCGCCCCGTTCACGGTATCTGTCGGCCCGCGCGTCTCAACCCTAGGCAGCCAATTGCCGACTGTCGACAGTTTCACCTTTATCCAATAGCACGGCTTGTGGCACGCTTTATGGAACCTTGGGGGTGCCGACGCACCGGACTTGTGGAGACGAGAGGCAGACATGACCCTGGCATCGACGGCTCATCGCGGCGCGGCGCGCTTTGGCGAGGCGGAGTGGCAGACCCGTGTGGATCTTGCCGCGGCCTACCGGCTCGTTGCCTTCTTCGACATGCACGATTCGATCTACACCCATATCTCGGCGGGCGTCCCCGGCGAGAAGGGGCACTTTCTGATCAATCCCTACGGGCTCTGGTTCGACGAGGTGACCGCTTCCAACCTGGTGAAGATCGATATCGACGGCCAGGTCATCGACGACCCCTCCGGCATCGGCGTCAATCCCGCCGGCTTCACCATCCACTCCGCCGTCCACATGGCCCGGCACGATGCCGGCTGCGTCCTGCACACCCACACGGAAGCGGGCGTCGCCGTCTCCTGCCAAAGCGAGGGCCTGCTGCCGATCAACCAGTGGGCGCTGCAGTACTACGGCAAGGTCGCCTACCACGACTACGAGGCCATCGCCCTGGATCTGGACGAGCGCGAGCGCCTGGTCGCGGACCTGGGCGACAAGCCGGTGATGATCCTGCGCAACCACGGTCTCATGACCGTCGGCCGCTCCGTCTCCGAGGCCTGGAAGCTGATGTTCAACCTGGAGCGCACCTGCAAGGCGCAGCTCCAGCTACAGGCGAGCGGGGCCGCGACCACGCCGGTGCCCGAGGAGGTCTGCGCCAAGACCGTCAAGCAGTACTGGGACTCCTACGACGCCATGGATGCGGGTACGCAGGAAGACATCGAATGGGCCGCTTTCCGGCGCCTGCTCGACCGCAAGACCCCCGGCTACGACAGTTAGAAAAGACTGGTCCCCGGATCACAACCGGGGTCCGTGACAGGGAAGTTTTACTTTGGGACAGGGAGATTTCGTATGTTGAAGCGTTTCTGCAGGCCGGCCGCTTTCGCGGTCGTCCTTGCCGCCGCGACCGCGCTGACGGCCCCGGCAAGCTGGGCGGAGGAGCCCAAGATGGGTGGCGTCATGAACGTCGTGATCCAGCCGGAACCGCCGGGACTGATGCTGGGCGTGACCCAGAACGGCCCGACGCAGATGGTGGCGGGCAACATCTACGAAAGCCTGCTGCGCTACGACACCGACCTGAATCCCGTGCCGAGCCTGGCGACGTCCTGGGAGGTCAACGACGACGGCACGGTCTACACCTTCACCTTGAAGGACGGCGTTACCTGGCACGACGGCGAACCCTTCACCGCCGCCGACGTGGTCTTCTCGGCCGACGTCTTCCTGCGCGAGACTCACCCTCGCCTGCGCGTCTCCCTGGAGCATGTCGAGAGCATCGAGGCGCTGGACGACACCACCGTCCGCTTCACCCTGAAGCAGCCCTTCGGACCCTTCATGGGGATCTTCGAGGTGGGGACCATGCCGATGGTGCCGAAGCACATCTACGAAGGCACCGACTTCAAGAACAACCCGGCCAACAACACCCCGATCGGCACCGGTCCCTTCAAGTTCGAGGAGTGGGAGCGCGGTTCCTACATCCGACTGGTCAAGAACGAGGACTATCACGTCGAGGGGCAGCCCTACCTCGACGAGATCTACTGGCACGTGATCCCCGACGCGGCCAGCCGCTCGGTCGCCTATGAGACCGGCAAGGTCGACGTGTTGCCGGGCGGGTCGGTCGAGAACTTCGACGTTCAGCGCCTGGTCGATCTCGACAACTCCTGCGTCACCGGCAAGGGCTGGGAATACTTCGCGCCCCACGCCTGGCTGTGGGTCAACAACCGCGAGGGCCCGATGGCCGACAAGCGGTTCCGCCAGGCCATCATGTACGCCCTGGATCGCGAGTTCGCGAAGGACGTGATCTGGAACGGCCTGGGCGCCGTGCCCACCGGCCCGGTCAGTTCCAAGACGCGCTTCTACGACGACGACGTGCGTCAGTTCCCGCATGATCCGGAGCAGGCCAAGGCCCTGCTCGAGGAGATGGGCTACGACGGCACCCCGATTCGTCTCCTGCCCCTGCCCTACGGCGAGACCTGGCAGCGCTGGGCCGAGGCCGTGCGGCAGAACCTGCAGGAGGTCGGCATCGAGGTCGAGATGGTCGCGACCGACGTGGCCGGCTGGAACCAGAAGCTGAACGAGTGGGACTACGATCTCGCCTTCACCTACCTCTACCAGTACGGCGATCCGGCCCTCGGCGTGTCGCGGACCTACATCTCCACGAACATCGCCAAAGGCTCGCCCTGGAACAACGTCCAGGGCTATGCCAACGAGGAGGTCGACCGGCTCTTCACCGAAGCAGCCGTGGCCTTCCCGGATGAGGCCCGTCAGTCGCTCTACAGCGAGATGCAGCAGATCCTGGCGGAGGAGGTTCCGGTCGCCTGGCTGCTGGAGATCGAGTTCCCCACGATCTACAGCTGCGACGTGAAGGGTCTCGTCGATACGGCCATCGGCGTCAACGACGGCTTCGTCGACGCCTGGCTGGACCGCTAGTCCGGCCGCAGTCGTCTCCCCCGGCGTCCCCTCTCCCATTCCGGAGAGGGGACGCCGGGGGCGCTCTTCGCGAGTCGGTTGCTCTCCATAGATTCTCGTAAGTCTTCGTCGGGGCGGCGTGCAGAAGCTTTCCTTTATTGCCAAGCGTCTGATCAAAGCGGTCTTCGTGCTGCTCGCGATCGTCGTGCTCAACTTCTTCCTGATCCGCGCCGCACCGGGCGATCCGGCTCAGGTGATGGCGGGCGAGGCCGGGGCGGCGGACGAGATCTTCATCGCGCAGCTGCGCGAGCAGTTCGGGCTGGACCGGCCGCTGCACGAACAGCTTCTGGTCTACGTCGGCGGCATCGTCACGCTGGACATGGGCTACAGCTATCGCCAACAGCAGCCAGTGGCGGAGCTGATCTTCGACCGCCTGCCCGCGACCCTGCTGCTGACCGGCACGGCCTTCGTCGTCTCGATCCTGCTCGGCGTCCTGCTGGGCGCGCTAGCGGCGGCGCGCGTCGGTCAGTGGACCGATTCCTTGATAACCGTGGTGGCGCTGGTCTTCTACGCGACGCCTTTATTCTGGATCGCGCTGATGGCGATCCTGCTCTTCTCCGTTCAATTGGGCTGGCTGCCCGGATTCGGCATGGAATCCGTCGGCGCCGGCCACAGCGGCTTCGACCGCGTGCTCGACGTGCTGCAACACCTGATCCTGCCGGCGACGACACTCGGTCTCTTCTTCATGGCGATCTACGCCCGCCTGACCCGCGCCTCGATGCTGGAAGTGATGGATATGGACTTCGTCAAGACCGCGCGCGCCAAGGGTCTGCCACCGGGCCGCATCACCCGTCTGCACGTGCTGCGCAATGCCATCCTGCCGGTGATCACCCTGGCCGGTATCCAGGCCGGGCAGCTGGTCGGCGGGGCGGTGCTGACGGAGACGGTCTTCGCCTGGCCGGGCATCGGGCGGCTGATGTTCGACGCGCTGCTGCAGCGCGACTACAACCTGCTGCTCGGCGTCTTCTTCGTCTCCTCCGCCATGGTCATTCTGTTCAACCTGGTGACCGACATCATCTACACGCTGGTCGACCCCCGGATTGAACTGAAATGAGCGAACTCCAATGATCGAGCTCCAGTGATCGAACTGCCATGACGTCGACTGCCGCCATACCCGAACGCTCCGCCCGCGCCCAGGCCTTCCGCGATTTCTGGAAGCGCTTCGCGCGCAACAAGGGCGCGCTCGTCGGCGTCTTCATCCTCCTGGCCGTCGTCGTCCTGGCACTCGTGGCTCCCCTGCTCTACCCGCAGAGCCCCTGGGCGATGGTGCAGCGTCCCTTCCTGCCGCCGCTGGGGGCCGAGGGCTTTCTGTTCGGAACCGATACCCTGGGCCGCGACATCGGCGCCGGCCTAGTGCACGGTGCCCGCATCTCGCTGCTGGTCGGCATCGTCTCGACCGTAGTCGCCCTCTCCATCGGCGTCACGCTCGGGGCCTTCGCGGGCTACTACGGGGGCCTGCTGGACGACGCGCTGATGCGCTTCACCGAATTCTTCCAGACCATTCCCAACTTCGCGCTGGCGATCGTGCTGGTGGCGATCTTCCAGCCCTCCATCACCTCCGTCATCGTCGCGATCGGCATCGTCTCCTGGCCGCCGGTCGCCCGTCTGGTGCGTGGCGAGTTCCTGTCGCTCAGGAACCGCGAGTTCGTCCAGGCCTCGGTCGTGCTGGGTCAATCCAACCTGCAGATCATCACGCGCCAGATCCTGCCGAACACCCTCTCGCCGGTGATCGTGATGGCGTCGCTGATGATCGCCCAGGCGATCCTGCTGGAGTCCTCGCTCTCCTTCCTCGGTCTGGGCGATCCCAACACCATGTCCTGGGGTTACATGATCGGCGCGGCCCGCACGGTGATCCGACAGGCCTGGTGGATGTCCTTCTTCCCCGGCATCGCGATCCTGCTGACGGTGCTCGCGCTGAACCTCGTCGGCGAGGGTCTGAACGACGCCCTCAATCCGCGCCTCGCGCGGAAGGGCCGCTAGCATGAGCGACGCTGGCACCATGACGGAAACCACGGGAGAGACGCCGCTGCTGCAGGTCGAGCGCCTCTCCATCTCGCTGCCGCCCGGTGCCGACCGGGAGCTGGCGGTGGAGGAGATCACCTTCGATCTGGCACGCAACGAGATCCTCTGCGTCGTCGGCGAGTCCGGCTCCGGCAAGTCCATGAGCGCCAACGCCATCATGGGCCTCTTGCCGAGACCCCACGTCCAGCCGGTGGCCGGTTCGATCCGCTTCGAAGGCCGCGACCTGCTGCAACTGAGCGAGACGCAGCTACGTGACCTGCGCGGCAGTCGCATCGGCATGATCTTTCAGGAGCCGATGACGGCCCTGAATCCCCTGATGCGGATCGGCGAGCAGATTTCGGAGGTCTTCGACGCCCACGGTCTGCTGACCAAACGCGAGCGCAAGGCCAGGGTGGTCGAGCTGCTGCGCGAAGTCGGCCTGCCCGACCCGGAAACTCTGGGCGAGTCTTATCCCTTCCGCTTGTCCGGCGGGCAGCGCCAGCGCGTGATGATCGCCATGGCCCTGGCGCTGGGGCCGGCGATCCTGATCGCCGACGAACCCACCACCGCGCTGGACGTCACCACCCAGGCCCAGATCCTGCAGCTCATCAAGTCGCTGCAAGCCCGCCACCACATGGCGGTGATGTTCATCACCCACGACTTCGGCGTGGTGGCGGAGATCGCCGACCGCGTGGCGGTCATGCAGTTCGGCCGGATCGTGGAGATGGGATCGGCCGAGCAGGTGCTGAACGCTCCCAAGCACGACTACACCCGCCGCCTGATCGCCGCCGTGCCGCAGTTCGAGCCACCGGAGCGCCCGGGCCTCAAGGGACCGCCGCTGCTCTCGGTCCGCAGTCTGGAGAAGACCTATGTGACGGAGCGGGGCTTCTTCACCAAGGGTCGGCGGGTCCCGGCGGCGCAGGACATCACCTTCGACATCAGGAAGGGAGAGACCCTCGGCCTCGTCGGGGAGTCCGGCTCCGGTAAGTCCACGGTGGGTCGCTGCATCGTGCGTCTGCTCGACAGCGACAGCGGCGAGATCCGCTTCGGCGACGTCGACCTCGCCAGCCTGAAAGGCAAGGCGCTGCGGCCGCATCGTCGGCACGTGCAGATGATCTTTCAGGATCCCTACGCCTCTCTGAACCCGCGCAGCAAGATCGGCACCATCATCGCCGAGGGGCCGATGGCCCACGGCGCCGACCGCGCCACCGCCGTGGCGCGCGCCCAGGAACTGCTGGGGCTGGTCGGCCTGGACGCCTCCGCCGCCGAGCGCTTCCCCCATGAGTTCTCGGGCGGTCAGCGCCAACGCATCGGCATCGCCCGGGCCCTCGCGCTCGACCCGGAACTGCTGGTCGCGGACGAGCCGGTCTCCGCCCTCGACGTCTCGATCCAGGCCCAGGTGCTGGAGCTGCTGGCCGAGATCAAGCAGCGGCTGCAGCTCTCCATGCTCTTCATCACCCACGACCTGCGCGTGGCCGCCCAGATTTGCGACAACATCGCCGTCATGCAGTTGGGCTGCATCGTCGAGTACGGACCGACCCGCAAGGTCTTCAACGATCCGCAGCACAGCTACACCCAGGAACTGCTCTCCGCCGTGCCCGGCAAGCACTGGAGCATCCCCGATGTCTCGCCGGAGGGCCAAGCCCGGGCCGCCGGCTCGTGAGCGCGCTCGATCCGGCTCTGGCAGGAGATAGTCTCGCCGCCGTCGAGCGAGCCACCGGCACCATCGCCCTCTTCATCGCCGAGTGGTGCGGCCTGGAACGGGCGTAGGAATGAGACAGCTTTCGGCCAAGCCGCGCTTGCTGGTCGGCCAGCTCTGGCAGGAATCCCATTCCTTCAATCCCCTGCCGACCACCGCCGCCGACTTCACCGTCGAGCGCGGCGGTGCGTTGGTCGCAGCCAACCGGAACGCCGGATCGGCGCTGGGCGGTATCCTGCGAGCCGGCGAGGCAGCTGGCGTCGAGTGGCTGCCCGCCATCGCGGCGCGGGCGCGACCAGGCGGCCCGGTGGAGGAGGAGGTTTTCGCCGAACTGCTGGAGGCCTTCCTGGCGGTCGAGGCGCCCGATGCCGTCTGCCTGGACTTGCACGGGGCGATGCTGTCGGGCAAGAGAGCCGACTGCGAGGGCGATCTGCTCACCGCGTTGCGCGCCAAGCTCGGCCCAGACGTAGTGATCGCCGCAGCGCTCGATCTTCATGCCCAGGTCACGCCGGCCATGGTCGCGGCGGCGGACATCCTGATCGCCTACAAGACCAATCCCCATGCCGACATGGTCGAGACCGGCGCCAAGGCCTTCGCGTTGCTACAGGAGGTGATGGACGGCCGCCTGCGCCCTCTCCGCAGCCTGGCGCGGCTGCCCTTTCTGACGCGCGGCAACGACGAGACGGACGGCGGACCGCTGGCGGAATTGCAGGGCGAGGCGCGCGCGCTTTGCGACGCGCGGGCCGAGCTGCGAGACATCTCCATCTGCAACGTCAATCCCTTCGTGGACGTCCCCGAGGCCGGCCAGACAGTCCTGGTGACAACCGACGGCGACGCAACCACGGCCGAGGAGAT
This sequence comes from Algihabitans sp., assembly GCF_965226985.1. GTDB lineage: Bacteria > Pseudomonadota > Alphaproteobacteria > Kiloniellales > DSM-21159 > Algihabitans. Next base: position 3,137,015 of record NZ_OZ245712.1, read on the forward strand.
TGCCGAGCGGCTGGCGCGCCGGCTCTGGGATCTGCGCGACGACTTCGTCCAGGAGTTGCCCTCGATGGACCTGGCCTTGACGCGCGTGCGGGACGCTCCGGAGCAACGTCCCTTCGTGCTGGGCGATCAGGGGGATCGCGTCCTGGCCGGCGCGCCGGGCGACGCCACGGCACTGGCGCGCCTGCTGCTTCGATCTTTTCCGGAGCTGCGCGTGGCACTGCCGCTGTATGACCCCGACGCCGTTCGGAACTGCGGAGCGGCAGGACTTGGCGAAGAGGTGACGCTCACCCTGGGCGGAGGGATCACGCCCGGCCAGACGGCTCTTCAGGTGACGGGCCGGGTGCTGCGGCTCGGCGATGGACGATTTCTCCATAGCGGCAGCTACATGACCGGCGTGCCGGTGGACCTGGGCGCGACCGCAGTCCTGCAGGTCGGCAAGCTCTCGCTGCTGCTGACCACGAAGGCGCCCTTCGTTCAGGACCCGGCCGCCTACGAAAGCCACGGTCTGCGGCTGAGCGACCTGGACGCCGTCGTCGCCAAGTCCGGCAATCACTTCAAGCTGGCGTTCGCCGGCCAGGCGCGGCCGCTCGTGGTCGACACACCCGGTCTCAGCCGGTTTCGGCCGAGCGACTTCCCCTTCAGCCGCGCGCGGCCGATCCATCCGCTCGATCCCATCGACCTGTCGGCCCTGCCGATTCAGACCTTCGGAGGTTCCGTATGAAAGGCGTCCTGGTCAGCGCAACCTTGACGTTGGACACCCTCTTCCGCGCCGCCTTCACGGCGGAGGATCCCTCGGTCGAACTGCTGTTGCCGGAGGAGGTTGACGATCCCGCCGCCATCGATTTCGCCCTCGCCTGGCGGCCCCAGCCCGGCGTCCTGAAGCGCTATCCCAATCTGAAGGTGATCTGCTCCATCGCGGCGGGGGTGGACAACATCCTGGCCGACCCGGAGCTGCCCGACGTGCCCGTCGTGCGTATGGTCGATCCCAAGCAGTCCGAGGCCATGGCGCTCTTCGTCATCTGGCACGTGCTCTGGTACCAGCGCCGCTTCGACCTCTATCTGGAACAGCAGGCGGCGCGTGTCTGGCAGCGTCAGCCCCAGCGCGGCGCCGCCGAGACGACGGTCGCCGTCCTGGGACTGGGGCGCATGGGCTCGGTCGTCGCACGGCGTCTGGCCGGTCTCGGCTATCCGACCCTGGGCTGGGCGCGCAGCCCCAGAGCGATCGAAGGCGTTGAGGTCCTAAGCGGCGCGGAGGGACTGAAGCAGCTGCTGGCACGCACCGACGCTCTCATCAACTTGCTGCCTCTGACGGCCCAGACACGCGGCCTTCTGGATGCTTCCTTTTTCGCGCGCATGAAACCGGGGGCCTATCTGATTCAAATGGGACGGGGACCTCACCTGGTGGAAAACGACCTGCGCGCGGCCATCGACAGCGGTCACCTGACCGGCGCCTCGCTCGACGTTTTCGAGCAGGAGCCGCTGCCGCCGGACCACGACTTCTGGGCGCATCCTCGCATTCTGGTGACGCCCCATTGCGCCAGCGACGCGACCGCTGATCTGGTCGCCGTGCAGACCCTCGCCGCGGCCCGCGCGGCGGTCGCCGGTGCCGAGATTCCCAATGTGGTGGACAGGGCTGCCGGCTACTGAGGCGGCCTTGGCAGCCTACCGCCGCTCGAACGCCAGCTTCGCCGCGAGACTGAAGAACACGAAGCTCGTGAAGTACCGCAGGATCCGCGCGACCACGGCGTTGCGCGCGAGAAAGCGGCCGATCCCGCCGGCAAAGACTCCGACCAGTCCGTTGATCGCAGTTCCGCCGATATTGAGGATCGCGCCGAAGATCAGGAACTGCAGTAGCACCGACCCCCGCGCGGGATCGACGAACTGCGGCACCAGCGCCAAAATGAAAAGGGCGACCTTCGGATTGAGCAGGCAGACGAAGATGCCGTTACGCCAAGCCGACAGAGCGCTGGAGCGCTGAGCCTCGGTCGGCTCGAGTGCGCCGGCCGGCTCTCGCAGACTGCCGAGCGCAAGCCAGAGAAGATAGGCGACACCGGCCCAACGCACCGCCTCGAAAGCCAGAGGGTGGGCGGCGATCAAGGCGGCGAGCCCAAGACCTGCCGCCAGCGCGTGCAGGAAGGATCCCGTCGCGATCCCCAGGGAGGCGGCGAAGCCGGCCTTCGGCCCCGACTTAATGCCCTGTCCGAGACAGAACAGCATGTCCGCGCCGGGCGTCAGGTTCAGCGCGAGCGCGATGGGGATGAAGATCAGAAGAGTCTGACTGTCGATCGGCATGCCTCGCCTCCCTTGACCCCGCGCCAGCCGCAGCCCCCTTCGACAAGCTCAGGGTGAAGAGGAAGGGGCCGACAAGCTCAGGGTGAAGAGGAAGCGGGGCGGAAACGCTCCGCCTAAACTCCCCCCGCCTTCATGCTGAGCCTGTCGAAGCACGAAGGCAGCCGGCGGAAGCCGGCTCCCCCTTTCCGACGAGCGACCCGTCCCGTCTTCGGCCTCACTATTAGGTTTAGAGGGCGATTCACGTCTCAGGTGGAAGCCAAAAACTCCCACCTGAGACGATCGCGCTCTAGTTCTTCGACTTGTCGACCAGGGCGTTCTCCGCGATCCAGGGCATCATGCCGCGCAGACGCTGCCCGACTTCCTCGATCCCGTGCTCGGCGTGGCGGCGGCGCGTGGCCTTGAAGGAGGGCTGGCCGGCCTTGCATTCGGCGACCCAGTCGCGCGTGAAGCGGCCCGCCTGGATGTCGTCCAGCACCCGCTTCATCTCAGCCTTGGTCTCCTCGGTGATGATCCGGGGACCGGTCACGTAGTCGCCATACTCCGCCGTGTTGGAGATGGAGTAGCGCATGTTCGCAAGGCCGCCCTCGTACATCAGGTCGACGATCAGCTTCACCTCGTGCAGGCACTCGAAGTAGGCCATTTCCGGCGCGTAGCCGGCTTCGACCAGGGTCTCGTAACCCGCCACGATCAGGGCCGAGAGACCGCCGCAGAGCACCGTCTGCTCGCCGAAGAGATCGGTCTCGCACTCCTCACGGAAAGACGTCTCGATGATCCCGGCGCGGCCGCCGCCGATAGCGCTGGCGTAGGACAGGCCCAGCTCGTGGGCATTGCCGCTGCTGTCCTGGTGCACGGCGATCAGGCAAGGCACGCCGGCGCCGCGCACGTACTCGCTACGCACCGTGTGGCCGGGCCCCTTCGGCGCGATCATGAAGACGTCCAGGTCGGGGCGCGGCTCGATCAGGCTGAAGTGAATGTTGAGGCCGTGCGCGAAGGCGATGGCCGCCCCTTCCTTCAGGTTCGGCGCCAGGGAGTCCCGGTAGAGATCCGCCTGCAGTTCGTCGGGCGTCAGGATCATGACGACGTCGGCCCAGGCCGCGGCCTCGTCCGGGGTCATCACGGTGAAGCCGGCGCCCTCGGCCTTCTGCGCGGTCTTGGAGCCAGCGCGTAGCGCGATCCGCACGTCGCCAACGCCGCTGTCGCGCAGGTTCATGGCATGGGCATGCCCCTGGCTGCCGTAGCCGACCACGACCACCTTCTTGCCCTTGATCAAATTCACGTCGGCGTCGCGATCGTAGTAGACGCGCATGGGTACCCTGTCCTCCAGCCTTGTCTTTAGGTTCGGCGCGGCGGCGCTTCCGCTCTCCGCGCGCAAGTTTAAGGAAATTGCGCACGCCGTGATGCGAACGCAAAAAAACTGCGCCGGGTTCTAGCCGTCCGACCGCTGCGACGCAACCTGCAGAAGCCGCAGATCTGACGTGCGGACGGGAATCCGCTTCCGTCGGTCGGCGACGGTTTCAATCTCGGGCCGTTTCGGTCTCGCGTCGTTTCAGTCAGAGGTCGATACGACTGGGCCTTCACTCCGATCTGCGATCTGTGCAAGTCGGATCGGTCAGTCACCGGTCTCAGGCGTCATGATGCCGAAAACGGCACCAGCAGGATCTGCGACCATTGCGATGCGGCCCACCCCCGGCACGTCGAAAGGCGGCTGCACGACTTTGCCCCCCAAGGCACCGACCTTCTCGCAAGCAGCATCGCAGTCGTCGACCGTCATGTAGACGCCCCAGTGGGCGCGCAACCCCTCGAACTGCGGCCCTTCCATCTGGAAGGCACCGCCCAACCCTACTTTGCTCGGATCGGCATCGGGGTCCGCGTCTGCGTGCTGCCAGACCCAATAGGTGCCGCCGCCCGGCATGGGCTGGCTCTTGGCCTTCCATCCCAACAAATCGCCGTAGAAGCCCGTTACCGCTTCGACGTCGTTCGTCGCCAACTCGTTCCAGACAATCGCGCCATGGGTCATTCCAATCCCTCCCGTAACCTTGCGCTCGGTAAACGGTCGCCATCGAACGACCGCCGCATGAACTATGCTCGGAACGGGCAGGGATCTGCGGTGAAACTTAGGTGACGCGGTGGTTTTCGTCGGAGACTGCCGCCTAGGGCGATCGCGCCTTAAAGCCCGTCTTTCCCGCGCGCGATAGCGACGACGCCGGTGCGGCTCATCTCGACCAGGCCCAGCGGCTTCATCAGCTCGATGAAACGGTCCAGCTTGTCGGGCCGGTGGGTCACCTGAAAGATGAAGTAGTCCAGGCCCGCATCGACCACCTGGGCATCGAAAATCCCGGCGATCCGCAGCGCCTCGACCCGCTTGTCGTCGGTCCCGGCCACCTTCACCAGGGCCAGTTCGCGTTCGACGTGGGGGCCCTGCAGGCTCAGGTCGGCGACCCGCTGAACCGGTACCAGCCGGTCGAGCTGCGCCTTGATCTGCTCCAGCACCTGCGGCGTGCCGGTGGTGACCACGGTGATGCGCGACAGGCCCTTCTCGCGCTCGACCTCGGTGACGGTCAGGCTTTCGATGTTGTAGCCGCGACCGGAAAAGAGGCCGATCACGCGCGCCAGCACGCCGGGTTCGTTGTCGACCAGGACGGCGATGGTGCGCCGTTCGACGCTGTCTTGCAGGGGTGACACGGAGAGAACTCGCTTCGGAAGCTGCGGCGCCTCTTGGCCGGGCGCCTGGATCGGGTCGACGGCGTTCCTAGCCGCAAAGGCGCGGGGCGCGCAAGCCCGACCGGACTGCGCGCCCTTGCTGCGACAGGGCCTAGACCAGAACCATGCCTTCTTCGCTGATCGGCTTGGCCGCCTTGTCGTCCGGCCCCAACAGCATCTCGTTATGGGCCGCGCCCGAAGGGATCATGGGGAAGCAGTTCTCCTCCTGCGCCACGCAGCAGTCGAAGATCACCGGACGCGGCGTCGCGATCATCTCCAGGATCTTGTCGTCCAGCTCATCGGCCTTCTCGGCACGGATCCCGACCGCGCCGAAGGCTTCGGCCAGGGCGACGAAGTCGGGCAGGCTGGCACTGTAGCTTTCCGAATAGCGGGCGCCGTGCAACAGCTCCTGCCACTGCCGGACCATGCCCATCCACTGATTGTTGACGATGAAGACCTTCACCGGCAGGCCGTACTGCGCCAGCGTCGACATCTCCTGAATGTTCATCAGGATCGAGGCCTCGCCGGCCACGTCGACCACCAGAGCATCCGGGTGCGCGATCTGCACGCCCATCGCCGCTGGCAGGCCGTAGCCCATGGTGCCCAGACCGCCGGAGGTCATCCAGCGGTTCGGCTGCTCGAACTTGAAGAACTGGGCGGCCCACATCTGATGCTGGCCGACCTCGGTGGTGATGTAGGCCGGCTGACCGGCCTTCGCCTCGTTCTCCGCCGTCAGCTGATAGAGCCGCTGGATCGCGTACTGCGGCTTGATGATCTCGCCCTGCTGCCGGTAGCTCAGGCAGTCGCGCCCGCGCCAGCCCTCGATCTGCTCCCACCAGGCCGCCTGGGCCTTGCGCGCCGCACCGGCGTTCAGCAGGCCGCCGGAGACGCGGCGCTTCCACTCGGCGACCAGAGCCCGCAGCGCGGCCTCCGCGTCGGCCACGACCGGCAACTCGACCATCACGTTCTTGTTGATCGAGGAGGGGTCGATGTCGATGTGGATCTTGGTCGAATGGGGCGAGAAGTCGGACAGACGCCCGGTCACCCGGTCGTCGAAGCGGGCGCCGACGTTCAGCATCACGTCGCAGCCGTGCATGGCCAGGTTGGCCTCGTAGGTCCCGTGCATCCCCAGCATGCCGATGAACTGCGGATCGCTGGCCGGCACGGCCCCCAGGCCCATCAGGGTGTTGGTCACCGGCGCGCCGGTCAGGTGCACCAGCTCGGTCAGCAGCCGGCTGGCCTCCGGCCCCGCGTTGATGACGCCGCCACCGGCGTAGATGATCGGCCGCTTGGCGGTGGCCAACAGGTCGACGGCTTTCGAGATCGCGGCGGGGTCCGGCTCTGTCTGCGGCCGGTAGCTGCGATGCACCACCTGTTCTTTCTCGGTGTAGTCGCCCTTGGTCTGCAGCACGTCCTTCGGCAGGTCCACCACCACGGGGCCGGGCCGGCCGTGGGTCGCGACGTAGAAGGCCTCGTGCAGCGTGCGCGGCAGATCGCCGACGGCGCGGACCAAATAGTTGTGCTTCGTACAGGGCCGCGTGATCCCGGTCGTGTCCGCCTCCTGAAAGGCATCGTTGCCGATCAGATGGGTCGGGACCTGGCCCGTCAGGCAGACCACCGGAATGGAGTCCATCAGGGCATCGGTCAGCCCGGTCACGGCATTGGTCGCACCCGGTCCGGAGGTCACCAGAACCACGCCGGGCTTGCCGGTCGAGCGGGCATAGCCCTCAGCCGCGTGGACCGCCGCCTGCTCATGGCGCACGAGGATGTGCCGCAGGCTGTTCTGCTGGAACAGGGCATCGTAGATCGGCAGGACCGCACCGCCGGGATAGCCGAAGACGACCTCGACGCCCTGATCCACCAGCGCCTTGATGACCATCTCGGCGCCCGTATAGGCATGGGAGTTCTCGGAGCTCGGTTTTTCGGCGGCCAGCGTACCGGCGGCGGTGGCGGACATCGCGGTTCATTCCTCAGGCAAAGCTTCGCGGGCGCGGTAAGCCCCACGTTTATTTATGGCTTTTCGCCTCGGGCAGGAAAAAACACCCCGACCGAAGCCGATTTGATCCAGAGCTGCCACCCTATCCCTGGTCCTTCAGACCGTCAACAGAAACTCGTCAATTTTTGAAAAGATTTCCGGCAATTGTTGTTCTGAAAATTGCGTTTCCATAACGTATGCATTCTCAATATGTCGTAACACCTGTGTCCTCAACCAGGTCGCCTGGCGCTTGGCATAGCGGCGCGTCGCCTGTTGCGCTGCGGTAACCGCCTCTTCCAGCGTCGTTTTTCCGGACAGCCGCGCCGCCAGTTGCGGCACGCCCAACGCTTTCATGGCCGGCAAGCGCGGATCGAGCCCGCGCGCCAGCAGCCGGCGTACCTCCTCCAGCGCGCCGGCCGCCACCATCGCCTCGAAGCGGGCATCGCAGGCGGCAGACAGAACGGCGCGCGGCGGCAGCAGCACCAGCCAAAGGAACCGCCACGGGGCGGGTCCGAGCGCGGTCGGCCCCGCCTGCCAATCGGCCAGACCGCGCCCGGTCGCCTCCAGAACCTCCCAGGCCCGCTGCAGCCGCTGACTGTCGTTTGGGTGCAGCCGGGATGCCGTCTCCGGATCGCGCCCCAGCAGTTCGGCATGCAACCCGGCCGGCCCCAGGGCTGCTAGACGCTCGGCGGCCCGCGCGCGCAGGTCCGCCGGGATGGCCGGCAGCTCGACGATTCCTTCCGTCAGCGCCTTGAGATAAAGCCCGGTGCCGCCGCACAGCAGCGGCAGCCGCCCTTGCGCTCGCGCCGCCTCCATCTCCGCCAGGGCCAAGGCGCGCCAGCGCCCCGCCGAACAGCGCTCCGTCCCGTCCAGCACGCCGTAGAGCCGGTGCGGAACCGCAGCGTCATCTTCCGCGGCGCAACTCGAGAGATCCGGCTGCGCGCTCAGGATCGGCAGGTCGCGATAGATCTGCATGGAATCGGCATTGATGACCGTGCCCGACAGACGGGCGGCGAGCGCCGCCGCCAAGGCCGACTTGCCGCTGGCGGTCGGGCCGGCAACGATCACTGCGGGCGGCTGTCGCCCCTCGGGCGCGGGTGACGGAGAAGAGGTGGCGGTGGTCGTCATCTTTGGCGGCTTGTCTCGCTCCGGTCCGCTCGCTATGAGGAGCGCCCATGGCGCTTGTCCTCACCCTGATTGCCGATCCGAGCCGACGCAAGCTCTCGGCGGAGGCGGTCGACGCAGCCCGCTCGGCGCTGAGTTCGGGCGGCGGGACGGTCGGCCCGAGCGACTGGCTGTCGCCGGACGAAGCCTGCGACCTGCCCTTCGACGGCCTCGCGTCGCGCGATGCCGAACGGCTGGCCCGCGAAGCCCTGGGCGACCTGCCGGTCGATCTCGCGGCACAACCCCTCGCCGGACGGCGCAAGGCCCTGCTGCTCGCCGACATGGAGTCGACCATCATCGGCGAGGAGATGCTGGACGAGTTGGCGGAGGTCGTCGGCCTGCGCGAGGAGATCGCCGAGGTGACGGCCCGGGCCATGGCCGGAGAGCTGGATTTCGAGGAGGCCTTGCAGGCGCGCGTCGCCAAGCTAGCGGGCCTGCCGCTGCGCGAGGTCGAACGGGCGGCCGAGCGCATGACCTTCAATCCCGGCGCGCGCAGCCTGATCCGGACCTTGCAGGAGGCCGGCGTCCCCTGCACTCTCGTCTCGGGTGGCTTCACGATCTTCGCGGAGCTGGTCGCGGAGGCCTGCGGTTTCTCCGCCGTGCGGGCCAATCGGCTGGAGATCGCCCAGGGCGAGGTTTCCGGCCGCGTCACGCCGCCGATCCTAGGCCGGGAAGCGAAGCTGGAAGCGCTGGAAGATCTAAGCGCGGAGCTCGGCGTCACTCCGGCCGCGGCCTGCACTGTCGGCGACGGCGCCAACGATCTGGCGATGCTGAACGCGGCCGGACTAGGGGTCGCCTATCGCGGCAAGCCGGCGGTGCGCGCGGAGGCCCGCTTCACGCTCGACGTGGCCGACCTGACAGGCCTGCTGTTCTATCAGGGCTATCGGCGCGCAGACTTCGCCGATCTGGGCTGAGCGGCTGCTGAGGCAGCCGCCTGTCTATCCCTGGCCGATACGCAGGACGATCCATTGGTACTCGCCGCCGCGATAGACCAGCAGAGTCAGGCTGCGGCGCTCAGCCTCGCGCGCCTGCTCGACGTAGGACTCGACCTCGTTCGGTGTGGCGACGCGCTCCTGGTCCACCTCGACGATCACGTCGCCGGGCTGCAGCCCCTTCTCGTCGGCGCTGCCGCCGCTGTCGACCTCGGTGACGACGACGCCGCCGACACCCTCCTCCAGCGCGAAGCTCTCGCGACGCTCATCTGTCATCGCACCGAGACTGAGACCCAGGGCCGGCAGGTCCAGCACCTCCTCGGGGTCGCGCGGGGGCGGCGCGGCGGCGGCCAGAGCCTCGGAATCGCGTTGCCCCAGGTTGACCTGCACGGTCTGGCGGTCGCCCTCCCGCCAAACCACCACCGCAACGTCGCGACCGACCGAGGTCTCGGCGACCATGCGGACCAGCCCACGGGTGTCGGCCACCGGGCGGTCGTCGAAGGTGATGATGACGTCGCCCTGGACGATCCCGGCGGACTCGGCCGGTCCGCCATCGATGACGTTTGCGACGTAGGCACCGGTCCCCGGCGGCGGCAGGTCCAGTTCGCCGGCCAACTCCTCCGTCACGGTCTGGATCCGCACGCCCAGCCAGCCACGACGCACTTCGCCGAAGCGGCGCAGGGACTCGATCACGTTCTGCGCGATCGCCGAGGGCACGGCGAAGCCGATTCCGATGGAGCCGCCGGAGGGCGAGAAGATGGCGGTGTTGATACCGATCACCTCACCGTCGAGGTTGAACATCGGCCCGCCGGAGTTGCCCCGGTTGATCGCCGCGTCCGTTTGCAGGAAATCGTCGTAGGGGCCGGCGTTGATGTCGCGGCTGCGCGCCGAGATGATGCCGGCGGTGACCGAACCGCCCAGGCCGAAGGGGTTGCCGACGGCCAGCACCCAGTCGCCCACGCGCACGTCGTTCGAGTTGCCCCAGATGGTGCTGGGCAGAGGCGACGTCGGGTTGACCTTCAGCAGCGCCAGGTCGGTCTCGGGATCGGTGCCGATCACCTCGGCCTCGTAGGTGGTGTCGTCGGACAGCACCACCTCCACCGTATCGGCCTCGGCGATCACATGATTGTTGGTGACGACGTAGCCCTCGGGATCGATGATGAAACCGGATCCCAAGGAGTTGGCGCGGCGGCGCGGCGGCGGCGCTCCCTGGCCGCGGCGTTCGAAGAACTCGCGGAACATCTCCTCGAAGTCTTCTTGGTCGCCGCGCTCGACCACCTGCGTGGTGGAGATGTTGACCACCGTCGGCAGCAGCTGTTCGGCCAGATCGGCGAAGGAGATCGGCGCCCCCTGGGGCTGCGCGGCCGCGGGCGTCGTCAGGACGGCCGCGCCGCTCCCGATGCCCAAAGCCAGAGCGCCGGCGGCGAGCAGGGCGGCCGCGCGCGGACGAAGCAGGGAAACGAAGCAGGAGAAGTCGGCTCGGGTCACCAGGAATCCTCTCGGCGGTCCTACGCTAGGGCGACCCGGGTCCGGATCCTGCGGACGGGGCCGTCAGCCATCAAATTGGCGTGCCGGACGGCGCCGGCAATCCACAGTGTGCCTCAAACTCTCGCGAGGAGGAAACGGGCAACTGCGATTTGCCACAGGACGGCAGGTCAGGCGAAAGCTCAGGCGCGCAGAAGCCAGACGCAGAAAACCCCGAGTACGACGGCCACCAGACCCACCACCCGAAGCGTTTCCGGGCGCAGTTCGGACAGCTGCCTGTAGAGCGCGGCCGGCGCGCCGGGGAAGAGCGCCAGGATGCAGCCCTCGATCACGAAGACGAGGGCCAGAGCGGTCAGAAGGTCGGACATCGGCGCAGCTGTGGATCCAAGAGAGACGAAAGACCGGCCAGGATGAGAAGCCGGGGCAGCCCAAAAGAAAAGCGGCTGCCCACCCTATCGATGGACAGCCGCCCGATCTTACCGTCCGTTCCCGGAAAACCGAAGTCGCCGGACGGTCTCGTGAGCCGGCTACTGAACCGGCGGTTCCGTGGTCAGGGCCCCGGTCGCCTCCGGCGCGACGGGACGCGACTGCGCCCGCTGTTCCGGATTGCGCTCGGCGTTCATCACGCCGGCCGGCAGCTCGTTGAAGAAGCGGAAGAAGTCGTTGTCCGGCGGCAAGACCAGCATCGAGTTCTCGCCGCGGATCGCCTCGCTGTAGGCCTGCATCGAGCGATAAAAGTCGAAGAACTCCGCGTCCTGACCGAAGGCTTCGTTCAGAAGCCGCGTCCGTTCGCCCTCGCCCTCACCGCGCAGGATGTCCGCGTCGCGCTGCGCCTCGGCCCGGATGACCGTAGCTTCGCGGTCGGCGGAGGCCGTGATCCGCTGGAACTGCTCCTGACCTTGCGCACGGAACTCGGCGGCATCTCGCTCGCGTTCCGCCCGCATCCGCTCGTACACCGACCGGCTGACGTCGGAGGAGAGGTCGGCGCGCCCGATGCGCACGTCGACCACGTCGATGCCGAGCCCTCGCCGGCGACGCTCCGCCGGCTGCGAGGTATCGGTCAACTGGACCTGGCCCTCGTCCTCGGCCGCCTCGTCGACCGCCGTCGTGTCGACCGCCGTCGTGTCGATGCCCGCCTCGACGGTCGCCTGACGCACCGCCGCGTTCACGGACCGGCGGATCTGCTGCATGATCTCGTCACGCTCTTCCGACAGCACGCTGGTCAAGGTCACCTCACCCAGAACCGAACGCACCTGGTTATTCACGATCGGCGCGAAGCGATCACGCAACTGCGTCTCGTTGTTCACCGTCTCGTAAAAGCGGACGGGATCGGTGATCCGGTAACGCACGAAGACGTCGACGATCAGGCGCCGCTGGTCCGACAGAACGACCGTCAGGGGCGGCGGATCGAGGTTGAGCACGCGCCGGTCGAAAAACAGCACGTTCTGGATGAAGGGGAGCTTGACGTTCAGGCCAGGCTCCTGGACCACCCGCTTGATCGCACCGAACTGCAGAACCAGCGCCTGCTGGGTCTGATGCACGACGAAGAGGGCGTTGTAGGCGAGAAATCCCAGCACAACCAGCAGGATACCGCCGATCAGGGTGAAGCGCTTTTGCATCTTCCTCAGTCTCCGGCTACTGCTGGGTCTGCGGGCCGGTCGGACCGGTGACGGTCCCCTGACGCCCACGGAGCTCATTGAGAGGCAGGTAGGGCACCGCCCCGGAATCGCCGCTCATGATGACCTTTTCGGTATCCCTCAAGACGCCCTGGACCGTCTCCAGGTACATGCGCCGCGTGGTCACCGAGGGGTTCTGCAGATAGGCCTCGTAGACGTTCAGGAAGCGCTGGGCCTCACCCTGCGCCTCGTTGATCAGACGCTCGCGATAGGCCTCGGCCTCCTGGATCATCCTCTGCGCCTCGCCTCGAGCCTCCGGAATCACCTTGTTCCGGTAGGCGTCGGCCTGGTTGCGCAAACGGTCGAGATCCTGACGTGCGCGCTGCACGTCCTCGAAGGCGTCGATCACCGGCTCGGGCGGCTGCACGTCCTGCAGGTTGATCTCCGTGATCGCGATGCCGGCCTGATACTCGTTCAGGATTTCCTGCAAGGTCTGACGGGTCACGTCCGCGACTTCGAAGCGGGCGTCCGTCAGGGCCGGCTGGATGTCCGTCCGCCCGATGGTTTCACGTATGGCGCTCTCGGCGGCGATCTTGATGGTCGCCTCCGGCTCGCGAATGTTGAAGAGGAACTGACCGGCGTTGCTGACCCGCCACTGCACCGTAAAATCGATGTCGATGATATTCTGGTCGCCCGTCAGCATCAGACTTTCTTCGGGAATGTCGTTGCTGCGACCGGCGTTCCCGCGATAGCCGATTTCGATCTGGCGGATCTCTTCGACGTTCGGCGTGACCGACGTCTCGATCGGCCAGGGCAGGTGCCAGTGCAGGCCCGGGCCGGCCAGGTTGCCCTGGTTGACCCACTCGCCGAAACGCAGAACCACGCCCTGTTGGCCGGGACGCACCTGATAGAAGCCGGAGGCAAGCCAGAGCACGATCGCCACCGCGATCAGGATGCCGAGGCCGCGAGCGCCACCCATGCCGCCGGGCAAAACGCCGCGCAGGCGCTCCTGACCGCGCCGGATCACATCCTCGAAATCGGGCGGCCGGTTGCCGCCACCGCCGCCCCAACCGCCGCCGCCCCAGCCGCCGCCGTTGTTGCCGCCGCCACCGCCCCAGGGGCCGCCGCCTCTCCCGGAGCCGCCGCCTGAGCCGCTGCCGGAACTGCCGCCAGATCCACCGCCCCAGGGGCCGCCGCCGCCGGAACCGCCTCCCGAGCCGCCGCTACCCGATTGCCAAGGCATGCTATCCTGTCTCCCTGAACCCTGATGTACATCCCAGACCGGCCAGTCCACCGGTCTATTTTTCCGCTCCAGAACAGTCGGCGGTCCGTCTGCGCCGCCGATCTCCGCACCGCGCCCGGCGGCCCCGTGGACAAGCGACCGATGCGCCCCCTATATGCAGGGCAACGACCGTCGGCCGTCCTGGTCTTTCGGTTCCGCTCGATATCGGCACAACCGCGGAGAATTCAAGCATGAGCCGCATTACCGAGGGCCAGGTGCTCGACGCCCTGCGCCAAGTGCAAGATCCCGACCGCAGCGCTGACATCGTCGGTCTCGGAATGATTCAAGGTCTGGTGGTGAAGGACGGCAATGTCGGCTTCGCCATCGAGGTCGATCCGAAACGGGGTCCGAAGCTTGAGCCCTTGCGCAAACAGGCGGAGGCGGCCGTCGAGAAGCTGGAAGGCGTGCTCTCCGTCACCGCCGTTCTGACCGCCGAGTCGGGAGATACCGCCGCGAGGAAGCCATCCGGTGACCCCGCGGCGCCCCGTCCGACACCCAGTCCGGCACCCAGTCCGGGGCAGCAGCAGGCCCAGGCGCCGGGCGGGGCCGCGCGTGCTCTGGTTCCGGGTGTGAAGCACATCGTCGCAGTGGCCAGCGGCAAGGGCGGCGTCGGCAAATCGACGACCGCGACCAACCTGACCCTCGCCCTCGCCGCCCAAGGCCTCAAGGTCGGGCTGCTGGACGCCGATATCTACGGCCCGAGCCAACCGCGCATGATGGGAATCTCCGGCCGTCCCAACTCGCCCGACGGCAAGACCCTGACGCCGCTCGAGAACTACGGCGTGAAGGTGATGTCCATGGGCTTTCTGGTGGCCGAGGATACGCCGATGATCTGGCGCGGCCCCATGGTTCAGTCGGCGCTTCAACAGATGCTGCGCGACGTCGCCTGGGGCGAATTGGACGTCTTGATCGTCGACATGCCGCCGGGCACCGGCGACGCGCAGCTGACGATGGCTCAGCAGGTGCCGCTGTCCGGCGCCGTCATCGTCTCCACGCCTCAGGACATTGCGCTTCTGGACGCGCGCAAGGGCCTCAACATGTTCCGGAAGGTGGATATTCCGGTGCTCGGAATTGTCGAGAACATGTCGCTTTACATCTGTCCGAGCTGCGGCCATGAGGCGCACATCTTCGGCCATGGCGGCGCGAGGCGCGAAGCGGAGAAGCTCGGCATGGAGTTCCTTGGCGAACTGCCACTGACCATCGAGATCCGGGAAACGTCGGACGGCGGACAGCCCATCGTGGTCTCGCAGCCGCAGAGCGCCTACGCACGCAGCTACCTCTCGATCGCGGAACGGATGTGGGAAAAGCTGAGCGGCGCCGGCGCCAAGCGCGAAGCGCCAAGGATCGTCATGCAATGATCCACTCTCGGCGGTTCGCCTGGCGCGACCTCCGGCGTCTGCTCGGTGTGCCCGTTCTGCTGGCGGCGGCTTTGGCACTTGCAGGTTGCGCGGCGGACCGGCCGGCCGCAACGGCCGAGACCGAGGCGCCAGCCCCTCCGCAGTCCGAGGAGCCCGCGCAGGATAGCGAGCTCGTCCAGCCTCTGGAAAGCTGGGGCGGTGCCGGAGGTGCCGTCGAGATCGAATCCAGCATGCGGGCCGCCACGACGGAAGAGTGGCTGACGATGTGGGGTCTGGTCGGCCTGAGTCCGCCCCGCGCACTTGTCGTCGGTCGCGAGATCGCGGCCGGGATCTTCCTGGGCGAGCGGCCGACCGGGGGCTACGGCATCGAGATCCTCGGCTTACGCGCAGAGCCTGCAGGCAGCGCGGTGATCTGGCGCGAACGCATGCCGCCGGCCGATGCCGTCGTCACCCAGGTGACCACCCGCCCCTGGCAGATCGCCATCTTCCCGGCCGAAGCCATCCCCGCCGGTGCGGCCGCACCGCGCTGACGCCTACCCGACCGCATCCTGCGGTTTCACGTCCACTCGCCTCCGTCTCGCAAAGCCGTGATAAGGCGCGAGGCAAGGGTGATTGGCGGAGTCTCTCGCTGCTGACCATTCTCTTTGGCAAGCGGCGCATCCAGACGTGCGCCGAGCCAACGAAAGCGAGGACCTCCGCTATGACACGGACTGCCGCACCCGCCGTGCACGCCTTCCCGCTGCACAGCCTGTCGACCCGCCTGCTGGTCGGCCTAACCTTTCTGATCCTGGCCAGCCTGATGGCAGCCCAGGCCGCGCTGGCATCCGACGACTTCGCCGGCAAGGCGATCTTCACGCGCGACGGCGTCGCGCTCGGCGGCACCGATCCGGTCGCCTACTTCACCAAGGGCAAGCCGGTTCAAGGCTCTCCGGACTTCACCGCCGAGTATGAGGGCGCGACCTGGCACTTCGCGAGCGCGGAGCACCGCGATCTCTTCACGGCCGACCCCGCGGCCTACGCCCCGCAGTACGGCGGCTACTGCGCCTTCGGCGTCGCCGCCGCGGAACGCAAGATCGAGACCGATCCCGAGGCCTGGTCGATCGTCGACGGCAAGCTCTACCTGAACTACACCCTGCCGACGCAGGAGCGGTGGAACGAGGACATCCCCGGTTACATCGCCACGGCCGACCAAGTCTGGCCGACCATCGAGTAAAACACGGCCGAGTAAGACACGGCCGAGTAAGACACGCGAACGACACTCCCGACGAACTCCGCCGGCGGCAACGCCGCACTCGCGCTCCGGAAAGAAATTTCCGGAGCGCTTTTCTTTTGGGTTGCAGCCGCCGTCCGACCGCTCGGGAGACTGCGGACGCGATCTCTTCCAGATGCCTTCAATCCGCCGCGCTGCCGTGACGATGGCCACCGTGACGATGGCCACCGTGACGATGGCCGCCGTGACGATGGCCGCCGTGACGATGGCCGCCGTGACGATGATAGTGACACGCAACGCGTGCACGCTTGCCGCAGCGCCGGCCACCTCGTTCAAGAGGACGCTCCGGACGCGCTGATCGCGGCCTTGCTGCGCTTCCTGCCGTGACAGCCGGACGGTGCGCCGCGCTCTACTCGGCCGCCAGGCCGGGGCGGTCCGCCAAGGCGGCCTCGACAAGGGCGGCCACCTGGGCGCGTTCGGCACCTTCGAGCTTCCGCCGCGGCAGGCGGACGGTCTCGCTACCGTAGCCGGCGAGCGCCTGGGCCAGTTTGACGTACTGCACCAGCTTGACGTGGGTATCGAGGTGCAAGAGCGGCATGAACCAGCGGTAGAGGCTGCGCGCCTCCTCCCATCGGCCTTCGCCGGCCAGCCGCCAGAGATGCAAGGATTCGGCCGGGAAGGCATTGACCAACCCGGCGACCCAGCCCTCGCAGCCCAGCAGAGCCGACTCCAGCGCAAGATCATCGACACCGCAGAACAGACGATAGCGCGAACCGGTCAGGTTCACGATGTCGGTCAGACGGCGCGGATCGTCCGACGACTCCTTGATCGCCACCAGCGCCGGCTCGTCGGCAAGATCGGCGAAGGCCTCGGGCGTCAGGTCGACACCGTAAGCCAGCGGGTTGTTGTAGATCATGATCGGCAGGTCCGTCGCCCGCGCGACCGTTCGAAAGTGCGCGACCGCTTCGGCCCGATCCGCCGTGTAGACGAGGCCGGGCAGCACCATCAGGCCGTCGGCCCCCAGGTCCTTGGCTTGCTCGGCCAGGCGGCAGGCACCGCGCGTCGACGTTTCGGCGACCCCCACGAGCAGGGGAATCCGACCGGCGACGGCCTCGACGGCGCTTTCGATGACCGCACGCTTCTCCTGCGAGTCCAATGCCGAGCCTTCGCCGAGGGTCCCCAGCACCACAAGGCCGTCGACACCCGCCTCGACCAGCATCCGGAAATGCGCGGCCGTCGCCTCGGGCTCGAGCCCTTCGTCCGCCGTCAGCTGAACCGTGGCTGCCGGAAAGACACCGGACCACTCGGCCGCGTAATCGCCGTTGCGCATCGCCTTGCCCTCGCTGTTCGTCCCGAGACCTCCTGGGCCGCCGCAGGAAGCGGGTTCGAGTCCGCGTCAGCGGATAGCGGTTGTCAGACCGCTGCCTTCAACCCTCCGACCGCCCTATGGCGTCCGCGCTCGGCGCTGGTCTCGCGAAGGGCCTCCACCGCCACGAAGGCGCAGGTATTGAAGTGGAGCTGCAGCAGATCGCAGGCCCCTTCCACATCGCCGACACGCAGCGCCTCCAGCATGCTTTCGCGGCGGGCGCGCGAGGCATCGCGCTCATTCTGATTGTCCGCGATGGCGATCCAGTAGCGGTTGGTCTGGTTGTGCAGGTTGCGGACCAACTCGATGGTCTTTGGTTTGCTCGCGGGTGCGTAGAGGGTCGCGTAGAAATCCCAGCCCGGCATGACACGCTCAGGCGAGGTCATCTTCCAGCTGGCGATCAGAAACCGCTCGGCCTGTTTCAGGTCGCGAGGCGTCAGCTTGGGTGCGGCCTGGCGCAAAAGCTCGGGCTCGATCAGAGCCCGCATCTCGAACAGCTCGCTCAGATCCTCGGGGGTCAAGGAGGAGACCACGGCGCCGCGATGGGCGTAGAAGGTGACAAGCCCTTCGGCCTCGAGCTGCCGCAGAGCCTCCCGCACCGGGATCCGGCTCACCGTGTAGTCGGCCGCGATCGCGTCCTGGCGCAGCACGGATCCGGCAGGCAGACCGCCCGAAAGGATCTTGAGCCGCACTTGCTCGGTCACGACCTGCGTTACAGTCTGCTTGTCGTTCATCCGATTCATCGAGCCTTCCAATTCCTGTCCGCCCATGCGCCGCTTCCACCCCTGGTTTCGGTCGATTGCACGTGAACAGATGACTTTCCACGCGGTCTCTCAACCTGCAGGGCCGACACTTCTTTATGAAAGTTAGCCATAGGATCTATGGATCGCCAAGCATAAGAGGAGTCATGGCTGCAAAAGACCGACGCGGGCGCCCACTACGTAAAAGCGAAAAATCATGGTATACGAGTGAAATGCCGATAAGCGTTGGGCTTGACGCGCAGTCTTCACCGACGGAAAACTGGTCCTACCAATAGTCCAGTCGACCAAGGGGGGGGCGATGCTAGGCCACGGTCCCGCAGCTGCCCCTCCCCCACCGTTCCGGCGACCCAGCGGCAAAACATGCGCCCAAGAGCTACACCCGCCCTCTCGGCCGATCCGAGGTTCCACGAAATCCCGCGCGAGCGGGTGTCGGATCGCGTCGCGCAAGAGCTGCTGCGGCTGATCGCCACGGGGGAGCTTGCGCCCGGCGAGCGTCTGCCGGGCGAACGCCAGTTGGCCGAGATGATGAGCGTCAGTCGGGTCTCGGTTCGGGCTGCACTTCAACAGCTTAAGGCGCGTGGCGTTGTTCGGGCGGTTCAGGGCGGCGGGACTCGGGTGGTCGCGGCGGTCGACGAGCTGGAGTCGTCGCTGGCAGCCCTGGTGCGGGTCAACCCCTCCAACCTGCGGGACCTGATGGAGTTGCGGGCGAGCCTCGAGGTCTGGGCCGCGCGCCGTTCCGCCGAGCGCGCGGACGACGAGCACAAGGCGGAGATCGCCCGGCGGCTGGCGGTCATGTGCGATCCCGACCGGCCCGCGAAGCACAAGGCCGAAGACGATCTCAACTTCCACCTGGCGATCGCCAAGGCCTCGCGCAGTGCCGTCTACCTTCATCTGATGTCGGTCCTGAGCGACATCCTGGAGGATATGTTCGCCTACCATCGATATACGCTCTATGCTCGCCCGGACGATGATCGCCTGTTTCTGGAAGACCACGCCCGCATTGCCGCCGCGATCGACAGGGGCGACGCCGAGTCGGCGGCGGAGGCGATGGCTACGCACCTGGAACACGTCAAGTCTCGCTACCGCGAAGAAGAGAACACTGAGACCGGCGAAGCCGCCGCCCGGAGCGCGTGAACGCATGACCGCCATGAACGCATGACCGGGTTAACCGGGCGGTCGCCGTGACTGCGAACGTCGGCAGTGCAACCGGCAGCCTCTCGAGTCGCGCCTGGCTGATCTGGGCCCTGGGCGCCGGGCTCTTCTGTTACGGCTTCTTCCACCGCAACGCCCCCAGCGTGATGATCGATCCGCTGATGCGCGACTTCATGGTCGGCGGCGCGATCCTGGGAAATCTCTCGGCCTTTTATTTCTATGCCTATGCCAGCCTTCAGATCCCCGTCGGGCTAATGATCGACCGCTGGGGGCCGCGCCGGATGCTGGCCTTGGGCGCCCTGCTCTGCGGCGCCGGCTCTGCCCTCTTCGCGGCAGCGGACAGCTTGACGCTGGCCTACATCGGCCGGCTGCTGATCGGGTCCGGTGCGGCCGTCGGCTTCGTCGGAACCCTGAAACTGGCGACCAACTGGTTTTCGCCGGACCGCTTCGCCCAGTTGACCGGCCTAACCATGATGGCCGGAATGGTCGGCGGCATCGGCGGCCAGGCACCCTTGGCCGCCCTGGTCGAGGTCGCGGGCTGGCGCGAGGCCCTGTTCGGCGCCGCGGCGATCGGCGGCCTGCTGGCCGTGGCGATCTGGCTGATCGTCCGCGATCTTCCGCCCAGGTCGGTCGCGTCTGTGCACGACGGCTTGGACGGAAAGGCGACGGAGGGCGGGACCGCGAACGGTCTCTCAGACCTATTGCGCGGCCTGGGCATCGTGATCCGCGAGCGCCAGAACTGGCTGGTGTCGCTGGTCTGCGCCGCCATGACGGCACCGCTGCTCGCCTTCGCAGGGCTTTGGGGCGTCGCCTGGCTGATGCAGACCCACGGCCTGGATCGGCCGGAAGCGGCCG
Organism: Algihabitans sp.; assembly: GCF_965226985.1. Lineage (GTDB taxonomy): Bacteria > Pseudomonadota > Alphaproteobacteria > Kiloniellales > DSM-21159 > Algihabitans. Next base: position 3,157,163 of record NZ_OZ245712.1, read on the forward strand.
GCACGGCCTCCCTGCTGCTCATCGGTTGGGCGGTCGGCTCTCCAGCCTCGGGATGGCTGTCGGACCGCACCGGCCTGCGCCTGCCGGTCCTGCAGGCCGGCGCCCTTCTGGGCCTGCTCAGCCTGTCGGCCCTGCTCTACCTGCCGGACATGCCGGCACTGCCCAGGGCGGCTCTCTTCCTGGCCTCGGGCGCCGGCTTGGGGTCCATGGCGATCGGCTTCGCGATTCTGCGACGGGTGAACAGCCCAAAGGTGACAGGTGCCGCCTTCGGGCTACTGAACGGTGCCTGCGTCGGCTCCGGCGCCGTGTTTCAGCCGCTGATCGGCGCGCTGCTCGACCGCGGCTGGGACGGAGCGTTGATCGAGGGCGCGCGGCTCTACTCCGCCGGAGCCTACACCGCCGCCCTTTCGGTTCTGATCGGCTTTCTCGCGGCGGGCTTCGCCGTCAGCTTCCTGATCCGCGAACCGCAGCCGCGCGCCGCGACCGCGTGAGACTGTCGCCCGTGAAGACCGCCACCGCGGTCCAGATGCAGGCGAAGGTCACGAGCTGTGCGGTGTCGAAAGGTTCCCCGAACAGCAGAACGGCCAGAAGGAAATGGCACGTCGGCGCCAGATATTGCAGGAAGCCGATCGTGGTGTAGCGCAGACGCCTGGCGCCTGCGGCGTACCAGATCAGCGGAATCGCCGTCACCGGTCCGGCCGCCATCAGCAGCAGAAGCAGCGAGAGGTCGCCGCTTGCGATGGCACCTCCGGAGATGGCGCCCACGCCGGTCCAGGCCGTCCAAAGCAGAAAACCGATCGCCAGCGGCGCGACCAGCGCGGTCTCCATCAGCAAACCGTCGATGGGCCCGAGCGGCGTGAGCTTGCGGACCAGTCCGTAGAGCCCGAAGGAAACAGCGAGAACCAGCGACACCCACGGCAGGCCGTCCGTCTGCCAAGCCAAATTTGCGACGCCGGCAGCCGCCAACAGCACCGCGACGACGGCAGCCGGGCTCAGCCGCTCGCGCAAGACCAGTAGGCCGAGCAGCACGTTGACCAGAGGGTTGATGTAGTAGCCCAGGCTGATTTCCAGCACCCGCTCCTGCCCGACCGCCCAGATGAAGACCAACCAGTTCATGGAGATCAGGGCCGTCGAAGCGAGCAGTCGCGGCAGCACACCCGGACTGGAGAGCTGCAGCAGCACCGCCCGCAACCGCCCGAGCGCAATCAGCAGCGCCGCGAGCAGTAGAACCGACCAGAGGACCCGATGGGCCAGGACCTCGAGCGGCGGAAGGGCGACGACGGCCTTGAAGTAGAGCGGCGCCAAACCCCAGAAGACGAAAGCCCCCAGTGCGAAGGCCACGCCGGCGCGAGCCTGGGTGCTGTCGGCCCCCGCAGCGGGCCCTGAGACGTTCGGGCCGCCGTTCATCGACCGCTTTACTGGGCCGGAACGGCGATGGGCCGTTGGATCGGGCGGTCGGCGATGGGCCAGTGCAGCGCGGCGGCGAGGAGGCCCAGCAGGATCGAGATGTACCAGACGGGATCGTAGGAGCCAAAGAGGTCGAAGGAGAGCCCGCCCATCCAGGCCCCGAAGAAGGCACCGACCTGGTGACCCAGCATGACGATGCCGAACAGCGTCGCCATGTAGCGCGGGCCGAAAATCTGCGCGACGAGACCGCTGGTCAAGGGCACCGTGGAGAGCCAGAGAAAGCCGAAGGCCGAGGAGAACAGCCAGACGGCGACATCCGTCTTGGGCCCGATCAGAAAGAGCGTGATCACCACCGCACGAGCGAGATAGATCGAACTGAGCAGGTACTTCTTGCGGTACCGCCCCCCCAGCCAGCCAGCCAGCAGACCGCCCAGAATATTGAAGAAACCGATCAGGCCGAGCGCGATGGCGCCGGTCTCGGCCGAGAGGTTGCAGGACACGATGTAACCCGGCAGATGGGTGCTCATGAAGGCGACATGGAAGCCGCAGACGAAGAAACCCGCCGTCAACAGCCAGTAGCCGCGATGTCCGCCGGCCTCGCTCAGCGCCGCCGTCAGGCTCTGGTTCGACAAGGCGGCAGCCGCCTTCTCTGCGCCCTCGCGCACCCGCTTGTCGGCGACGGAGGCGGTCAGCGGCACGATCAGGAAAGACAGCGCCGCCAGGATCAGAAGCGCGATCTGATAGTCGAAGGCGGAGATCAAAGACTGCGCGCCCGGCAGCAGCAGAAACTGCCCGACCGATCCGCCGGCCGAGGCGATGCCGAGCCAGGTGCTGCGCTTCTCCTCCGGTGCGGCACGGGCCACGGCGGCCAGCACCAGCGGGAAGCCGGCCGCGGCCACAGCGAAACCGATCAGAACGCCGCTGCCGAGATGGACCAGGAACAGGCTGTCGGCGTAGGCCGTTACGGTCATTCCAGCGGCGTAGAGCAGGCCGCCCAGCACGAGGAAGGGTCCATTGCCGTAGCGGTCGGCCGCCATACCGACGGCGGGCGTGACCACGCCCCAAAGCAGATTCTGAAACGCGATGGCCAGGGAGATGCTGGCGACCGACAGGCCGGTCGCTGCCGCCATCGGCTGAATGAAGAGGCCGAAGGTCTGGCGCACACCCATCCCCAGCCCGAGAATGACCCCGGCCGCAATCAAGACGAACAGCGGCTGTCGATACCAGGGCTCGACGCGCACGGCGATAAACTCCAGACGGCAGATTTTAGGAACCCTTACGACTGAGCAGCGTAGCGCAGTCGAATCCGGGCGCACAGTAGCCACGGGTCATGGCTGCCATGACCGGAACTCCAAGAAACGACGCTCTTAACGGGGCGCCGACGGTCGACAGCAGGCGCCTGAAAATCCGTCGGCGCGATCTCTGAGGCGAACGACGAGCCGGAAGCAAGACCGTCGGTCCGAACCCAGCTAGATATGCTCGCTTTCGCCGAGCAGCGCCTCAAGCTTGCTTCTGGCACCCTGCAGATGCGGATTGACCGCCAGCGCTGCCTCGTAGGCTTCAATTTCCTCCTCGGAAAGACCAAGCTCTCCGAAGATCAGGCCACGGCCTTCCAGTGCCCCGAAGTGGCGCGGTTCTAGGGCCAGCGTTTCCTCGATATCCTGCAGGGAGTCCGAAAAGTTGCCCATCAGGTAATGGACCGTGGCGCGCTTGTTCCAAGCCTCGGCATAGTCGGGCACGCGCGCGATCAGGTCGTCGAAGATGGCCAGAGCCAAGTAGTGGTTGCCCCGGCGCAGAGCATCCATGCCACTGTACATCCGCTCGACCACCTGAGGGTTCTCGTGCTCGAGCCAGATCAGCCAGATGGCATTGGTCACGCCCTGAGCGTTGATCGAGGACTCTACCGTCTGCAGGCGGTCGAAAAGACGCTCCAGACGCGGATCCTTTTGGTCGGCCGCCAGCTGGCTCGCCGAGGCGAGGGTCCAGACCGCAGCCAGGGCGGTCATTACGGCTCTTGCTGTCCTACCCATGACACGCATAACTATGGAGCAGGCGGAGCCTTCCGCCAAGCCCGCACCGCCCCCATCTCGAGATCCGGACAGACCTCGCCGCAAGCATAAGGAATCTCGCCCCTATGACGGACTCTGCCAGCTACTTCGCCAGCAGCTACGCCGAGGCGCGGACGCGCTTTCGCGACGCCGCGCAGAACGCGGGCGCGGTGCCGGAGAGCGTGACGCATCCGCTGCAGGGGCCGGAGGGCGAGGCCTTGGCGACCGACGTGGTCTGGATCGGCCCGCGCGACGCCGAGCGGGTATTGCTGACCATCTCCGCGACGCATGGCATCGAGGGGTACTGCGGTTCGGGCGTTCAGAGCGGATCCCTGGAGGCCGGGCGCTACCGCGATCTGCCGCCGGGTCTGGCCGTGATGATGATCCACGCCATCAACCCCCATGGCTTCGCCTGGAGCCGGCGCGTCACCGAAGACAATGTCGATCTGAACCGCAACTTTGCGGATTTCGACGCGCCCCTGCCGGAAAATCCGGGTTACACGGATCTGCACGAGGTCATCTGCCCGCCGTCCTGGGATCAGGAGACGATCGAGAGCACCGTCGCCGACCTGCTGGGATATGCCGAGACCCACTCCATGGCGGCGCTGCAGCAAGCGGTCAGCGGCGGTCAGTATATCTACGCCGACGGCCTCTTCTACGGCGGGCGCGGGCCGACTTGGTCCCATGTCACCCTGGACGGCCTGCTGCGGCGGCACTGCGGAGCGGCACGCAAGATTGCGGTGATCGACTATCACACCGGTCTCGGCCCCTTCGGCTACGGCGAACGGATCTGTCCCGCCCCAAACGGCAGCCCGGAGCGCGCCAGGGCGACGGAGTGGTTCAAGGACATCACATCGCTGGACGACGGCAGCTCCAGCTCGGCGCCGCTGGTCGGTACCAATGATCGCGGCATCCACCGCGCGCTCGCCCATGCCGAAGTCACGCAGATCGCACTGGAGTACGGCACGCAGCCCCTGCTTGACGTGATCAACTCCCTGCGCGGCGACAACTGGCTGCATGTCCACGGCGATCCGGCGAGCCCGGCGGCGCGGCCCATCAAGTCGGAGATCCGGCGCTGCTTCTATCCCGGTACGCCGGATTGGTGTCGTTCGGTCTGGGACCGCGCGGTGGAGACGGAAAACCTGGCGCTCGGCGCCCTTGCGGAGAGCTGATGCCAGCCATGACCACGGCCGCCACCTACTTCCCCGAGAGCTATGCGGAAGCCCGGGCCCGCTTCCTGGCCGCCTGCGCCGAGGCCGAGATCGAGGTCGAGCAGCGCCCCAATCCCAACGCCGGCCCCGAGGGCGAGGCGCTCTACTGCGACGTCGCCTGGATGGGACCCCGCGACGCCGAAGCGGCGCTCGTCGTGCTGTCCGGCACCCACGGCGTCGAGGGCTTCTGCGGCTCCGGCGTGCAGCTGGGGTTGCTGCAGTCCGGGCTGGCCGCCGCGCGGCCGGACGGGCTGGGGGTCCTGCTGGTCCATGCCGTCAATCCCTACGGCTTCGCCTGGCAACGGCGCGTGACCGAGGAGAATGTCGACCTGAACCGGAATTGGCTGGATCACGGCAACGGGCATCCGGCCAATCCCGGCTACGACGAACTGCATTCCCTGCTTTGCCCGCGCGACTGGAGCGACGCGACCATCGCGGAGACCCAGGCCGCCCTGGACGTCTGGGAGGCCACGCACGGCACCATGGCGCTGCGTGCCGCGATCTCGGGCGGGCAGTACGGTCACGCGGACGGCATTTTCTTCGGCGGCACGCGCGATACCTGGGCCAAGACAAATCTCGAGGCCTTGCTCACAACGCACCTGTCCCAGGCGCGGCGCGTCGGCGCCATCGACATCCACACCGGCCTGGGTCCCTACGGCTTCGGCGACCGCCTTCTGCCTTTCGCACCCGACGATCCAGTCACCCGGCTGGCGCAGGACTGGTTCGAGGGCGACTGTACCGACACGCCCGCCGGCGCCCACGTGAACGTCGCCGATCTGCACGGCGTCAGCCTGCCGGCGATCCGCGACCATCTCGCCGCCGACGTCTTCGTCGGCATCGCCCTGGAGTACGGCACCGTCCCGACGCCCGACGTCCGTCAGGCCGTACGGGCGGACAACTGGCTGCACCTGCACGGTCAGCTCGACAGTCCGAAAGGGCGCGCGATCAAGGAGCAGATCCGCGCCGCCTTCTTCCCCAGCGGCCGCGACTGGAAACTTCAGGTCTGGGAGCGCGCGGAGGAGACCGTCAAGCTGATGGTCCGAGGCCTGACCGAGAGTTAGGCCGACGGTTAGGGTGGAGGGATCGCGGCCGCTACTCGGCAGCTACGGTCTCGCGCGGCAGATCGACCGGCGGCAAATCGACCGTCGGCAGATCTTCGAATCGAGAGTCTCCCTCCAGAGCCTTCGGCAGGGGGCCGCCGGTCGCCCAGTCCAACAGTTCGACGGTATGGACCAGCGGCGTCGCGGTTCCAGTCGCGATCTGGGTCATGCAACCGATATTCCCCGTGGCGATGGCGACGGCGCCGGTGCGCTCCAGATTGGCGACCTTACGGTCCCGCAGCTGGCCCGCGATCTTCGGCTGCATCAAATTGTAGGTTCCGGCCGAACCGCAGCAGAGGTGACCCTCGGCCGGCTCGACCAGCGCGAAGCCGGCCGCCTGCAGCAGAGACTTCGGCGGCTGGCGCAACTGCTGGCCGTGCTGCATCGAGCAGGCGGAGTGGTAAGCAACGGTCTGACCCGTCGCGCGGACCGGCGCCGCGAGGCCGAGATCCTGCATCACCTCGGTGATGTCCTTGGTCAAAGCCGAGAGCTTCGCCGCCTTGTCGGCATAGGCGGCGTCCTCGCGCAGCATGAAGCCGTAGTCCTTCACGGTGGTGCCGCAGCCCGAGGCGTTAATGACCACGGCGTCGAGCGGCGCCTCGGCATCGGCCGCCAGCCAGGCGTCGACGTTGGCCTTGGCGGCCTGCAACGCAGGCTCCTCCTGCCCCAGGTGGTGGACCAGGGCGCCGCAGCAGCCGGCCCCTTTGGCGACCACTACCTCGGCCCCATGACGGGTCAGAAGACGGACGGTCGCCTCGTTGATCTGCGGCGCCAGCACCTGTTGCGCGCAGCCGGACAGCAGGGCCACCCGCGCCCGACGCGCACCCTCCGCCGGAAAGACCTGGGGCCGGTCGACAGCCGACGGCGTTGGGATGCTCTTCGGGGCCAGCGACAGCATCGCCTTAAGGCGGCCATCGAAGAGATCGCCGGCAAAACCCGCGAAAGGCCGAGCGAACCAGGCGCCGATCAGGGCGAGACGGAAGCGTCCCGGCTTCGGCAGCAGCCAGGCGAGAAGCCGGCGCAGCTGGCGGTCCGCCCAGGGTCGCTCGTAGGTCTCCTCAATGTGCTTTCGCGCATGATCGACCAGATGCATGTAGTGCACACCGGACGGGCAGGTGGTCATGCAGGACAGGCAGGAGAGGCAACGGTCGATATGCTTGACCGTCTTCTCGGTTGCCGGCTTGTCGTTCTCCAGCATGTCCTTGATCAGGTAGATGCGACCGCGCGGCGAATCCAGTTCGTCGCCCAGCAGCACGTAGGTCGGGCAGGTCGCCGTACAGAAACCGCAGTGCACGCAGCTCCGCAGTATCTTCTCCGACTCCCGCGTGTCCGGATCGGCCAACTGCGCGAGGGTGAAGTTCGTCTGCATGCGTCGGTCCTCCCGTGCCCTTTTGCAAGTGGCCTATCCGCCGTGCGGCCGGAGACTGTTTGTCGTCACCGCCCTGGGCGAGACCGCCCTAATGCTTCTTGCCGCCGCCGGGGCCTGCACCGTCCTGCGCTGTGTCACCACGCCCGGCCTCGCCCTTGTCACCTGGCTGCCGAGACGCCCCGGCGGAGCGGCCCGGATCGGCGGTCAGATCCTCTTCTATGAGGGTCTCATCGGTCGCGCTGTCGAAACGGGGTTCCTGCCGGGCCGACCCGGAGGCGCTTCTATCGAAGACCTCCCCGCCACCTCTGGGCGCTTCGCCGGGGTCGCCGCGTCCCTCGTCCCCCGCTTCTCCGAAGATTGGCTCTTCCAACCCCGGCTCGCCCGGAAGAAGCTCCTCCGGTCCGGCGGCCAGTGCGGCGATCTGCCGTTCCAATCTGATCAGACGCCGGCGAACGGAAGACTGCGCGACCATCAGCCAGAAAACGCCGAGCGGCGCGAAGAAGCCCACCAGGAACAGCCCCAGCTCGGCAGGCAGGAGGTAGAAGATGTTCTCCTGCCCGAAGTAGACCGTGAGGTAGTACCAACCGGCCCACAGCCAAGCGACCGTCAGAACCAAACCGAGAGCCAAAAGAAACATGACCGCCCTCCCCCGCGCCCTTTAGACGCCTGCGTACATCCGTCCGGGGTTGAGCACGCGCCGCGGATCGAAGCCGTCCTTGATCCTCGCGACCAACGCCTGCTTCGCTGCCTCCATCGGCTGGAAAACCTCCAGACCGGCCCGCAGCTCGGCCGGCGCGCGCAGCAAGGTCGCATGGCCCCCGCCGGCGCCGTTCCCCGGTGCCCGAAGGGCGGCCTGCACCTGCGCGGTTCCGGCATCGCCTTGCGCGGCCACGCCGACCCAGAGCAGGCCACCGCCCCAATCCACATAGTACAGAGCCTCGGGCAAAGAGGCGAGCAGCGCGGCAACGACCGCCGGCCCCGCCTGGGGCGCAACCGACAGGCGCCAGACGGCAAGCTCCGGCCGGGCGACGAAGGGCTTGAGATCGGCGATCTCCCGCCACAGGCTTTGCGAGTTGTGGCTGTGCAGCTCCTCGCTCGGACCGAGATCGTTCAGCAGCTCACGCAGCTTCTCGCAGCGATACTCGACGGAGGGACCGAAGCCTTCCAGGCGCAGGGCGGTGACGGAGCCGCCGGCCCGGGCGACGTACGACACTTCGGACTCCCGGGCGACCTTGGCCGGCAGGTAGGCCGCCCCCGAAACCTCGTAGGAAGAGCCGAGAGCGCGGGTCATGGCAGTACAGGCCGTGGCATCGTCGAGGCCGAGGACCATTAGCGTCCGAGTTTTCTCCGGGGTCGGCAGAACCTTGAGCGTGACCTCCGTCATGGCGGCCAAGGTGCCGAAGGAGCCGCATAGCAGCTTCGAGAGATCGTAGCCGGTCACGTTCTTCATCACCCGACCGCCGGACTTGAAGGTCTCGCCGCGCCCCGAGACGCCCGAGAAACCCAGAAAATAGTCCCGCGCCGCGCCGGCCGCGATCCGACGGGGCCCCGCCAGATTGGTGGCGATCAGTCCGCCCAAGGTCCCCGATCCGGCAGGCTCGCCGTACAGCGCGCCAAGATCCGACGGCTCGAAGGCGAGATGCTGGTTCCGGGCCTCCAACGCCTGCCGGATGTCCGCCAGCGGCGTACCCGCCCCGGCCGACAGCACCAACTCGTCGGGCTCGTAGAGGGTGATGCCGTTCAGCGCCGCCAGGTTCAGCGTGTGCGCCGTCTGGATGGGCCGGCCATATCCGCGCTTGCTTCCCGACCCGACCACTTCCAGCGGGGTTTCCTCGGCCGCGGCCCAAGCCACCGCCTCGCGCACCTGCTCCGCCGACTCCGGCTTGAGGGTATCCGCCATGATCGCGACCGCGCTCAGAATCGCGGCAGATCGGGAAAGGGCATCTTGCCCTTGTGGATGTGCATGCGCCCCAGCTCGGCACAGCGGTGAAGCTGCGGGAAGACCTTTCCGGGGTTCAGAAGATGCTGGGGGTCGAAGGCGCACTTCACGCGCTGCTGGGTCTTGAGGTCGACCTCGTCGAACATCGTCCCCATCAGGTCGCGCTTCTCCACGCCAACGCCGTGCTCGCCGGTCAGAACGCCGCCGACCTCGACGCAGAGCTTGAGGATGTCGGACCCGAAGTCCTCCGCTTTCTCCAGTTCGCCCGGAGTGTTGGCATCGTAGAGAATCAGCGGGTGAAGATTGCCGTCGCCGGCATGGAACACGTTGGCGACCCGCAGACCGTAGTGGCTGGAAAGCTCGCGCATGCGCTGCAGCACGATGGGCAACTGCCGTCGCGGGATCGTGCCGTCCATGCAGTAGTAGTCGGGGCTGATCCGTCCCACCGCCGGGAAGGCGGCCTTGCGTCCGGCCCAAAAGGCGAGGCGCTCCTCCTCGCTTTCGCTGGCGCGGACGTAGGTCGCGCCCTTGGCCTCGCAAATTCCCTGAACCGTCCGAATCAAGTGCTCGACTTCCGCGGCCGGGCCGTCCAGCTCGACGATCAGCAGCGCTTCGACATCCCTCGGGTAGCCGGCGTGGACGAAGTCCTCCGCGGCGTGGATCGCCGGCTTGTCCATCATCTCGATGCCCGCCGGGATCACACCGGCGGCGATGATGCCGGCCACCGCATCGCCGGCCGCCTCGCTGGTCTCGAAACCCAACAGCAGGGCACGGGCCGTCTCAGGCTTCTTCAGCAGTCGCACGGTGACTTCGGTGACGACGGCCAGCAGGCCTTCCGAGCCGGTCAGGAGACCGAGCAGGTCGTAGGTCTCGCTCTCCAGATGTTTGCCGCCGATCCGGATGACGGTGCCGTCGATCAGCACGGCCTCCAAGCCCAACAGGTTGTTGGTGGTCAGTCCGTATTTCAGACAGTGCACGCCGCCGGAGTTTTCGGCGACATTGCCGCCGATGGAACAAGCGATCTGACTGGAGGGATCGGGCGCATAATAAAAACCCGCGTGTTCCACCGCTTTCGTGATGCCCAGATTGGTGACGCCCGGCTGAACGACGGCGCAGCGGTTGTCGAAGTCCACCTCCAGAATGCGGTTGAACTTGCCGAGCCCGAGCAGGATACCGTCGGCCAACGGCAAGGCGCCGCCGGACAGGGAGGTGCCGGCACCACGCGGTACCACCTTCACACCTTCGGCTTGGGCAAGCTTGAGAACGTCGCTGACCTGCTGAGTCGTCTCCGGCAAGACCACGATCAAGGGGAGCTGGCGGTAGGCCGTCAGACCATCGGTCTCGTAGGCCCGTAACTCTTCCTCGTCGACGATCACGCCTTCGCCCGGCACGATCGCACGCAATCTGTCGACCAGGTCCCGCTTGCGCGCGATGACCTCTCGATCCGGCTCCGGCATGAGCATCGGCCAACCTCCCGCTCTGTCGGGCGCTTCATCGGGAAACGGGGATGTGCGCCGTAATTGGTATTACCAATTCCAGGATATGGCGGGCACAGGCCTCCGGGTCAACTGAAAAGCCGTGAGCAGCCGGCGGAGGCAGGCGATCCTTCCAAGCTCAAAAGACATCGCCGGCGGCTTGAAACACGAAAAAGCCGCGATCCCGAAGGATGCGGCTTCTTGAGGCTGCGGCGGAACAGCGGGACCGACAGACCGGCGTTCCGGCAGGTCCTTAGCCCTGGCGGGCCTTGAAACGCGGCTGCTTCTTGTTGATGACGTAGACGCGGCCACGGCGGCGCACCACACGGCAGCCCTTTTCACGCAGCTTCGCAGTCTTCAACGAGTTCCGGATCTTCATCGCTCTGACATTCGTTCGGTGGTTCGCTTCACGCCAGAACCGGAGGACGTCTGCCCCTCGGCCGAGCACGCGCTTGCATCGGAGGCCGGGGTTATAGGCAGCAGAGCCCCTATCGTCAAGCAGACGAAGAGGAATCGCAGACGGCCGCCGGCGATGCCTTCTAACCGCGCAGCGCGTAGATCCGAACCGCCTTCAACGCACCGCTGTCCAGCGCGGCGACGAGACGAACCCAGCGCTCGACCTCACGCACCAGCGGCTGCCGCAGGTCGTCGGCGACACCCGACGTCGAGGCTTCGGTCAGATACTTCGAAAAGCCGGTCACGACGATCCCCCGCAGCTTCTCCGACTCGTCGTTGAAGACGCGGGCATCCAAACGCAGCTTCTTCAAACAGGCTCGGTACTGCGCCTCACTCCAGAGATGTACGGGCCGGGGCTCCACCGCGATCCAAGCCTCCAGAGCCGTGGTATCCGAGACGCTCTCGTCGCGAATGAAGTCGCAAAACAGAACCTGCGCCCGCTTCTTGAGGGCCTTTCCGACGGCCAGCATCAGAGGCTGCTTGTTCTCGATGGCGTAGAGGATATCGGTCGAGACGGCGACGTCGAAGGCCTTCGAGCGAAAAGCGGCGCTGGCGGGGTCCACGACGTGGAATTCCGTTTTCTTCACCAGATCCGCACGCTCGGACATCAGCTCGGCCAGATCGGCGACTTCTGCATCGGTCTCGACCGAGGTCACCCAGGCCCCGAAGTCTCTCGCGAGCAGGCGCGCCTGGCCGCCGAGCTGGCCGCCGAGCTCGAGAATGGACATGGAGGCGTCGATCGCGAGCGGCCGAACGAGCTCCGCCGCCCGCTCGGCGCCGCCCGGCGTCAGGAACCCTTCGCCCCAGATCATCTGCGGGACCAGGAACCTGGGCTGCTCCCAGGGCTCGGCCTCGAGCTCGCCGGAGATGTCGTGCTCCTCCTCGGGCTCGGCATCTTTCAGCTTACGGATCACATGCAGGTCGTAGCCGTGCCACCAGGCCTTCAGCCGCATCCGGAAGGGAAGCGACAGGGCCGGATCACGACGCGTCGACATCTGCGAAGCCATGAGGCAGCTTCATCTCCAAGGTCTCGTCCGCCAGTCAGCGGAACGGTACGGCGACCGCTCCTTTTCGCGCTCGCACGGCAAACCAACCGGCGGCACAGGCCCTTTTTAGGATACCTCTTCTAAAGCACTCCCCATTTGAGTGAAAGTGTAGAGCCTGCTTCGGATTTCGATAATCACTCAAATTCTATACAATAATCTGATTGCAGGAAGACGCGCTGGACTTAGTCGCGCTCAAGCACACCGCGCTTGATCTGATCTTCCTCCATGGCTTCGAACAGGGCCTTGAAGTTGCCTTCCCCGAAGCCCTCGTCGCCCTTGCGCTGAATGATCTCGAAGAAGATCGGCCCGATCGCCAGGCCGGTGAAGATCTGCAGGAGAATGCCGCCGTCCTCGGTCGGCGCTCCGTCGACCAGAATGCCCAGCTCCTGAAGCTTCGCCAGATCCTGCCCATGGCCCGGCACGCGGGCGTCGAGCTGCGCGTAATAGGCGGCCGGCGGCGGGTCCATGAAGGGAACGCCCCGCGCCTTGAGGGCAGCGACGCTGGCGAAGATGTCGTCGGTCGCCAGGGCGATGTGCTGAATGCCCTCTCCGTTGTAGGCCTTCAGGTACTCCTCAATCTGACTCTTATCGTCCGCCGACTCGTTGATCGGTATGCGGATCTTGCCGCAGGGGCTGGTCATGGCGCGGCTGTGCAGTCCGGTCAGCTTGCCCTCGATGTCGAAGTAGCGCAGCTCCCTGAAATTGAAGAGCTTTTCATAGTACTGGGACCAGAGGTCCATGCGTCCCCGATAGACGTTGTGGGTCAGATGATCGACGTGAGTCAGCCCCACGCCGGCCGGGACTTCGTTCCGCGCCGCCTGCCAGACGAAGTCGATGTCGTAGATGGATGGGCCTTCGCGGCCGTCTGCGGTCTCGCGTGCATAGCGGTCGACTAGGTAGACCAGCGAATCTCCGATGCCCTTGATCGCCGGGATGTTCAGCTCCATCGGCCCGACCTCCGTCGGACCGGGCTGGGCGCCGAGATCGAGACAGCGCTTGTAGGCCGCAGCGGCGTCCGCCACCCGAAAGGCGATGGCGCAGGCACTCGGTCCATGCACGCGTGCGAAGGACTGAGCGAAGGACTGCGGTTCCCCGTTGACGATGAAATTGACGCCGCCCTGTCGCCACAGCGTCACCTGCTTGGCGCGATGCCGGGCGACAGCCTGAAAGCCCATGGCCTGGAACAGACGGCCCAGTTCCTCCGGATCGGGCGCGGCGTACTCGACGAACTCGAAGCCGTCGGTTCCGGACGGATTGTCCCAGAGCGCGGGCGTAGCGACTGGGGTGGAGATGGCGCCTGGGGCGGAGGTGGAAGCAGCTTCGGCGACAGACATGGCGAGCGATCCTCACGGCTTCGGTGACAGGATTTACAAGATTACGCCCTTCAAGCCGCGCCATCCTTGCAATCTCCGCAGAAAACGAGCGAAATATGCATGAATCTGCCACGAAATGGCGTCAAGCGAGAGAGATCGTGCAGAAACCAGAACTCGACGCGGCCGATCGCCGGCTGCTTGCGGCCTTGCAGAGCGACGCGCGCGCCAGCGGCGTGGAGTTGGCCGAAGAGGTGCGCTTGTCTCCGTCGCAGTGCCAGCGGCGGCTGAAGCGCCTGGAGGAGACCGGCCTGATCGCCGGCTACGGCGTCCGCCTGGACCGGCGGCGCCTCGGCTTGGACGTGGTCGCCTTCGTCCAAGTCACCCTGGCACGCCACGGCGACGATCCGGCCGAGACCTTTCACGCCGTCCTTCGAGACATGCCTGAGGTCCTGGAGGCCCACGCGATCACGGGCGACGCCGACTACCTGCTGCGGGTGGTCGCGCCGGACCTGCAGGCTTTCTCCGACATCGTCCTCAAGCGCCTGCTCGCGCTGCCCGGCGTCGCTACGGTGCGCTCCAGCCTCTCGCTCGGCGAGATCAAGGCGACGGACGCTCTGCCTCTACCGGAATGAAAGGCACGGGCTGCGCGCCGCGGCGGCCGACTGGGGGCAATCGATTCGAAGCGGTGGGACAGCAAACGTCTTGGCGGGTCGCCTCGCGAGGTCCCATATGGTCCAATAACTCGCCTTTGCCTCTCAGCGCGGAACGGAGCCTCTCGTGTTCTGGAAGCTGTTGCCTTGGATCCTGCGGGGTCTGGCCCTGATCATCGTCGCGGCGGTCCTGCACTACCACCTGCCCCAGGGCGAGGTGGTGCGCATCACCGGTACCGAAGTGAAGCGCATGGACGTCGATACGGGCGAACTGCGGACGGGCGGACAACCCGGGGTCACCCGCGACGTGCGCTTCATCAACGCCGTCACCGCCGACGGCGGCACCCGGGTCTACCGCAACGAAGATACCGGCTGGGGCTTCCCGCCTTACCTCAAGTTCGATTCCGCAGACATCACGGCGGAGGCGCAGGATCTGGCGGGACGCAATGGCTGGGTGCTGGTCGAACGCTACGGCTGGCGCATCCGCGTGCTGTCGATGTTCCCGAATGTCCTCGACCTCACGGAAGTCGAGGCGGGTTACGAGTATTTCCCCTGGAAGGCCATCGTCATCCTGCTCCTGATCGTCGGCCTGCTCGCTGCGCTCTACGTGGGCTTTCTGCGGCTGCTGGCCGCTCTGCACCTGGAGGATCGGATCGCCGGCGGAGAGGAACGTCTGGAGGATCTGCGCTCGCGCCTGCGCCGTCAGGCAATCGAATGGCGCGCGCGATTCCGCGATCTGCGTGGCCCCTGACGGCGCCGAGACGGAACAGAGCAGTCGCAAACGGCCTCTCAGATTCCTTCGGAATTCCCATTGATTCCGATCCGCGATCCAAAAGATAAATCCGGGCGCCGGCCCTACAGGCCGACCGTTGCATCACTGTCGAAGGATCTTCCCCGCCGATGCCCGATCTCATCCTGCTGCGTCACGGACAGAGCGACTGGAACAAGCAGAACCGCTTCACCGGCTGGACGGACGTCGACCTGTCCGACGCGGGACGCGCCGAGGCGCAGGAGTCCGGCCGCCTGATGGCAGAGCACGGCTTCCGACCCGACGTCTGCTTCACGAGTTACCTCCGGCGGGCGATCCGCACCCTCTGGATCGCTCTGGACGGTCTCGACAGCATGTGGGTGCCCGTGCAGAAGCACTGGCGGCTCAACGAACGGCACTACGGCGATCTGCAGGGCCTGAACAAGGCGGAGATGGCGGCCAAGGTCGGCGACGAGCAGGTACACATCTGGCGGCGCAGTTTCGACATCGCCCCACCGGCCCTGCCGTCCGACGACCCGCGCCATCCCGATAACGACAGCAAGTACGCCGCGCTCGCTCCGCAAGACCGTCCGGCGACCGAAAGCCTGAAGGACACCATCGAACGGGTCCTGCCCTACTGGGACGAAGCGATCGCGCCGGAGCTGAGGGCGGGGCGCAAGGTGCTGATCGCTGCGCACGGCAACTCCCTGCGCGGCCTCGTGAAGTACCTCGACGACATCTCCGACGCGGACATTCCCGGCGTCGAGATCCCCACAGGCAAACCTCTGGCCTACCGCCTCGACGGCAACCTCAAACCGACCGATAAATTCTATCTATCCGAGCGCAGCCCGACTGGGACCGCAGCGGCAAGCTGAAGGCCGAACAGGCCGACATCGCGGCGCAGCGCATCGATCGGACTACGCTCGACCCTCCAAGGCAGAGGCGAAGAGTTGGGCCGTTCGGCGACGGTGCCTTAGCGTTTTACCTGGTTTACAACCGCACGCTCAGCGCCTAGGGCTGTTGTCATCCCTTACGGAGGCACCGACCCTATGACCCGTCTCCCGACGGCGCTGATGATCGCCCTCTTGCTGTCGGCTGCGGCCGCCTTGCCGGGCGCCCAGCCGCTTCACGCCCAGACCGTCTATGCGCAGACCTTCCATGCGCAGACCCTGCCCTTCGGTCAGATCTTGGGAGGCGGCAGCGAAGGCAGCGGTGACGGTGGCTCCTCCGAGGGCGGTACGTCGGAGAGTGGGAACGACAGCGGCGGGGCCACGGGCGAGCAAACAGCACCGCCGGAGGGCGAGAGCGGACTGTCGCCGGACCTCGCACGGGCCTTGGCGGAAGCCCTGACCGACCCGGCGACGCGCCAAGCCCTGATCGACGAACTGCTGCGGGCCGCCGGCGTCGCCACTGAATCGGGATCCGGCGGGCCGGAAGCTGGCGCATCCGGGGCTGGCGCATCGGGGGCTGGGGGCGACAGCGCGGAAGAGACGGCATCGCCCTCCGAAGATGCAACTGCAGAGAGCCAGGAAAGCGAGCCCAGCGTGGCGCGCCGCATCGCCGAGGCCACGAAGAACCTGGCCGAGGAGGCGGTGCTGCTGGGCCGCCGCCTGACCAACGCCTTCACGGCCCTGATCGAGGTCGCCAGCGGACAGCGCGCCGTGAACTGGGAACGCCTGACGCAGACCCTGACATCGCTTGGGATCGTTGCCGGTGCGACGCTGCTCACCTGGTGGATCGTCGGACGGCTGGGGCAACGCCTGCTCACCGCACTCGCCAGTTCGGCAGCCGACCGGGGCTGGCTGGGGCGCATCCTTCTTCTGCTGGGCCGAAGCCTGGTGGACGTGCTGATAATCCTGATCGCCTGGGGCGGAGGCTACGCGCTGGCGCTGGCTCTGGGCGACGGGGGCCGCATGGACATCAACCAGAGCCTCTTCCTGAACGCCTTTCTGCTGATCGAGATGAGCAAGGTGCTGCTGCGGATCGTGCTCGCACCGCGGCACGGGGCCCTACGGCTGCACGGGATGAGCGACGAGACCGCCAACTACTGGTACTTCTGGCTCGCGCGGCTAATCGGTCTACTGGGCTACGGCGTTCTGCTGGTCGTGCCGCTTGTCAGCGCGACGCTGGGCTGGACCGTCGGCAACAGCCTCAAGGTCCTGATCGCCCTGGCCGCCACGCTGATCGCCATGGTGATCATCCTCCAGAACCGCGTCAGCGTGCGCCGGGCGTTCGAGGAGCGGGCAGAACGCCTGAGCGGCGATCTGACCGCGAAGCTGCTGAGCTTCCTGGGCCGGATCTGGCACCTGCTGGCGCTCGCCTACGTCTTCGCACTGTTCGGCATCTGGCTTGCGCGGCCCTTCGATGCGCTCTCCTTCATGCTGACCGCGACCCTGGAATCGGTCGTGGCCGTGATCGTCGGCGTGGTCGTCGTCGCCCTGCTGACCCGAGCGATCAGCGGTGGGCTGCACCTGCCGGAGGATCTGAAGCGCAACCTTCCCCTGCTGGAGCGACGGCTGAACGCCTTCGTTCCCGGCACCCTGAAGGTGATCCGTATCTTCGTAATGATCGCCGTCCTGATCGCCATAGCAAACGCCTGGGGGATCGTCGCCGTCGTCGACTGGCTGGCCAGCGGCATCGGGCGAGAGGTCGCCGGTCGCCTACTGGCGGCCTCGGCGATCCTGCTCGGCGCCTTCATAATCTGGATGGCGGTCACCTCCTGGATCGAATACCGGCTCAATGCCGAGAACGGCTACGCGCCGACGGCGCGCCTGCGCACCCTGCTCTCGCTGTTCCGCAACGCCCTCACCATCGCCCTTCTGGTCATCGCGGTCATGCTGGCGCTGTCCGAACTGGGCGTGAACATCGGCCCGCTGTTGGCCGGTGCCGGCGTCGTCGGCCTGGCGATCGGCTTCGGCGCCCAGAAGCTGGTGCAGGACATCATCACCGGCGCCTTCATCCAGTTCGAGAACGCGCTGAACGAAGGCGATGTGGTGACCGTGGCTGGCATCACCGGCGTGGTCGAAAAACTGACCGTACGCTCGGTGGCGCTGCGCGACCTCTCTGGCGTGTACCACCTGATTCCCTTCAGCGCGGTCGACAGCGTCTCCAACTTCGTGAAGGGCTTCGGCTATCACCTTGCGGAAATCGGCGTGGCCTACCGCGAAGACATCGAGGAGGTGAAACAGGTCATGCAGGAGGCCTTCGACGAGCTGAAGGACAGCGAGAAGGGCGGCGGCATCCTGGAGCCGCTCGAGATGCACGGGGTCACCCAGTTCGGAGATTCCGCCGTGGTGGTCCGCGCGCGCATCAAGTGCCGCGGCGGCGACCAATGGGCCACGGGCCGCGCCTACAACGAGATCATCAAACGCCGCTTCGACGAGGCCGGCATCGAAATCCCCTTCCCCCACGTCACGCTCTACATGGGCGAGGACAAGCAGGGCAAGGCGCCGCCGCTGCGCCTGGACGGCGAGGAACTGGCGAAGCTGGTGTCACGCGCCGATCAGGCCAAGACCCCGTCGGATCCCGAGGCGAAAGACAAGGGCGGGAAGCCGGAGACATCCTCCACCAAGGAGTCGGATCACGCGGAACCGAGCGCCGCTTCGAAACAGGACGGTCCCGCTTAGAGCGCGATCGTCTCGGTAGAGATCCGACAGGGGCTGGGCACCCTCCTGGGCACCCTCGGCGTCAGCGCTGCGCCTGAGCATCGCTCCAGAGGCCGTTGGAGGACTCTCCGTTGGTCAGGACATGCCATCTGCCGGCCACCTCGGGTGCCGAACACTGCCACTCGGCCTCATAGCCGCCGCCCAAGGCACGTGACTCCGCGATCTGTTGCGCCACCGTTCGGCATTCTTCGGCAGAGCGCACCAGCACACCGAAACTGTCGGCGGTATCGAAGTGACAGAGGGGTGCCGACAGGCAGGTCACGACCATCAAACTGAAGAACGACATGCCAGCCTCCTGCGTTACAATTTCATGACAGCCTATGCAGATTCGAATAAAATGGTAAACAAATCACTACTGCGAAAAGCTGGGAGGAAACCTGGCGAACGTCTCGGGGGATTTTACCTGTGTTTACGGTAAGTCACTGAATAACCGTGAGATTACCTCTAGCAGAAGAACATCGGCGTCCGGCAACTCGACCTTTTTTGCGCTCGCGCAAGGCAGCTTCTCCGCCAAAAAGGCGCAGAAATACAGGCCCACGAAACACCTTCTTCTAAACGTGACCGAGAACACAGAAAGCCAAGCTCCCGCAGCTCTGGCGGCTGGGGTCGTCTCTCACGAGCGCCCGGTCTTCGGGGCGTAGCTGACGACCTCGAACTCGATGCCGTCGGCGTCGTGGAAGTAAAACCGGCGACCGGGGTCATAGTCGGCGTGATTGTGGGTCGCGTAGCCCGCCTGCTTCACCCGCGCTTCGACCGTATCCAGATCGTCGACGACGACACCGATGTGGTTGAGGCCGCCCTTGGCATGATAGCTGGATGCAATGGTTTCCGGCGGCTCGCCGCTTGCGTAGACGGCCAGATAGCTATCGTCCGTGCCGACATGGACCGTCTGACCGCCCATGCCCGAGGCGCCTTGCCAGCGGATCTTCCAGTCGAACAGCCGACAGACCAACTCCGCGGTTTTTACAGGGTCGCTAACGGTGACGTTGACGTGCTCCAAGATGGCTTTTTGCATCTCTTGTCCCTCCGCTCGAAGCTCCGATGATTCTTGATCCGCAAACGGTAATTGCTCAACCTAACTTTAGGTCAAGGAACTTCGAAACCTGCAGCGGAGGTGGACGTGCGAGCGGACGACGAACTGTCGATCGGCGATCTGGCCAGCCGGACGGGGCTGTCGGTTTCGGCGATCCGGTTCTACGAAACCAAGGGGCTGGTGACGCCGAGGCGCAACGCCGGCGGACAGCGGCGGTTCCTCCGCGCGGATGTGCGCCGACTGTCCTTTGTGCTGATCGCCCAGCAGCTCGGCTTCTCGATCGACAGGATCCGCCGGCAACTCGACCGCTTGCCGGAAGGGCGCACGCCGACGGCCAGGGACTGGGCTGGGATCAGCCGGGCGTTTCGTCGGGAATTGGACGAGCGGATCGGAAGGCTGACCCGGCTACGCGACAACCTCGACGGCTGCATCGGGTGCGGCTGCCTGTCCTTGCGGAAATGCGCCCTGTACAATCCACTCGACCGAGCCGCCCGCCTGGGCTCGGGGCCCCGCTACCTGATGGGCGATAGAGCGGATCCGGACCCGGCCTGACGCACCCCCCGGCCTGACGCACCCCATGACCGATCTATCCGCCGATCAGGCAGCGCTCGGCGATAGGTCTGTAATATCGCAGGTCAGGGGTTTGCAGGTCGGGCTGTTTGGCCGCTTCGTCCCAGCAGCGCAGCCGGACCGCGTCTTCGGCGAAGGGGGTCGCGATGAAGGCCAGAGCTTCCGCCTCGGTCATGGGGCCACCCTGCAACACCAGCGTCTGCTTAGAGACCTCGGAGAGGCCGTCCCAATACCCCGGGTCCAAGTGACAGAGATATCGCTTGGCCTCGACGTGCTGGGCGACCGGTTCGACGACTTCCGCTCCGAACAGCGGGGCCAGCGCCTTCGCGCCCAGGGCTTCGTGCCGGCTATCGACGCCGGCGGCAAGAGCCGCACCGGCATCGCGATGCAGCAGGTGTCCGACGTCGTGGAACAGGGCTGCGGTGATCAGGGCGCCCGAGGCACCGGTTTGCTCCGCCTGCAGGGCGGACTGCAAGGCGTGCTGAAGCTGAGTGACCTCCTCACCGTAGGAGTCGCCGCCACGGGTTTCGTAGAGGTCGAAAAGCTCTGAAAGGGTCAATGGCATACCCACAACCTAGCGCTGCCAATGCGGCGCTCGTATGAACTTTACATGTCAGAAACTCGGCGTTGACTCGTCGAGGCAGAATCGGCAATCGAACCATTCTGCGGGACTGTAGATAGGTCGAAAACCTCTCAGATCGGAGATTTCCACTTCTCGATCGTCCGCGTGAAACCAATAAAGAGACAATAGTCGTATTATGAGAAAATGATAGACTGCCTCTGCGGCTTCTCCGTCTCTTGACTGATCGGTGCGGCAGGACGCTAAGCGAACAGGTCGAGGGCGCAGAGCCTCGCCCTTTTCCAGATCGTCATGAAGCTGTGCCGGGACTAGCACGAAAGCGTCATGGAGACGCAACAGACTCGTGATTTCCCAACGCTAGCTTCCAACCGTCACCAACAGACAGCAAATATGGGAGGCCGGAATGCAAACCACGCGCGGTAAAGGCAGCTTGGCGGCTGCTGGACTTCTGCTGGGAGCACAGCTTCTCGCGGCGCAGGCGGCGCTGGCAGAAGACGCCGTCAAGTTCGAGGCCAAGCTGGTGGGCCATGCCGCCCTGCCGGCCAGCACCTTCGTTCCCGCGCCGGCGGACGCGCCCAGCCTTTTCCATACCTCCGGCAAGTTCACCGGTCCGGACAGTCTGCGCGACGACAGCCTCTACAGCCGCGAGGGCCAGACCTGGCTGTCCGACCCCACCGCGCCCCGCACCACCGGACTGTTCCTGCCCTTCACTGGCCAGCCGATCCAGGGCTTTTCCGGCATCAAGTCGCTAAGCGACGGAGAGTTCCTGGTGCTGATCGACAATGGCTTCGGAAACAAGGCGAACTCGCCCGATGCAATGCTGATGGCCCTGCGCGTCAGGCCGGACTTCGAAAGCGGACGCGTCGAACTGCTTGAGACGATCTTCCTGCAGGATCCCGACGGGGTCGTACCCTTCCAGATCGTCACCGAGGCCACCGAGACGCGCTACCTGACCGGCGGCGATTTCGACCTGGAGGGCATTCAGCCGGTCGGCGATCTGATCTGGTTCGGCGACGAATTCGGTCCCTACATCTTCGCAACCGACCTGGACGGCCGCGTCGTGCGCTTCCTCGAAACCGAAGTCGACGGCGAGGTCGTCAAGTCGCCGGACCACCACAGCCTGAGCCTGCCCGCCACGCCCGACGGAACGGTCGACTTCCGGGTTCGGCGCAGCCGTGGCTTCGAGGGCATGGCCCAGACGACGGATGGCCGCTTTCTGCGCCCGATGTTCGAGGCCCCGCTATGGGATTCCGAGGCCGGCGATTGGGAACGCCAGAACGGAAGTCAGTTTCTGCGGATTATCGAGTTGGATGTCGAGACCGGCACCTTCACCGGCAACCAGTGGCGTTACACCCTGGAGGCCGACGGCCACAACATCGGCGACTTCAACATGATCAGCGACACCCTGGCTCTGGTGATCGAACGCGACGGCAACGAGGGCGACCCGCGCCTGGGCTGTAATGGCGCCGCGGCGCCTGACTGCTTCAACGCACCGGCCCAGTTCAAGCGGGTCTATCTGGTCGACTTCGGCCAGGTCGACGCCCAAGGCACGGTCGCCAAGATCGGCTACGTTGACCTGCTCGACATCGCCGACCCGGACGGCGTCGCCCTCAGCGGCACGATCGACGGGGTCTTTACCTTCCCCTTCGTGACTATCGAAGACGTTGATCTGGTCGACGACCGCCACATCATCGTGGCGAACGACAACAACCTGCCCTTTTCCACCGGGCGCGAGATCGGGACGGCGGACAACAACGAGTTCATCCTGTTGGAGGTCGCCGACATGCTAGCGCCCCTGCGATAAGGCACGCGCGGTCGGCCAGCTTGTCATGCGAGCTGGCCGACCGCGCGTCTCAAATCTACTCCGCCACCAGCTCCTCACCGGACTGCGCGGCGTAGATCGAGCTATAGCCACTCGACCAGTCAGGCGGCACCTGACCGGGTCGCGGGTCGTGATGCGCCCAGCGCACGACTTCGCCGCGCAGAAGTGCTCGGTCGTGGTGGGATCGCGATGGATTGGCGGTATAGGGGAAAGCATCGGCCGAGGCATAGGCATTGAGCAGCAGCGGTCGTGCGGTCGCGCTGCGGGCCGGTTCGGACGCATGAACCGTACGGCAGTTGTGCAGCGTGATCGAACCGGCCGGGCCGGCCAACACGGCCGCCTTGCTGATATCGAGGTTGGCAGCATCGGCGTCGCTCAGACAGCCGGTCCAGTTCCCGGCCGCATCGTAGTGGTCGTAGAGCGGCCCCTCCTGGCTTCCGGGCAGGACCTTGAGCGGCCCATCCTCCGCCGCGACGTCCGTCAGATAGGTCCCGATGGTGAGCGGGCTGTAGTTCGTGTGGGGATAGAAGGGCGCATCCTGATGCCAGCGAACGGCGTTCGCCGTCGCGTCCGGATCCGCCCATTTGAAGTTCAGTTTCGAGTGGTGGAAGGTCACGTTGGGGCCTACCAGATCGGCGGCGACATCCGCCAGCAGGCCACAGGCGAAGTCCCAGTAGGCCTTGTCCTGCGCGTCCGGCGTCTTGATCCGGCGGACACGGGGAACCTCCGCCGAGTGCCCCGGCGCAAGATCGTAGATCTCGTCGCTCTCGCGCTGTCCCCGGCTTGCTTGGACGAAGGCGGCCGTCACCCGATTCAAGCTGTCGACGACCTCGGCATCAATCAAGCTCTCGACCAGCAGATATCCCTGCTCAAGGTAGAAGCTCCGTTGGTCCTGGCTGAGGACGCGCGGCGGATGGGCAAGAATTTCTTCAGGCTGCATTCGATCCTCCTCGGCGTATTATGCCAAATCATACGCCTTCATGCTTTTACGCCAAGACCCGACTGCCCAGGCCCAGAGACAAGGGACCTGGCGAAAACCGAGGTCTGCTTGGCATCGAGACGGCTGCGAAGCCTTGCGCTTCTCTAGACTACCCGAATGGGGTAGAAATCGTTCGCGTGTAGGATACGATTGGAAAGTCCGATGTTGATGCAGAGCTTGGCGCAGAAACCCAGCGCCCTCCCCGCCCTAAGCGACCGGGTCTATGGCGTCGGCGGCCAGCTTCTGGCCCTGCGCCTGCGTTTCCGGGCCAACTGCGGCGCCCTGCAGCAGGCGCTGAGGATCCTGACGGAGGAGGACTTCGTCGCCCGCTACCACGAGCGCCCGACATCGGCCGACGCGACCTTCCTGGAGCTGCTGCGGGAGCATGGCTTCGCGCGAGAATTCGGCGGATACTTCTCCTCATCGATCGCCCTGGGCAACTGCATCGACAGCATTCGGGCGGCCTGGAGGGAGTCCGATCTGCTGATGCGCGAAGTGGGCAGCGACTTCAGCGATCCTCTGTTCGCCGACTGGAGCCATGCCCGCCTGGCGCTGACCGGCTACCTGCAGGCGATCGGGCGCGGGGACTTCCTGGTCGCCCGGATACTGGACTGCCACAACGGTCTACGCGATCGGGTCGACGAGACTCCCGACGAGTTCAGCGACTACATGAGAGAGCTGCGAAACTGGGCCGGAATGTAGAGCGGACACAGGGCTCCGGCTGCGGTGGGGACGGAATGGGTCCGACTTGCAGCGAGAGCCTGTAGAGGCCGGTCAACAGGTCAGGACGCACAACGCAGATCGGCGGCCCGGGCATGTCCCTCCATGCCTTCCAGGCGTGAGATGCGCGCGGTCGTAGCGGCGATCTCGCGAATGCCCTGCGCCGTCCCCCGCTGCCAGGTGACGGTCTTCATGAACTTGTGGACCGACAGGCCACCGGTGTAGCGCGCCGCGCGGGAGGTGGGCAGCACATGGTTCGGCCCGGTGCACTTGTCGCCCATCGACACCGTCGTCTCGGCCCCCAGGAAAAGCGACCCGTAGGCGCGCAGCCGGCTGAGCCACCAGTCGAGATCGGCCGCCTGGACATGCAGATGCTCGGGCGCGTAGCTGTCGGCCGCCTGCGCCATGGCCTCCCGGTCGCTGCAAAGAAGCACCTCGGCATGGTCGCGCCAGGCCGCGGCCGCATTGGCGCCGTTGAGATCCGGCAAGGCCTTGATTAGCTCGGGTGCGCGCTGCAACACGGCCTCGCCCAACGCACGGTCGGTCGTGGCCAGCCAAACCGGAGAGTTGGCGCCGTGCTCGGCCTGGCTGACCAGGTCCCAGGCCACGGTTTCCGCATCCGCCGTCTCGTCGGCCAGCACCATGGAATCCGTGGGGCCGGCCACCATGTCGATGCCGACGCGGCCGAACAGCAGGCGCTTGGCTTCCGCGACGTACTGGTTGCCGGGCCCGACGAGAATGTCGGCCTCCGGCAGACCGAACAGGCCGAAGGCCATCGCCGCCACGCCCTGTACACCGCCGAGGTTGAGGATGGTGTCGGCACCGCAGAGCTTCATGGTGTAGAGGATGGCTGGCGGAATGCCCACGCCGGGCTGCGGCGGCGAACAGGCGAGAATGCGCTCCACACCCGCGACCTTCGCCGTGGTGATCGTCATGATCGCAGAGGCGACGTGGCTGTAGCGCCCGCCGGGCACGTAGCAACCGGCGGTCAGGACGGGAATGTGCTTCTGTCCTGCAAAGACACCGGGCACCACCTCGATCTGACAGGGCGCGATGGTCGCTTTCTGCGCCTCGGCGAAGCGGCGGATGTTGTCGTGGGCGAAACGAAGGTCCGACTTCAGCTTCTCGGAGAGCTGCGCTTCGGCAGCGGCTATCGTCTCCTCCGAGACCAGAATATCGCCCTCCCAACGATCGAAGGTCCGCGCGAGATCGCGCGCGACCTCATCGCCGCCCTGCTCGATTCGATCGAGCAGCCCTTGCACGGTCTCTCGCAGATCACGCTCGGCCGCCTCCGCCGGCGCGGTCGCCTTCTTCAGGTATTCGATCGTCATCGTCGGTCTTTCGTTGCTGTCTCTCAGGTTGGTTTCGACCGGTCTCATCCCTGACCGGCTTCGTCTCCGGTTCACCCTATTTCTGATCGGCTCGGCGGAACGCGCCCTGGACGATCCGGTCGATCACCATGGCGACGAAGAGGATCGCGAAGCCGCCCAACAGACCGGGGCCCTTCGCCGCGAACTGCAGAGCCTCCAGGATGACCTGGCCCAGGCCGCCACCGCCGATCAGCGAGATGATGACCACCATCGACAGGCACATCAGAATCGTCTGATTGACGCCGGTCATGATCGACGGCAGAGCCAGAGGCAATTCGACATCCTTCAGGATCTGCCAGCGCGACGCGCCGAAGGCGCTCGCCGCCTCCTTGATGCTCTCCGGCACGCCGCGTATGCCGAGCGCCGTCAACCGGATCACCGGCGGCATGCCGAAGATGATGGTGGCCAGGATCCCAGGCGGATTGCCGGTTCCGAAGAAGGCGATGATCGGGATCAGGTAGACGAAGGCCGGCAAGGTCTGCATCAGATCCAGCACCGGCTCGGCAAAGCGGTAGGCGCGCTGCGACTTGCCGAACCAGATACCCAGCGGAATACCGGCGATCACGCAGATCACCACCGCCGCCCCAACCAGGGCCACGGTCTCCATCGCGATGGCCCAGTAGCCCAGGAAGGCGATGTAGGCCATGGCCGCGGCGGTGAAGATGGCGACGCGCGGTCCCGCCGAACGCCAAGCCACGACGCAGATCACCGTCATCACCACCGGCCAGGGCGTGCCCATCAAGGCCAGGGAGATCGTATCGAGCACGCCGCGTACGCCGAGCACGATGGAGTCGAAGGCGCCGGAACCGCCGCGCGCCGCCGCGTCGATCTGGGCTTCCAGCCAGCGCGCGGAGAGCGCGTAGTGATCCGGATCGGCCGGGAAGCCGGCCAAGACCGATGGCACGTTTTCGACCGTGAAGCGGTAGATAGTCAGGGGCGCGACGGCTGCGATCAACAGCAGTCCCAACAGGAAATTCCGCGGCCGAACGCCCGAGAAGACGGACTCCGGGTCGATCCGCCAGCGGCTATACTGCTTCTCATAGACGATGTTCGCCCAGACGCCCTGAACCAGCTTCAGAACCAGCAGGAGAATGAGACCGGTCACCAGGATCATCAGGGCGTCGGCTGCGGCCGCCTCGGCGGTCTCGCGGCTTCGCTCCGCCGCGCGTAGCAAGTTGTTGGCCAGGGTTTCGAAGCGGCTCGGATCCTCGCCGGCCAGGCGCGCCGCCTCGGCGCGCTCCAGAAAATCCTGCGCGCGCGCTTCCTGCCGAACGGCGCGGGTCAGGTTCTCCGCCCCCAGTTCGCCCCAGGTACCCCGCCCGATCTGGACCCAGGCGATGATCTCAAGAATCAGGAAGCCCCAGAAGAATCCCCAGGCGCCCCGCGCGGCGGCCCAGGCGGGGCCGAACAGGGCGGCCGCCCAGTTGAAGGTCAGCGGGATGCCGCGCGTTGTGTCGTGGATACGATGGAAGGCCTTGGCGTAGTAGTCCGGGTTACGCTCCACGAAACGGGCGATGGAGGCGTCCAGTTCGGCGTGATCCACCTGAATGTCGGCGACGGCCGAGACGGTGGATGCCGAGGACACGGGAGGTTCGGCGGGCGTATCCGCCAGGGTCTGGGGGTTCATCCGCTTCCTCCCTGAATGCCGCGCAGCAAGGTGGACTTGGTGATGACGCCGACGTCCCGGCCGCCCTCCGTGACGATGACGGGCGCCTCGCCGGAAACCGAGAGATTGATCAGCGTGTCGAGATCGGTGTCGCCGTCCGCGCGCGGCGCCCCGTTCAGCGCCACCCGTTCGGCCTCGGAGAGCGGCTCCATGATGGTATGCGCCCGCACCAGCTTGAGACGGGAGATCCCTTGCACGAACTCGCGGACGTAGTCGTCGGCCGGGTGGGTGACGATCTCCTCCGGCGTGCCGATCTGCACGATCACGCCGTCCTTCATGATCGCGATGCGGTCGCCGATGCGGATCGCCTCGTCGAGATCGTGGGTGATGAAGAGGGTCGTCTTCTTGAGTTCGTCCACCAGCGCCTTGAACTGATCCTGAAGCTGCAACCGGATCAGCGGATCGAGCGCGGAGAAAGGTTCGTCCATCAGCAGGATCTCGGGATCCGAGGCGAGCGCCCGCGCGATCCCAACCCGCTGTTGCATGCCGCCAGACAGTTCCTTGGGAAGCCGATCCTCATAACCGTCCAGGTTCACGAGTCCCAGAGTGTGTTCGGAGACCGCCCAACGGCGGGACTTCGGGACGCCGCGCACCTCCAGCGGGTAGGCCACGTTGTCGCGCACCGAGCGGTGAGGCATCAGCGCCATGTGTTGGAAGACCATGCCGATGTGCCGTGCGCGCATCTCGCGCAGCACCGGTGGCGTCATCGCACCGACATCGCGGCCCAGCACCTTGATCGTGCCCGCGCTCGGTTCGATCAGCCGGTTGACGTGGCGCACCAGTGTCGACTTGCCGGAGCCGGACAGTCCCATGATGCAGAAGATCTCGCCGCGCGCGACCGAGAAGTTCGCGTCGCGGACACCGATCACCGTTCCGAAACGGTCGAGCGCCTCGGGCTTGGAAATGCCCTCGGCCTGAGCCGCCGCGATCGTCTCGGCCGCCTGCGCGCCGAACACTTTCCAGACTCCGGAAAGTTCGACCACCGGTTCCGTCATAGCCGGAATCCCCCGTTGTTCTGAACCCTGTTTTGGCCCGGGTTATGGCCTAGCTTCCGGCCCGGTCAGTAGGACCGAAAGCACGAGGCGCGGGACCGCCTACTGAAGCTGGCGGTCCCGCGGTCGCTACGGGTCAGAAAGTCACTGGGTGAGCCAGCCGAGAACGACGTCCTCGTTCTCATCCACCCACTGACGGGCAAAGACCGCTGGGTCCATGTCCTTGAGCGTCAAGGCATAGCCCATTTCGCTGAGGGCTTCCGACGGCATCTTGTAGGAGTCGAGCATCGCCGCGACTTCGGGGAACTCGTCCTGGATGCTGGCCGCATAGTGCAGGTGCAGCGTCGCCCCCTTCCAGGCGGTCGAAGCCTGGGACTTTTCCAGCCAGGCCGGATCGTCGGTCGGCTGAATGATCGTCCAGGTGTCGGGATCGTGCTCCGGCTCTTCCAGGAAGGTCAGGTCGTAGGCGACGAAGATGAAGTGCGGGTCGTAGCAGAAGCCGAGCCAGGGTTCGCCGGCATCAACGGCAGTCCCGAGCGCGCCCCAGGCGACGGTTCCGTCGTATTCCTGAAGATCGAGCACCTCGTCGTAGCCGTAGGACTTGGCGCGAATGCGCTCGATGGCCGTGGAGGCCCAGCCCGGTGCACCGATCCAGATTTCGGGTCGTCCGTCGCCGTCCTTGTCGAAGATCGCCATCTTCTCGGGATCGGTCAGGTCCTCGATCGAGCGGATGTCGTACTCCTCGACGACGTAGCTCGGCACGCACATGCCCTGTTCGGCCTGGACCGGATTGTTGTTCATCACGACCGAGGCGTTTTCCTTGACGTAACGGTCGTGCAGGTTCTGCTGGTTCGGCATCCAGACCTCGGGATGCAGATGCATCGATCCCTGGTCCATGGCCTCGAAGATGATCGGGTTGGTGCCGTTCTGCAGTTCGACGTCCAGGCCGAAGTTTTCCTCGATCACCAACTTCAGAACGTTAGCCGTCGCGCTGGCCGCCGGCCAGTTGGGAACGCCCAGAACCAGATCGGCGGCGGAGGCCCCCGGAGCGCCCGTCGAAATGGACGCCATGCTGAAGACGCCTGCCGCAAGGGCAAGCCGTGTGCTTGACTTGATCACGTTGCAAACTCCCTGTTCTTTTGGCCAACTGATTTGACTTCACTCGCCGGGCCCGGCCCAAGCACGGCGTTTTGTAGTGTCGTACTGTCGACGATAGCATCCGCCAATACATCGATGGCGTCGAGACTCGGTTTTACCTCAGGTAGACAATCGGCGATCACCGAGATCTCGGTACAGGCGATGGCGAGCGCGTCGGCGCCCTCCTCGACCAGCGAGGCGGCGATCTCCGCCAGGGCCGCCCGCTCGGCGGCGCCGTTGGATCCGCGCTTCACCGCGCGGATGACCTCCATCACCTCGGGCTGGCGCCGAGGGAAAAGCGCCTGCATGCCGTGGCGGCCCAGAGCCTCCCCATAGAGGCCGGTGATCTGGATTGCCGTCGAGGCGAGCATGCCCACCCGTTCCGGCTTTGGTTGCAGGTTTGCCAGCCGCTCGACGGTCAGGCCGATCATGTCCAGAACGGGCACCCCGCCAGCGGCGGCCCGAATATCCGGCAGATAGGCATGGGCCGTGTTGCAAGGCATGGCGAGTGCCGTTGCGCCCATGGCCACCAGACGCTCGGCCATCGCGGCCAGCACGGGGCCGGGACTCTCGCCGGTTCCCTCGATCAGCGCCTCGATGCGCGAGGGAACCTGGCTGTTGCAATCGACGAGCAGCGGCACGTGATCCCGGTCATCTTCGGCCGGCGTCGCTGCCAGCACACGGGCCATCAGCAGAACCGTCGCCTCTGGCCCCATGCCGCCGAGAATACCCACGGGCGCCTTGGCAGCCGAGGTCGGGGCAACCGAGGTCGGGGCAACCGAGGCCGGCGGACCCGCCGTCATGCAGCGCTCCTGCCCGCCAGCGTCCGGGCGCAGGCCGCGACGATGTCGCCGATCTGCGCGCAGTCTTCCAGGGAGAAGGCGAGCGGCAGACGCATGTCGAACAACCCGGAGAGAATCGCATCCGTCTGCGGCAGCGACTGCGGCGCGACGTAGCGCCAGCTCTTGTGAGTGCTGGTGAAGGCCACCGGTTCCTCGTCGCCGAACCACTTCAGCTCGACGCCCAGCGCCCCGGTGGCGGCGAGAAAATCGCGCGCGGCGGAGGCCGAGATGCCGGGGATCAGAAACTGGATGGAGCTGCCGACATAGTGTTCCTCGGGCGGCCGCACGGGGACCTCAAGAGTGTCGACGGCGCGCAGTTTGCGCTCGACCGTCCGGTAGCGTTCGTTCCAGCGCGTGCAGGCGGCGTCCAGATCGGCGATCTGCGGACGCAGCACGGCGGCCCGCAGATTGTCCATCCGGCCGGACCAGTTGGGCGTCTCCAGCCGGATGTCGGCGAAGACGTCCGGGTCCGGCGCGGCGCCGTGGCGTTCGTAAAGCATGTAGGAACCCGACAGCACGATAGCGCGCGCCATGAACTCCGCGTCGTCGGAGGTCAGGAAACCGCCTTCGCCGGAGTTGAGATGCTTGTAAGTCTGGGTACTGAAACAGCCGGCCAGCCCGAAGTTTCCGCTGTTCCGGCCGCGCCAGCGGGCCCCCATCGTGTGAGCGCAGTCCTCGATCAAGACCAGCCCCTTGGCCGCGACGAAGGCGGCGAGACGGTCCATGTCGGCCAGATGGCCGCGCATATGGGACAGCAGCAGGAAACGCGCCCCGCTGTCCGCCTGCTTCGTCTCGAGATCCTGGAGATCGATGACGAGATCGCGAGTCGTCTCGACGAAAATCGGCGCACCGCCGGCATTGACGACGGCCCCCGGCACCGGCGCCAGCGTGAAGGCGTTGGTCAGGACCGCCTCACCGGGCTGCAGACCTGCGGCGCGCAGGGCGACCTGCATGGCGTAACCGCCGGACGCGCAAGCCAGACAATAGCGGCTGCCCTGATAGGCGGCATAGTCGCGCTCCAGGAGGGCGGCCTCCGAAAGCTCCTGACCGAGCGTGTTGTAGCGATGCAGACGTCCCGACCGCAGCACTGCGACGGCCGCCGCGATAGCCTCCTCGTCGATCGGCTCCGGCTGCGTGAAGCTGCCTGTAAAGGGACGCAGAGCCCCCTCGGGCGATGGTCGGAGGGACATGCGACGCGCCTCCCTGGGCCGCTACTGCGCCGCCATCGGCTCGGACAACGGTGCGTAATCGAACGCCATCGTGTAGCCGAACAGCGCTGCTGATCCGCCAGTATGCAGGAAGACGATGCGTTCGCCCTCCTGAAAATGCCCCTTGCGGATGAGATCTATGAGACCGGCCGCGCCCTTGGCGGAATAGACCGGGTCGAGCAAAATGCCCTCGAGCTGGGCGAACATCTCGATCGCTTCGATCGTGCCAGGTGTCGGGATGCCGTAGCCCTCGCCCACGTAGTCGGTGTTGGCCACCACGTCCTCACGGGCCACGACCCCCGGACAGCCCAGCTTCTCGGCCGTCGCCACCGCCAGCTTATAGACGTTCTCCTCCTGCTTCGGCTTGGGTGCGCGAACGCCGACCCCGAGCAGGGGAATCCCGGCGTTCATCGCCTGCAGGCCGACCACGAGACCGGCCTGCGTCCCGGCGCTGCCGGTAGCGTGGACGAGGCGGTCGATCCTCAGGCCGCGTTCGTTGGCCTGATTGACCAGTTCCAGCGCGCAATTGACGTAGCCGAGCGCTCCGGTGGGGTTGGAGCCGCCGCCGGGGATCGCGTAGACCTTCCGGCCGCCGGCGCGCAGCTGATCGGCCACAGCCTCCATCTCGGCATGCATGTCCAGGCCGGAGGGACGCTTCTCGGCCGTCGCCCCATGCAGATAGTCCAGGAAGACGTTGCCGTTCTCCCGGTAGTTCTTGTCTTCGTAGCCGGTGCGGTCCTCCAGCAGGATATGGCAATCCAGGCCGAGTTTCGCCGCGAAGGCGGCGGTCTGGCGCGCGTGGTTGGACTGGGTCGCGCCCTGGGTCACCACCATGTCGGCGCCCTCGGCCTCGGCCTCGGCCATCAGGAACTCCAGCTTGCGCGTCTTGTTGCCGCCGGTGGACAGGCCCGTGCAGTCGTCCCGCTTGATCCAGAGCTCCGGCCCGCCGAGTTCCTTGGATAGGCGGTCCATCTTTTCCAGCGGCGTCGGCAGGTGCGCCAGATGAATGCGCGGGAAACGGGCAAGATGCATGATGCGGACCTTCCATCGGATGCCGAGTGTTGCGGATTTCGATGTTTGCCCGTTCACCCTCTTGACGCAAATGCCAATTTTTTGAAGTAACATGTCGAAATCGCATATTAGAGAGCTCCCATGCGTCTCGACTGGATCGAAGACCTTCTGGCCGTGATGGACAGCGGTTCGCTCAGCCGCGCCGCCGAGAAACGCTTCTCGACGCAGCCGGCCTTTTCCCGCCGCATTCGCGCGATTGAGGAGCATATCGGCGTCGAGCTGCTGGACCGCACGCGCAAGCCGGTGCAGATCAAAGCGTCTCTCTTCGATCAGCGCCAGCGCATGCAGGAGTTGGCCGCCGGTCTGCGCCAGCTGACGCTGGACCTTAAGCGGCAGGACCGCACCTCCCAAAACCGGATCATCATCGCCAGTCAGCACGCCATCACCACAGCTATGGCGCCCAATCTTGTCGACCGCCTTTCGGATCGGGAGGATCTGAGCATCCGTCTGCGCTCGGCGAACCGCAACGAATGTCTCGTCCTCTTGATGACGCGGCAGGCAGACCTCATTCTGATCTACGAGAGCGACGCAGACAGGCTGGCAGCCGATGAGAGCTTTCTGGAGCGCTGCCCTATGGGCCGCGAGCAGCTGCTGCCCGTCTATGCGACCCAGCGCCTGCCCCAGCTGAACGAAGCCTACGCGCTCGGCGAACTGCCGATCATCGCCTATCCCTCCGACGTTTTTTTCGGCACCCTGCTCGAGACGGAGATCTTTCCGCAGCTGCCCGCGCGCAGCTTCCTGAAAAGAAAGGCGGAAACCGCCCTGACCCCCGCCGCCCTTCAGTTGGCCGTCGCCGGAGTCGGGATCGCCTGGGTTCCAAGGTCCTTGGCCCTCGGCGAGATCGAGCGCGGCAGTCTGACGGACCTGAGCGGAACTCTGCCGACCCGCGACCTCTCCATGACCGCCCTGCGACTCACCACGCCGAAATCGCCGGCTGAGGAACGCCTGTGGCGGACGGTAACGGTCTTGTCGCCGGACGGAACACGCGACGATGCGATTCCTTCGCGCACAAGCGCGCGGTCCAGCACCGGCACAGAGCAGTAGAAGTACCGTCGACAACGGCGGAGGGGGCAGCCTGAGTCTCGACGCAAAGCGACCGGCGTTCTCAAAATCCCGTCTCCAAATTGGGGCACTGAAAGATGATTTCGGCCGACTACTGCCGCGTGCTGGCACGCTACAACAGCTGGCAGAACACGTCTCTCGTCACGGCTGCCGACGGCTTGACCGACAGCCAGCGCTGGGCGGATCAGGGGGCATTCTTCAAGTCCGCGGCAGCGACCTTGAACCACCTCTATTGGGCCGATGCCCTTATGCTCGAGCGCATCAAAGGCAATGAACGCCCGCAGGATACGATCACACACTCGCTGACCGAACCGTCGGACTGGTCCGAGTTCAAGAGCTTACGTGCGGCGCGCGATGCGGAGATCGCAGACTGGGCGGACAGCCTTACGGACAGAGACTTGCGCGGCACCGTCGCCTGGTATCCGCTCGACGGCTCGGAGCGGATTGAGATGTCGAAGGCGATCTGTGTCGTTCACCTCTTCAACCACCAAACCCATCATCGGGGACAGATACACGCCATGCTCACGGCCTTGGGCGCCGCACCCGAACCAACGGACATTCCGGCGATGCCTCAAAGTGCGACTGGAGCATAACCTACAGCCAGCCGCGGGGGTCGGCATGGCTCCATAAAAGAAGGGGCGGCCCGCCGAAACGGGCCGCCCAGGCCTAGCTACGGAGGTATGAGACAGCCGATCTAGGTCGTGATGATCGGCCTCGGCTTCAGGGACATCTCAAGGAAGTTCTCCTTGTAGGCCGAAGGCCCGATCCGACGCAGGACGCCGCGCCCAAGCTTGTAGCGGTAGTTGCCGCTGACAGGATCCGGAACGGCATGGCAGACCGCGTTGGCCATGGACCCCGGGTAGTTGAAGGCCGCCTTGGCGACGCCCGGCCGCATCTCGTCGGAGACGATGGCGACGGCGACGAACTGTCCGGTCGTCGTGCGGATGTGTCCGTTCTCCAGCAGCTTCGTGAAGCTGAGATCGTCGGACTTCACGCCGACCGGCTCGCCCTCCTGCACGTAGACCGTATCGTTGAAGCCCTCGACAAGGTCGCCGGACTCGATGCCATGCGGCGCGGCGTCGTCGGGATGGATCACGATATGCGGCCAGGGCCAGCGACGGGCCAACTCGGGCTTGCGCAGATCATCGAAGCCGGACTGCCAGGTCTCGTTCACCCGACCGTTGGTGATCCAGATCTCGCCCTTCTCCGGCCGCGGCTTGATGGCCTCGTAGAAGTCCGACCAGCTATCGTTGTTCCAAGGCGTCTTCAGCAGGTTGGCCTTGCCGGTGTGAGTTCCGAAGGCGTAGAGCCACTTCTTGTCGGTGGTCACGTCCTCCAGCTCGCCCCAGTCGTTCTGCGGGTCGTGCAAACGCGCGGTTCCGGTCAGCTCACCGTTCACCATGCGGATCGGCGTCTGAATGCCGGTCGTGCCGTACTCGCGCAGCTTCTCGTGACCGGACTTACCCTCCCGCTTCGCCTGAACCGCTAGGGCGTGATAATTCAGAACACCGTTGCGGGAATGACGCGACGCCTCCTCGAAGATCTCGTTGGAGTCGGCCCAGTCGAACCCTTCGAAGCCCATCTTCTGAGCGAACTGCCCGATGGCCCACCAGTCGGGCTTGGCGTCGCCGGGCGCGTCGTTGAACTTGGAATAGAGACGCAGGCGGCGTTCCGCGTTGCAGCGGGTGAAGTCGACCTCGCCCCAACCGGCGGCCGGAAGCACGATGTCGGCGTACTGGGTGTTGAGCGGATCGACCGGATAGATGTCGGAGTCGACCAGCACCATGCCGCCGGATTCCACCCGGGCGATCAAGGTCTCGATCAGATGATCGCGATTGACGTTGGTCGGATGGTGCGGGTTGCGCACGGTCAGCTCGGCCACCCGCGTTGAGAGGGCCTGCGAGGCCAGCATCGCGGGGAACCAGGTCAGGCCGATGGTCCACATGAAACGGACCTTGCCGTCCATCACCCAACGGTCGACGTTGAGCGACTTCTTCCGCCGTCCGGGATGCTTCTCCGGGCTCAGGAAGCCGCGCCCGCCGCCGGCACTCATACCGCCGCGCTGGTGACCGCCACCGCGCGAGATCACCTGTCCCGGACGGTTGCCCGCCCCGCAGACCAGAGCCAGCGACGCCAGGGAGGCGGTGTTCATGTAGTTGTTGGACCAGTAGTTGCCCTTCTCCAGCATGAAAGAGGTCTTCGGGCGGCTGCCGTCCTCGCGCGGCCGCGCGATCATCTCCGCCGCCGCCTCGATCAGGTCGGCGTCCAGTCCGGTGATGGCGGCGGCTTCCTCAAGCCGGGCCGCCGGTTCGTCGGCGATGAAGTTCTGGTAGTCCTCCCAGTCGCTCTGCCAACGGCCCCAGGTCGTGCGCCACTGCCAGCGGGTGTTGCGGGTACCGCGGCCGTAGCCGGATTCGATTTCCCAGCGGTTGTTGATCCAGCGGTCGATGAACTCCTGATCCTGCCAGCCGTTGTCCAGGACGATCTTCGCCATGGCCAGGTGCAGGGCTGTATCGGTGCCGGGTGTGATCGGCAGCCAGAGGCCGCCGTTCTGCAGGCCGTACTCCACCCCCATGGTCCGATGCGGCGTGACGAAGATCATCTTCTTCGACGGATTGTCGCCGTACATCATCCAGTCGGTGAAGAGGACTGTCTTGGTCTCGTAGGGATCGACGCCCGACAGGAAGGCGACGTCGCAGGATCCCCAGTCGGCATAGGAGGCCGAGAAGGAATTGACGCCGCTGTCGTCCAGGCCTGCGGCATCCTCCGCCGCCTGCGGCTTGTCGTGGGGCGCGAAGACCGGCGTGCCGATCCCCCGGTTGACCAGTTTCGAGATGGCGTAGGTGTTCTCGAAATACTCATAGGAGTAAGCCTTCATGCCCCAGGCATGCTCACCGTGATTGCGGAGAACATGCTTGGAGACTTCCGCCATCACGTCGGTGACCAGATCCCAGGAGACGGGCGTGAGCACACCGGCCACCCGGACCATGGGGTTCCTCAGGCGGTCGCGCGTCGGCGTATTGGGATTGTAGATCTTCTGGGCCAGGGTTCCGCCGCGCACCGAATGGTTGCCATAGGGGTTCACCACCTCGGTATCAGGATCGGGCATCACCACCACATGGTGCTCCCGCCCTTCGTGAAGCGCGATGTTGTGCTGCGACGGCGAGACCCAGGAGCCGCCAGCCGTCGGAAAATCGATCCCAAGCGCGTTCTGGTCCGCCGCGGGGCCGCCTTCCTGGCCCACGGGCCAGCGGTAGACCCGGTAGCCGCAGGCGACGATGCAGTAGGAGCAGGCCGTCGTCAGCAGTTCGGCCGTCACAGGCGGCAGGGGCACGCGTTCGATGTTGCCAATCATGTCGGTCATTGCAGTGTTTCCCTTACGCCCCGGAGGGATTGCGGTTGTAGCCGTAGAAGAGACCCATGACGCCGGTAGCCACGATCTCGTCCCCGTCCAGCTCCAGCACGATCTGCGGCAGGCTGACGCTCGCGTGACCGGAGACGACCATGCCGTGCTTGGTCAGATCGAAGGTGGAGAGGTGTAGCGGGCAGGGACCCATGACGCTGTGCTCCGGCTTGAAGGTGCCGGTCATGTAGCTGCCCATATGCGGACAGACGACGTTGAAGGCCACGACGTTGCGATCCGGCCCGATTCCGCCGCCGGCGGGTTCGTTCAGCATCACCAGGGAGTTGTCGATGTCGTCGGTCGGATAGGTGAAGGGCACCTCCGACCCCGGCTGCAGCTCCGAGAGGCGGCCGATGACCTTGCGGGTATAACCGCTGGAGACGAGCTGCTGCGCCTGGGCACCGCTGCCGACCGTGGCCAGCACGGCCACCGCGCTGCCGCCGAGGATCAGGAATTCACGGCGCGCCATGCAGAGGCCCGGCTTGCGCGCTTGCCCTGCGCGGGACGCGGGCTCTTTCAGATCAGTTTTGCTCATTTGGAAACTCCGCCCAGTTTTGGGTTTGCGGCAATTCGGGAGGGTCTTGCAGAAGCGGCTCGTCCATCGACAAGGCTTCCAGGAAGGCCACGAGATCGGCCTGCTGCTGGTCGTCGAGATCGAGCGGGGAGAGCACCGTGTTCCCGGCGCCGCCGCCTTCGTTGTAGAAGGCGACCACCTCCTCCAACGTCTCGAAAACACCGTTGTGCATGTAGGGCTCGGTCCAGCGCAGCTCCCGCAGGGAGGGCGTCCGGAAACGTCCCTTGTCCTCGGGCCGCTTGGTCACGTGGAAGAGCCCCAGGTCGTCCCCGCCCTCACGGTAGAGGGCTTCGGGCATACCTTTCTGATAAAGCTCCCAACGCAGGGTGATCTGGAACAGCGGATCGTCCTCGAACTGAGGCGCGGAGGGCACGCCCAGTGCATAGAAACCCTGGTCCGAGGCCAAGGCGCCGTTGTGGCAGGCGATGCAACCCGCCTGTCCCTCGAACAGATCCTTGCCGCGCAGCGCGCTATCCGACAGTGCGCTCTCGTCACCCGCCAAATAGCGGTCGAACGGGACCTGTTCGGGATCTGTCACGATCGTCCGCTGGTAGGCACTGATCGCCTGCCAAGCCTGGGAGA
Organism: Algihabitans sp.; assembly: GCF_965226985.1. Taxonomy (GTDB): domain Bacteria; phylum Pseudomonadota; class Alphaproteobacteria; order Kiloniellales; family DSM-21159; genus Algihabitans. The sequence continues at coordinate 3,195,201 of NZ_OZ245712.1, forward strand.
TCTTGGGCCAATCGGTCCCGAACACCTCGCGGAAGGCCTCGACGTATTCGGGCACGAACCGCAAGCGCATCTCCATCATGGAGCCATCGCCGTTGCCGGCCACGCCGCCACCGGCGGCCGCGCGCGCCTGAGCCTCCAGGGAGGTCACGTTCCCCTCCCAAAACAGCTTGTTGTAATAGGCGCTGTTGAGAATCGTCTGGGAGTTCCGCCAGTGCTCGGTCCCCGGATAACCGAAAGAAATCGGCGTCGCCGTGCCCCAGCCAAGTTCGGGAAGGTGACAGACGGAACAGGCCATGGCGCCGTTGCCGGACAGCCGGCCGTCCCAGAAGAGCTGGCGGCCGAGTTCGACCTTCTCTGGCGTCATGGGGTTGTCGGCCGGTACGGGCACCGGCGGCAGGGTGGCAAGCGGGGGCACCTCCTGAGCGACGGCGGCGAGACCGGCGACCGTCAGCAGACCGGCGGTCAGGGACCCCAGCAGTAAACGACGGGATGTCATGTCGATCTCTCCTAATTCTCGCCGCGGGTGCGGACTTGGTACGCGGGCAGCTCGGGCCGGCTCGCATCCGGCGCGGCACCGGTCAGACTCTCCAGGAAGGCGATCAGGTCGCCTTTCTCCTCATCGGTGAGGTCGAGCGGCGGCAGGCTCTCGGTCCCCGCGTCGTAAAAATCCACGACTTCCGCCAGCGTCTCGAAAACGCCCGAGTGCATATAGGGCGCGGTCTGGCCGACGTCCCAAAGAGACGGCGTAGCGAAACGGCCGATATCTTCGGCGTCCTTGGAGACGACATAGGCGCCGACATCCTGGCGCAGATTCATGTAGTTGGGTGTACCCATGGTTGCGAAGAAGCGCAGCATGGTGATCTGGCGTTCGGCCTCCTGCGCGAGCGCCGGATGGTCCGGCACGCCGGTTGCATGCCGACCGCCGTCCGACAGCATCGATCCGCTGTGGCAGGCGGTGCAGTTGGCCTTGCCCGCGAAGACCTCCATACCGCGCCGCGCCTCAGCGCTCAGGGCACCGTCGTTTCCGCGCAGGAAGAGGTCGAAAGGCGCATCGACGGTCCGAATGGTCTTCAGGTACTCGGCGATGGCGCTGTAGATCCGACCGCCGTAGGGGTCCGTGCCGAAGACCGACTGAAAAGCTTCGGCATACTCCGGGATCTGCTTCAGCCGCTCCTGCATCAAGCGGCTGTCCATCTGCATGGTATGAGATTCGGTGATCATGTCGCGCACGACGGTCGGCAGATCCGCGCCGTCGAGGCGTCCGTCCCACATGAAGAAGTTGCGGTGAGCGACGTTGAACAGCCCCGGTGCGTTCCGGAAGTAAAGAACGCTGGTGTAGCCGTTCGACAGGGCCATGCCGTCGCCCCAGCCGAGGTCGGGAGCGTGGCAGGTCGCGCAGGCACTGGCGGTGTCGCCGGACAGTCGCGTATCGAAAAAGAGCGACCGCCCCAGATCGGCCTTCGCCTGATCGACTTCGGGGGCCTCTGGAAGAGGAGCGAAGACCTCGCCGTCGGCCTGTTGCGCCACGGCAGCCGATACGCCCAGGGCAAGCACGGCCAGACCGGCCGGTACGATCCTACCCCACCTCGACAACCAACCGGCGGACGCGCAGGCCCGCTCGGATGCGCCTTCTTGGGTCATAATGCATTCCTTATTTCGATCTCATCCCGGTTCGACAAAAACAGGAAATCGGATCCAATGCATTGACCACAATCAATGTCGACACAGCAAAATGGGCGTTTGTAGAGAAGATACGTTGACATACAAAAAGGAAAATTAGTCGTGAGCAAATGAAAACATTCAAATACCCATTCTACTTCTTGAATGAGAGGACAATTCCATGTCCGAGGACAGGTGCGATGGCTGCCAATTTTCCCGCTCGGACCGGGGGATCTGCAACGTCATGGAACGCATGGATCGGAAGAAGTTGTCCAGGCGGTCTCGCAGTTTCTCCCTCGAAAAAGGAGAAATTCTAAGAGACGACCGACTGAACGACGGTCGATCCAACGAGCGGCCGGTCCTGGCAGTCTGCAACGGAGCGGCGGCGGTCCAGACTTGGTTGAGCGACGGTCGGCGCTCGCTTTCTCAACTCTTGCTTCAGGCTGATCTGGTCGAGCTGCGCAGAACGCACCACCCCTTCACGCACCACCCCTTCCTCGGAGAGATCTTCGCGCTGCGCCCGACCACTATCTGCGCCCTACACGGGGAGACGCTGAACGAAATCAGATCGACCGACCGCTCCGTGGGCCGGGCCTACGACGCGCAGGTCGCCGAACAGACCCACATCCTGCGCGACCACTGCGTCAACATCGGCAAGAAAACGCCGGCCGAACGCCTCGCGTCTTTCCTGCTCGAACTGTCGGATCGCGGCGCACAACCGGAGGCCACACCCGACAAGGTGCATCTGCCGATGACTCATTCGGACATCGCCGACTATCTGGCTCTGCAGCCGGAAACGGTGTCGCGCGCCTTTTCCCGCCTCGTCGAGGAAGGCCTGATCACACGGCCGGTCCGCAACGCCACCCGCCTCCTCGACCGCGCCGAACTCCTGCGCATCGCAGGCGGCGGCCGGCCCCGCCGGAGCGTTGCAAGCGACGGCCGGTAGAGGAGCCGGCCCCTGGCTTGCCAGCCCGCTTCGGGTGCGACGACCATATGCCGACAAACGGGGGGTTCCGAACGCCGTGCTCGAACTCGATCATCTGACCGTTGTCGCGCCGTCCCTGGATGAAGGCGTCGCACATCTATGTGCCTGCCTGGATCTCGATATCCCCTACGGCGGCACACACCCGGAGATGGGCACGCACAATCATCGGCTGGGACTGGGGAAAGCCATCTACCTGGAGGTGATCGCCATCGACCCGAGCGCCCCTCGGCCAAGGGCGGCGCGATGGTTCGGGCTCGCCGACCCGGCCAGCGTGCGCGCCGACTGGGACGCGGGCCGGCGTCTGAGAGCGTGGGTGGCGCGCACCGATCGGATCGACCGGGTGCTGGAACATCACGGGCCGCTGTTCGGCTCGAAGCTTCGGCTCTCGGGCGGCGGCCGATTCTTCCACTTTTCCTCTTTACCCGACGGGTCGCTGCCCCTCGACGGCGCGCTTCCAGCGCTGATCGATCGGGCGGGCCATTCCTCCCCAGCCGGCCGGCTGGAGGACCAGGGCGCCCGCCTCGCCGCCTTCACACTCGAACATCCGTCGCCGCAAGAGATCGCGACCCTCTATAAACAGGTCGGTCTTCGAAGCCATCCGCGCGTCAGCGAGGGGGATGCCCTTCGCTACAGGGCAGAGATCGAAACGCCGAGAGGGCTGAAAACCCTCTGGTGACCGCTTCGATCCGGACCCGAAAGGCGATGGAAAGTCACGGATCGTGAGAGAGTGAGATTGAAGAAGTCCTTCGACGCCGAGGCTTCGGAGGAAACACAGTCACCTTACGAATTTAGTGTGGACTGCCACCCCAGGCTAGAAGGGCGGAAATGGTGGAGCCGAGGGGAGTCGAACCCCTGACCTCAGCAGTGCGATTGCTGCGCTCTCCCAACTGAGCTACGGCCCCAACCGGGACGGGGGCAAACCTTTGCCGCACGCCGTCTTCGGCCTGCCCCTGTCGAGGCGGCGGATACTGGGTAGCGACCCGTCCCTTGTCAATACCCGTCCCTTGTCAATAAGCGTCGAGAGGACGCACGCCTGGCCCAGGCGGCCCCCCTGCGGCCCCCGCGAAACGGTCTTGCCATTTTCGCCCGTTGTCCGCACATCTAGCGGGCCTTAGCCCGGCCGTCCGCCGCCCCTTGCGGCGAAGAGGGCGTTAAGGCTCATCAGACGCCGTCGGCCGCTGGAGGCCGGTCCGGCCCGATTTCGGCGAAGGAGCCATCGCGCAACCCATGTCCGCCTTGCTCTGGCTGTTCGATACAGTCGTTCAGATCTACCTGATCTTCCTGATCGCCTCGATCGTTCTGTCGTGGCTGATCGCCTTCAACGTGGCGAACCCCTACAATCAGTTCGTCTACACCATCCGCGACTTCCTGGCCCGGGTAACCGAGCCGGCGCTGCAGCCGATCCGCCGCATCCTGCCGGATCTCGGCGGTATCGACCTCTCGCCGATGGTCCTGATCATCGGAATCATCTTCGTGCAGCGCCTGGTTCACGAAACCTTCGGCTCTATCGCCTACGGCATCTAGACAACGGCCGGCCACGGCCCCCGGCGATCCGGGCAGGGTCCGGAGCGGGCAAGCCCCCGCCGGCGACGCTTTTCCACGACTGCGCGTCGCCGCCGGACTGGACGACATCGCCGGACGGATCGTAAAGCCGTCCCGACAGGGCACTTCGACTTGGGGGAAGCAGACAGCGTGACGGCCGAGATCATCGACGGCAAGGCCTTCGCGGCCTCTCTACGGACCAAGGTCGCCGCGCAGGTGTCCCTGCTGGCGGCGGACTCACACCCTGACGGCGCTCTGCAGCCGGGCCTGGCGGTCGTCCTGGTCGGCGAGGACCCAGCCAGTCAGGTCTACGTCCGTAACAAGGCGCGCCAGACCCAGGAGGTCGGCATGCGCAGCTTCGAACATCGGCTGGAGGCGACGACCGGCCAGGCCGAGCTGCTGTCGCTGGTGGAACGCCTGAATCGTGACCCGGCCGTTCACGGCATCCTGGTTCAGCTCCCCCTGCCCGCGCAGATCGATGCGGCGGCGGTGATCAACGCCATCGACCCGGCGAAGGACGTCGACGGCTTTCACATCCTCAACGCCGGGCGCCTCGCCACCGGGCAAGATGCCCTGGTGCCCTGTACGCCACTCGGCTGCCTGATGATGCTGCAGGCGCGGTTCGGGGACCTCTCGGGTCAGCACGCGGTCGTCCTCGGCCGCTCCAACATCGTCGGCAAGCCGATGGCGCAACTGCTGCTCGCGGCTAACTGCACGGTCACGGTGGCCCATTCACGGAGCCGCGACCTGCCAGCGATCTGCCGCGAGGCCGATATCCTGGTCGCCGCCGTCGGGCGGCCCCGCATGGTGGCGGCCGACTGGATCAAGCCCGGCGCGACCGTGATTGACGTCGGAATCAACCGTTTGGAACCCGAGGCGCCTGGCGGCAAGGGCTGGCTGGTCGGCGACGTGGATTTCGAGGCCGCCAGCCGGGTCGCGGCCGCGATCACCCCGGTCCCCGGCGGGGTCGGCCCCATGACCATCGCCTGCCTGCTGGCCAACACCCTGACTGCCGCCTGCCGCGCGAGCGGCCGCGCGGCGCCGGACCTGCAGTAGAAACGGCACCGCGCTCCAGGCCTATTCGGCAGGCACAGGCTGCCGCTCCTCTTGGAGCGCCGGCAGCTCCTCCAGCGTCTGCGCGGGCTCGGTCGCCTCGGTCATCTCGAAGCGCGGGCTGTCGTCCAGGTAGGCCTGCACATGCATGACGACGGCCTCCGGCCGCAGGAAGACCACACCGTAAGCAGGCGGTTCGTGACTGCCGGGCACGTCCTTGCGGTGAAACTGCAACAGGACCTGATGGTTGGTGCCCGGCAGGGTCGAATAGGGCAGCCCGTGCCAGGAACCGGCGATGGTCCGGTGGATATGCCCGAAGAAGATATGGCGCAAGCCGCCCTGAGCCTGCAGCAGAGGCAGCAGGGCTTCGGCGTTCTGCAGGCGGATCGCGTCCATCCCAGGGATCCCGAGATCCAGCGGCGCATGGTGCAAGAACAGGTAGAGCGGCCGCCCCCGGGCCGCGGTCAGCTGCTCCTCCAGCCAGGCCAGCCGAACCTCGCAGAGCCGGCCGCCGTCGCTGCCGGGAATCAGCGTGTCCAGGAAGACGAAGAGCCCGGCCTCGGTCTCCTCCGTCCACTGCACGAACCCTTCGGGATCGGTCGGACTGTCGGGAAAGGCGGCCAGGAAGTTGGCGCGGTCGTCGTGGTTGCCGAGGATCAGGCGGTAGGACGGCGTCAGGGCGTCGAGCGCCGACTTCAGCTCTCCGTAGGCCTCGGGCTCGCCCCAGTGAGTCAGATCGCCCGTCACCACGACCATTGCCGCGTCGGCGTGCCGTCGGTTGATGTCCGCCACCGCCGCTCTCAGCCGCGCTCTGGGGTCGAGCGCGAAGAGCTTGCGTGGGGCCGGCACCAGGTGGGTGTCGGTCAGATGGATGAACTTCAAGCGACGACTCCTTCGGGTTCGAGTCCACTGGGACTCAGGGCAAGCGCCAGCAGGCTTGCGAGATCCGGGGCGACGGCGTCCGGGTGAGGCCCGATCAAGAGAGCGGGGATGCCGAGGGCTTCGGCGCCGGCAATGTCCGTGCTCGGGTTGTCGCCCAGCATGACCGCATCCTCCGCGCGAACGCCGGCTGCCTCGAGGGCGACGCGGAACAGCTCAGGTTTCGGCTTGCCGAAGATCCGGGGCGCGACGTCCGGCGCCACGGCCCTTACGGCGGCCAGCAGAGATCCGGTTTCCGGCACCGGACGGCCGCCGGATCCCGGATGGGTCAGATCGGGATTGGCCACCCACAGCTCGGCGCCCTGAGTCAGAGCCTCGGCGATCGCCTGCAGCCGCTCGTAGCCGAAGCAGGTATCCCGGCAGAGCGCGACGATCTCGACCTCCTCGGTCTCGCTATATAGGTCGAGCCGCACGGCCAGCTCCCTCACCGCGCCGGCGGCGGCAAGCAGCACCCGCGCGCCCGGTCGCTCCCGCGCCAGGGACCGCAGAAGGGTCTCACCGGCCAAGTGAATGCGGTCGGCCGCGATCTGCAGGCTCGCGGCCGCCAGAACACCCGAAAGGCCCTCGGCGACATCGGTGGAGTTGTTGGAGACGAGGCGCAAGCGACGACCGAGCCGCCCGGCCAGTTCGGCGGCCCCAGGCACCGGCCGGTTCTGCACGGCGAGGCAGCCATCGAGGTCGGCAAGCACGAGGTCGGCGGAGATCAGACGGCGCGGATCGGCGAACATCTTCCTTACCTGCCATCCGCAATGTGACGGTTGCAATCTTCGTCGCCGAACCGACAGCGGCATTCGGCAAGGCGCGACGATCCCTCGCCAGACCTTCAGGCGAGGCATCCGGCGTCACCGGGACAATCGGAGCCTTGCGGCGCGCCCGTAAAGCGGTTAGCGACAATGATCGTCTCTCAACCGATCAGTGATCAGCCCAGTCATGCCCGATAAACCGCTCGACGGCTCCGCTCCCCACGGCGCGGCCGCTCACAACTCTCCCCTGCCGCTGCGGCCTGAGGTGGAAACCCTGGAGGAGTCCCAGATCGTAGAGGTCTGGAAACTCGGGTTCGAGCGTGACGACGTGATCGGTCTCTGGGTCGGCGAGGGTGACGCGCCGACGCCGGACTTCATCAGCGAGCCGGCCATCGAAGCCCTGCGCTCGGGCCAGACCTTCTATTCCATGAAGCGCGGCCTGCCGGAAATGCGCCGCGCGCTGGCCGACTACTCCGCCCCGCTCTACGGGACCCGCCCCGACGAGGAGCGGATCACCCTGACCCAGAGCGGCATGAACGCCATGATCGTGGTGCTTCAGGCCTTTCTGCGTCCCGGCGACCGGGTCGCTATCGTCAGCCCGATCTGGCCGAATATCGTCTCAGCAGTGCGCCTGCTGGGCGGCGAACCCGTTCAGCTGTCCCTCGACCATGCTCCCGACGGCGGTTTCCGGCTCGACATGAACAAGCTGGAAGACCTGCTCAAGACCGGGGTCCGCGCCCTCTTCGTCGCCACACCCGGCAATCCCACCGGCTGGATGCTGGAGGACGACGGTCTGGCCGAGGTGCTGAACCTGACCCGCAAATACGGCGTCTGGCTGCTGGCGGACGAGGTCTATAACCGCTTCACCTACGAATGGTCTTCGGCCCCGTCCTTCCTGTCGCTGGCCGAGCCGGAGGAGCCGGTGATCGCCGTGAACTCCTTCTCCAAAGCCTGGGCCATGACCGGCTGGCGGCTCGGCTGGATCGTGCATCCGCCGGCGCTGGGCGACGTCTTCGACAAGATCATCGAGTTCAACACCTCGGGTCCCCAGGCGTTTCTGCAGCACGGCGCCATCGCCGCGTTGGAACAGGGGGAGGGCTTCGTCAAGGAGATGGTGGAGAGATGCCGTCGCGGGCGGGATCTGATCTATCAGGGTCTTTCGGACCTGCCGCGCGTGACCCTGGCCAATCCGCCCGGAGCATTCTATAGCTTCTTCAAGGTCGAGGGCGTCGAGGAGTCTCTCGCCTTCGCCAAGCGTCTGGTGCATGAGGCAGGGGTCGGGCTGGCGCCCGGATCCGCCTTCGGTCCCGGCGGCGAGGGGCATCTGCGGCTCTGCTTCGCAAGCTCCGAAGCCCGTCTCAGCACTGCTTTGGAGCGGATGCGACCTCTCTTGTCCTAGACGCGACAAACAATTGGAATTCCTAAAGAATTTCTTGCCGGACGCCTGCGCTCACTGCATGAGCGCTGCGTAAAACCGGCATTGGCGTTAAAGCGGTCACGGGAATATTTCGGCTTCAACGGACAGGTTGGTCAATTCCTGTCGCCAGTCCTTGTCGGCTGAGCGCGACCAACCGGAGTGACTCGAGCCGGAGAGAACCTATGGCCCACAGACCCTTCCTCGCGGACAGCACGATCCCCGGCCTCGGCGCCAGCGATCTGGTGCGCCGCGCGGCCGTTCACCTGGGGGACAACGTCAACGGTTTCGGTGCGAACCTGCGCGCGCAGATCGTTGCGGCCCGGCAGGAGCTGCGCCTGCGCCACGATCTGAGAGGCCTCGGCGCGGAAACCCTGACCGACATCGGGCTCGACCGCGACCACCTGTAGGACGGCCCAGGGAGCTTCCTTTCGGATCGCGCGGCTGCCGCTTTCGGGAAAGGCCGTCGTCTCAGGAGATGTCGCTCGGCGTCAGGAGTCGACGCGCTCCTGCAGAACACCGTTCAGACAGGGGGCCACGGCGGTGGCGTGGGCCGCGGTATCACGCGCCTCCACGTGCACGACTTGGACATTGTCCGCCGTGACGGCATAGAGGAAGACGTCCAGCACACAGTCCCGGCTCTCGTACTGCCAGACCTCGGCGGGCTGCTCACGGCGCTGAACGTTTGGCCGTCCAAGCGCGGCGAGCAGCCGCTCCGGCGCCGCACCGATCAACTCACTAGGCACACGTGGAGGGGAGACCTCGACCACCGAGGAAGCCTCGACCCCGTAAAGTCCCCCGCCCTGCGCCGGCCCGCTGGCGCGCTCCGACTGGCCGGTCGCGCAGCCGGCCAGTCCCAGAATCGCGGCCAAGGCCGCCACCATCGGCGTAAATCGCAACACGCCACTCCCCCAAAACACCTGAAAAACCAACTCGCGACGCGCTGCGCGGACACAGCCTCAATTGAGAAGGCTGCGCCCGGCGTCGTCACGCGCCCGCGACGCCGGTCCCGCTTGAGCTGACCTCAAGCGTCCTTCTCGGACCGGAATACCGTCAGCCCGCCGCGCCGCTGGCCTTCGCCGCGTTGCCGGACTCGCCCTGGCCCTTGCCGTCCTTCTTGTCGGCGCCGAACATCGGCGTGTCCTGATCCTTGTCGGCAGCCGACATCTTGGAGGTCGCGGCACCGTTGCCGAGCTTCTGCTGGGCGATCTCCTCGATGCTGCCGTTCACGCGGCCGCCGCGCTCGATCTCCAATTCGGCGTAGCGAAGGGTCCCCTTGACCTGGCCGGTGGAGCGCAGGATCAGCCGCTCGCGAACCGTTAGTTCGCCGTCGAAGGTGCCGCTGACCTCGGCGATGTCGACTTCGGCCCGGCCCTTGAAAAGCCCGCTTTCGGCGATTTCCAGCACCTGAGCGTCGGCCAGGTCGGCCTCGACCTGCCCTTCCACCACCAGCTTGTCGCAAGCGGTGATCTCACCGGCCAGACGAATGTCGCGGCCGACGATCAGCTTCTTCATCTCGCCGTCTCCGCCGCCCTGGCTCGACGCCGGCTTGCGAGGCGCCGGAGCGCTGGCGGCGCTGCCCGACTGATAGCCGGTCGGGCGGACAGGCGGCTGGGGCTGGCGCTCGAGCAGGGCCGAAGCGTCGGGCTTGCTGGACCGCGAAGCGGCGCGGGCGGCGTCGCTGCTGCTGTCGGAAGACTGGGGCGTATCTGGCTTACGCTTGCCGAACATAACGAAGTCCTTTCACATCACGCAGGGGAAGGGATGGAGGCGCCCGCGCTCTTGTCGCGCAGGCCCTCGAAGACGTGCAGCATGAAGGCGGCGGCCACCAGCGGCACGATGATGTTGAAGATGGGAATCCACATCAGCAGCGCGATCACCAGGCCGGCGAAGAAAACCTTTCCGCCGTGTTGCTGTCTCAAGTCGCGCACCTGACGGGACGGGGTGCGGCGCACGGCAATCATCTCGAAGTATTCGCGCCCGAAAAGATAACCGTTAACGCCAAAGAATACAAAAGGCGCAAGGGGCGCCACGATGAGATAGAGCGGCAGCAGCAGCAGATTGAGACCGACCGTCACCGCCAGCAGCTTCAGACCGTCGCCGAGCGCCTCTGCGAAGGGCTGTTCGCGAGCGGGAGGCAGGCCGGGATAGTGTCGCGCCTCGACCGCCTGACACACCCTGTCGATGAAGAGACCGCTGATGATACCCGCCGCGACGCCGGGAAAGAGAATCGCGGAGGCGAAAAGGAGAGCGACGAAACCGCCGAGACCGACCAGCCACTCCAACAGACTGGCCCAGAAGCCCTCGGCCCCAAGCCATGCCTGCAGGCCGGCGGCCCCTGCCGACAGGCCCCAGACGGCCAGTGCCCAGACCATGAGCAGCAGGGCGGCGGACAGCGACAGGGTCATCCAGATCACGCGCCGGGAGGCGGGATCGGACAGCTGTCCGAAAGCTTTGCTGAGTGCGGATACCATAAGTGCGCGTGTTAACCCGTTCTACCGTGTCTCTCAAAGTGGCAATTTCGAGGCTATTGCGGAGATTCCGGCGGCCTCGGCCCGTCCTGCTGCAGCGGTGAGTCCGCTGGACCTTCGGCGCTGGCTCGGGTAGGGATGACACGGGCAGCAGAGGGCAGAGCTGCAAACACATCTTACCGAATGGATGAACCATGACCGCAGCCGAGCTGGATGTGGTCGGAATCGGCAACGCTATTGTCGATGTCCTGACCCACGCCGACGACGATTTCCTCGCCTCCCATGGTCTCAACAAGGGCACCATGACGCTGATCGACACGGAACGGGCCGAGGCGCTCTACAGCGCCATGGGTCCGGCGGTCGAAGTGTCGGGAGGCTCGGCCGCCAACACCATGGCCGGCATCGCCTCGCTGGGCGGCGCCGGCGGCTTCATCGGCAAGGTCCGCAACGATCAGCTGGGCGGCATCTTCGCCCACGACATCCGGGCCGGCGGGACCGCCTTCAGCGCGCAGCCCGCGACAGACGGTCCCCCGACCGCCCGCTGCCTGATCTTCGTGACGCCGGACGCGCAGCGCACCATGGCGACCTACCTGGGCGTCTCCGTCCAGTTCGGACCGCAGGATCTCGACCTCGACTTCCTGCGCAGTGCCAAGGTCGTTTACCTGGAGGGCTATCTCTGGGATGCGGAACCAGCCAAGAAAGCCTTTCTGGAGGCCTCCAAGGCCGCGCACGCGGCGGGCCGCAAAGTGGCGCTCAGCCTGTCGGACCCCTTCTGCGTGGAGCGGCACCGCGGCGCCTTCCGCCATCTGATCGAGGGCCATGTCGACATCCTCTTCGGCAACGAGGCGGAGATCACCAGCCTGTTCGAGGTGGACGACTTCGACAGCGGCCTGCAGCAGGCGCGCGGCCACTGCGACGTGATCGCCCTGACGCGCAGCGAAAAGGGCTCCGTCGTGCTGTCCGGCGAGGAAGTGCATGTCGTGGACGCCATCTCGGTCGGCCCGGTGGTCGATACGACCGGCGCCGGCGATGCCTACGCGGCCGGTTTTCTCTACGGCTACACCCAGGGTTTCAGCCTTTATCGCTGCGGCGAACTGGGCTCCCTTTGCGCGGGCGAAGCAATTTCCCATATGGGACCGCGACCGGAGCGCCCGCTGAAACAGCTGGCGACCGAAAAACTCAACCTTCCGTGAGATCTGCGACGTGACTGAAAACAAGGCCCAAGCCGGCCAGCCCCAGGGTGGCGCGGTCAACGCCAGCCTGCGCAACCTGGCGATCATCGCTCACGTCGACCATGGCAAGACGACCCTGGTCGACCAACTTCTGCGCCAGTCCGGCAGCTTCCGCGAGGGGCAGCAGGTGGCCGAGCGCGCCATGGACTCCAACGATCTGGAGCGCGAGCGGGGCATCACCATCCTGGCCAAGTGCACCTCGGTGTCCTGGGGCGACCTGCGCCTCAACATCGTCGATACCCCAGGCCACGCCGACTTCGGGGGCGAGGTGGAGCGCATCCTCTCGATGGTCGACGGTGCGCTGTTGCTGGTGGACGCGGCCGAAGGGCCGATGCCACAGACCAAGTTCGTGCTGGCCAAGGCCCTGAAGCGCGGCCTGGCACCGATCGTGGTGATCAACAAAGCGGACAAGCCCGACGCCCGGCCCTTCGAGGTGCAGGACGAGGTCTTCGATCTCTTCGCTGCCCTGGGCGCCGACGAACGGCAGCTCGACTTCCCGACCCTCTTCGCCTCCGCCAAGCAGGGCTGGGCCGTGGAGGATTTGGAGGCCCCGCGCGAGACGCTGACGCCGCTGTTCGACCTGATCGTGAAACAGGTGCCGGCGCCGCAGGTCGCGCCCGACGCCCCCTTTGCCATGCTGGCCACCACCTTGGAATCCGACCCCTTCGTCGGACGGATCCTGACCGGACGCATTCACTCCGGCGTGGCCTCGGTCAACATGCCGGTCCGCGCGCTGTCGCGCAGCGGCGAGGTTCTGGAAGAGGCCCGGCTGACCAAGCTGTTGGCTTTCCGCGGTCTGCAGCGCGTTCCGGTGGAGCGGGCCGAGGCCGGCGACATCGTGGCCGTAGCGGGCCTGGCGAAGCCGACCGTGGCGGACACTCTGACCGCGCCCGGCGTCGAGACGCCCCTGCCCGCCGAACCGATCGATCCGCCGACCCTGGCCATGACCTTCTCGGTCAACGACTCGCCCCTGGCCGGCCGCGAAGGCGACAAGCTGACCAGCCGGATGATCCGCGACCGCCTGCTGCGCGAGGCCGAGGGCAACGTCGCCCTGCGCATTCAGGAAACCCAGGACAAGGATGCCTTCGAGGTCGCCGGACGCGGCGAACTGCAGCTCGGCGTGCTGATCGAAACCCTGCGGCGCGAAGGCTTCGAGCTTTCCATCAGTCGTCCGCGCGTCATCTTCAAGGAGGAGGGCGGCCAGCGCCTGGAGCCGCTCGAGGAGGTCTTCGTCGACGTCGACGAGGAATTCTCGGGTGCCGTCGTCGAGAAGATCAGCCAGCGCAAGGGCGAATTGACCGAGATGCGGCCCTCCGGCGGCGGCAAGCAGCGCCTGGTCTTCCTGGCGCCCGCCCGCGGCCTGATTGGCTATCACGGCGAATTCCTGACCGACACGCGCGGCACCGGCATCATGAACCGCGTGTTCCACGGTTACACGCCCTATAAGGGGCCGATCTCCGGCCGCCGCTCCGGCGTGCTGATCTCCAACTCCGACGGCAACGCGGTCGCCTACGCCCTCTGGAACCTAGAGGAGCGCGGCGTTCTCTTCGTCGAGCCCGGCACGCCGGTCTACCTGGGCATGGTGATCGGCGAGAACAGCCGGCCCGGCGACCTGGAGGTCAATCCGACCAAGGCCAAGCAGCTCTCCAACGTCCGCGCCTCCGGCAAGGACGACGCGATCAAGCTGACGCCGCCCCGACGCATGAGCCTGGAACAGGCCCTGGCCTACATCGAGGACGATGAGCTGGTCGAGGTCACGCCCCAGTCGATCCGGCTGCGCAAGCGCCTGCTCGATCCAAACGAGCGCAAGCGCTGGGAGAAGAAGCGCGCCGCCGAGGCCGTGTAGCGCCGAGGCAACTACGTGACGGGGCCAGACGGCGGCAGAGCCCGATAACTGCCCCGCCTGTCGGCTCACACCTCCGTGTCTTGCCGGATCACCGGGTTTCGGCCATTTAGCGAGCCATGGAAGGCGCGATTCAATTCCTGTTGTCCTGGAAGGCGGTGCTGGTCGGGGTCTGGCTGGCGACCTTCTTCCTGGCCGAGCGGCTGCGTCCGGCCGCACAACCGCCGGACCGACCGCGCGGCGGCGAAGCGGCCTTCGGAACCCGGCGTCTGGCCCGCAACGCGGCGCTCTGGCTCGGCAATGCAGGACTGTCGCTGGTCTTCGTCGTGCCAGTCAGCCTTTGGGCCGCCAGCGTCAGCCTGGACTGGCGGCCCGACTGGTGGTCCGGCTGGCAGGGACTGCTGATCGATCTGATCATTCTGGATCTCGCCATCTACTGGTGGCACCGGGCCAACCACGAGCTGCCGTTTCTCTGGCGCTTCCACGAGGTCCATCACCTCGACCGTTTCCTGGATACCACCACGGCGGTGCGCTTTCACTTCGGCGAGGTGGCGCTTTCCGCCGGCTTCCGGGCTGGTCTGATCGTTCTGTTAGGCCTGCCCATCGTCTCGGTTCTGGTCTTCGAAATCCTGGTCCTGGTCGCCGCGATCTTCCACCACTCCAACCTGCGCCTGCCGCAGGGACTGGAACGCGCGCTCGGCCGTCTGGTGATCACGCCGGACCTCCATTGGGTGCATCACCACGCGGTGCGCCGCGACACCGACAGCAACTACGGAACGATCTTCAGCTTCTGGGATCGACTGTTCGGCTCGCGCAGCCCTACGCCCCGGCGGCTTGGCATGACTATTGGGGTGGAGCGCCGTGTGGAACAAAGCCTGCCCCAGCTTCTGCTGCGCCCCTTTCTCTCCGAGAGCGCCCGCACCACACCGCCTCTACCGGCACCGGCAAAAGAAAGCGCGGGCGGTTAACCGGCAGCCGCAGGCCCTCAGCCGGAGTCAGCCGCCTAGGCCGACGTTGGGGAGATCGCGGCTTTCGAAACGGGAGCGGTCGACCGGCACGCCCCAGCGCGGATCGACCAGGGAGACTTCGGTCGCAATCCCTTGCGCGTCGATCACGGTCCAGCCAAGCAGGGACATCGGCTCCTTGGCGAAGCGCAGTGCCAGCTCGCCACCGTCCGGCGCGCCGCCGTCGCGGACCCGGACCGACAGTTCGCCCGGCGTGCGCAGGAAACCGACGACATCGATCCCGTCGGTCAGGCTGGCATCCTCCTTCAGGACCAGCCAGAGCGGGGTCTGCCAGAGCGGCACGAAGGTGGGCTGCTCCAAGTCGCGGTCGTAGTAGAGCAGCTCCAACCCGTTGGCGATCAGCAGAATGGGCACCGGCGGATCGTACTCGAAACGCATGCGGCCCGGACGGTCGAGCCACAGCGCGCCGCGTGCGAAACCGCCGTCCGAGGAGACCTGCAGGAACCGCGCCTCCAGCGTGTCGATGGACCGCAGGTAGGTTTCCAGCCGCGCTAGATCGTCCAGATCCTGCTGCGTCAGCTGCGCCGGCTCCGACGCCTGCGAGGGGGCGGCCGGCGCGACGGCAGCCATGACAGTGCCGAGGATCAGGATCGCGAACAGCTGGCGGAAGGGCATGGGGAGGTGCTCCCGAAAAGGATGAGAAAAAACAACACGACCAGGCAATTGTGGCCGCGCAAATGTGGCATCGTCTTGAAGAAGACGGCGGGCGACCGGTCGAGCGGGCGGAAGAGCGCAGGATAAGGAGACGGGCCAGTCCGGTTCGCAGCCGCGGCGGCTCAGTTGTTGCCGCCGCTGCGCCCCTCGAGGCCCAAGTTCGGAAGATCCCGGTACTGAAAGAGCGAGTCTTCCAGAGCGATGTCGAACTGGGTGTCCACCAGAGAGACCTGAATGATGTAGCCCTGCTCGTCGACCACGCTCCAACGGCGCAATTCCAGGGGGCTGTCGCTGAACAACAGGTCGACCTGCGCCTTGCCCAGCGCGCTCCCGCCGAGCATCGAAACCAACAGCGCGCCCTGGCCGCGCTCAACCGCAAGGATCTCGACAGTGTCCGTGAAGTCGATCGGATCGCGGGTCAGGAACCAGAGCGGCGACTGCGACAGGGGGAGCTGCGAAGCGCTCTCGATGGACTTGTCGTACATGACCATGGTGTGGCCATCGGAGATCAGCAGCAAGGGCACCGGCGCGTCGTACTCGAAGCGCAGTTCGCCGGGCCGGCGCAGATAGATGTCGCCCTCACTGAAGTGGCCCGTCGAGGTGATCTGCACGAAGCGACCGTGCACAGTCCCGATCTGGTTCAGGTAGTCCTCCGCCCGCTTCAGGTCTTCGCGATCCTCGGCCGTCAAGGGCTCGGGCTTGCGCCAAGGTTCCGCGGCATCTTGAGCGAGGGCCGCGCCGCCGAATAGGGCGGTTGTCAGCAGGGCGGCAAGCAGCCCGGGCGTAACGGTCCGTAAGGCGTATTGGAACAGGCGTACCACTCTAGTCTCCGTCCGGTCCGTGGTCGGGCAACAGAATCTCGCGCTTGCCGACATGGTTGGCCGGCCCGACGATGCCCTGCGCCTCCATCTCTTCTACGAGGTTCGCAGCGCGATTGTACCCGATCTGAAGTTGACGCTGGATGAACGACGTCGAGGCCTTGCGGTGCTGGGCCACCACCGCGACGGCGCGGTCGAACAGCTCGTTGCCGCTGCCCCCGCCGGGTCCGCCGCCCATCAGACCCAGGTCGCCGCTGCCGCCGTCCAGTTCGTCTGTCACTCCCTCGACGTAGCTCGGTTCGCCCAGCGCCTTCAGGTAGGCCACGACCTCCTCGACCTCCTGGTCGCTGACGAAGGGACCGTGGACGCGGGCGATCCGGCCGCCGTGGGCCATGTAGAGCATGTCGCCCATGCCCAACAGGTGTTCGCCGCCCGACTCGCCCAGGATCGTCCGGCTGTCGATCTTACTGGTCACCTGGAAGGAGATGCGGGTCGGGAAATTGGCCTTGATGGTGCCGGTGATGACGTCGACCGAGGGACGCTGCGTCGCCATGATCAGGTGGATACCGGCTGCGCGCGCCATCTGCGCCAGACGCTGGATCGCTGCCTCCACCTCCTTGCCGGCGACCAGCATCAGGTCCGCCATCTCGTCGACGATCACCACGATGTAAGGCAGCGTCTCCAGCTCGAAGGGCTGTTCCTCGTGGATAGGCTGCCCGGTGTCGGGGTCGAAGCCGGTCTGCACTCGCCGGGTCAGGACTTCGCCCGACTTCTGCGCCTGTTCGATCCGCGCGTTGTAGCCGTCGATGTTGCGCACGCCGAGCCGGCTCATGGCGCGGTAGCGCTCCTCCATCTCGCGCACGGCCCATTTCAACGCGACCACGGCCTTTTTCGGCTCGGTCACCACCGGGCTGAGCAGATGGGGGATGCCGTCGTAGACGCTCAACTCCAGCATCTTGGGGTCGACCATGATGAAGCGGCACCTGTCCGGCCCGTGACGGTAGAGCAGCGAGACGATCATGGCGTTGACGGAGACGGACTTGCCCGAACCGGTCGTACCGGCCACCAACAGGTGCGGCATGCGGGCGAGATCGACGAGCTGCGGATTGCCGCCGATATCCTTGCCGAGCACCAGCGGCAAGTTCCCGCCCGCCTTCTCGAAAGCATCGGCCGCCAGCAGCTCGCGCAGATAGACCGTCTCGCGCTTGGCGTTGGGCAGCTCGATCCCGATCACGCTGGAGCCGGGCACGACGGCGACGCGCACGGAGATCGCCGACATGGAGCGGGCGATGTCGTCGGCGAGGTTGACCACGCGGCTGGTCTTGGTGCCGGGCGCCGGCTCCAGCTCATAGCGGGTCACCACCGGGCCGGGACGGACCTTCACGATCTCGCCCTTGACCCCGAAGTCCTCCAGCACGCCCTCCAGCAGCCGCGCGTTCTTCTCCAGGGCGTCCTGGCTTTGGGCGCCCTCACGACTGCGCGGCGGCTCAGCCAGCAGCGCCAGCGGCGGTGGTTCGTAGCTGCCGTTCTCCAGCGCGAGCCGGCCCTGGGCCGCGTCCCGCCCGCGCTTGCCGGGCTGCGGCTTCGACTTGGGCTCCACCCGCGTCGCCACCGCCGGCTTGGCGGTAGGCGGCGGGTTCGGCGCCTCTTCTTCCGCCCCGGCCCCGAAGTGCGGTTCGGCCCGGCGCCGGCGTTTACGGACAGCCGCTCCAGCTTGCCCTACCTCTTCGGGCTGCGGCCGTGCCGTCAGCTGGCGAACACCGCGGTAACCGGCAGCCAGAGCTTGACCGGCGAAGACAGAGGCGCGCCTCAGGCCGCGTCCCGCGGCCCGGTATTCGCCGCCCTCTAGAGCGACCAGATAGACAAAGGCCGCTGTAGCGGGAACCGCCGCCAGAGCGGCCCCGATCCAGTCCGGCCAGGGCCCGAACAGGGACAGCAGCTGCGTCAGGCGGGCCAGCAGCAGGTCGCCGACAAAGCCGCCGGGACCTGCGGCCTGCACCCAGCCATCGGGGCGTGGCAAGCCGTCCAGAGCCGTCGCGGCCAGCAACAGCATGAGGGGGAAGAGGGCCAGGCGCAGCCCCCAGCGCGGCAAGGCCTTGTCGCGCAGCAGGCGCCAAGCCCAGCCCAACAGCACGAGGGACACCAGACTTGCCGCGAGCCCCAGCGTGGCCAGAGAGAA
The DNA here is from genome assembly GCF_965226985.1 of Algihabitans sp. GTDB lineage: Bacteria > Pseudomonadota > Alphaproteobacteria > Kiloniellales > DSM-21159 > Algihabitans. Next base: position 3,213,758 of record NZ_OZ245712.1, read on the forward strand.
GTCGGCGATCCAGGCGCCGGGACCGCCCAGCAGGTTGCGCGCGGCCGCATCGGTCGCGACGTTCGGACCGGGATCGCCGGGGTGATAGGTCAGCAAGGCCAGCAGTCCAGCCAAACCGAACATCAGCGCCAGGCCGCCGAGCGCCTCGGCGCCGCGCTTCCTCAGGAAATCGCCGGCACCGGCCGGCAAGAGCCGACGTCCGCCGGCGGTCTTGCCACCGCCGCGCCGCTTGCCGCTCGCTGCTCCCTGAAGTGCCATGATCCCTAGACGTGCCTCTGTCCGTTCCTGTCAGGTCGTCTTCGTTACAGCCCGTCGCCGAGCACCTCGACGAGGCGAGCCAGCGCCCGCTCCGTGGTCTCGCCATCGTAGACGAGCGCGACCCGGATGTAGCGCGCGCCGGCGTTGTCCGGCAAATCGGCGGGTCCGGCCATGTAGGCACCCGGCAGGACGCGCAGTCCGGCCTCGGCCCAGAGCTTGCGGGCCGCCGCCTCGCCGTCGCCCACGTCGAGCCAGAGAAAGAAGCCGCCGGAGGGACGGCTGTAGCCGTAGCGCCCCGCGAGGATCCGCTCCGCCCGCGCAAAAAGATCGCGGTAGTACGCGCGGCTGGTCTCGGGCAGCGCCTCGTCGCGCCAGAGGCGGGTGCCGGCGCGCTGAATCGGCAGCGGTACGCCGGCACCGCCGATACGCAAACAGGCGTCGACCCGCTCGATCAGGGCCGGATCGCCGGCGATGAACCCGCAGCGCAGTCCGGCAGCGCTGGCCCGCTTGGACAGCGAGTGGAAAACCAGCAGCCCGTCCAGCGACCCGCCTTCCGCGACCGCGGCCTCGAGCGCCCCGGTCGGCGGGCTGTCGAGATAGACGTCGGCGTAGCATTCGTCCGCCATCAGCGCGAAACCGCAGGCCCGCGCCAAGTGCAGCGTGGCCCGCCACCCCTCCAGATCGAGAGCCGTACCCTGCGGATTGGAGGGACTGCAGAGGTAGGCCAGCAGGCTGGTGCCGAGGGTATGCGCCGGTAGGGCGGCGAGATCGGGCAGGAAGTTGCTTTCCGCCGTGGCCGGCACGAAGACCGGCGCGAGCCCCGCCACGGCAGCCGCGCCCATGTAGCAGTGATAGCCGGGCGAGGGCAGCAACACGGCATTGCGCTCCGGCTCCCTGTCGGCGCCGGCCGTCGCGAGAGCCAGAGCGGCAAAGAACAGGCCTTCCCGGCTCCCCGGCACCGGCAGCACGTGCTGCGCCGGGTCGAGCCAACCCGCAGGCAGGTTGTAGCGGCGCTCCAGATAGGCGACGCAGGCCTCGGCGTGATCGTTCGTCCCGCGCGGCGGCGGATAGCGGCCCCAAGCGCCCAGATCCGCCGTCAGGTCCTCGAGAAGGTAGGCAGGCGGCGCGATCTGCGGATCGCCCACGGACAGATTGATCGGCTTTCCATCGGGCGCCGGAGACGACCCGGGCGGAATGTCCGCCAGAAGAGCGTTGAGCCGCAGAAAAGGATGAAAGTCGCGCGGATCGCGCCGCCGCGCCGGCCCCTGATGGGGCAGGACGAGACTTTGCGGCGCGCCGGTCTGCGCCTCGTTCAGTGGCTGCAGCTCGGCCGACGCGGCCCTATCGGGCGCCGTGGACATGGACGACCCCTCTTCTCCCTCTCTGGCATCGGGCGCCCCCCTCAGACCGACGGAGATCAGGACTGACGGAGATCAGGCCGAACGCCCGGGATGTGCGCCTCTTGCGGTGAACATTCTATGTACCATGCCCCGCGAAGCTTGGGACAAAGCAAAAACGATAACCCGTCCGATCAAAGGTTTAGCAAGCCCTAGGGGTCGCCAGAGCGCGACTCCCAAGATGTCGTCAGAACGAATCGTGTTTGTTCACGTCCCCGATTCGAATCCGAGTCGTCGCCGATTCGCAGGCTATAAACGCTAGATCTAGTATGCCAGTTCCATCAGCCGTCTGCAGCCGCTTCGTCGCCGCCCCGCTCCGGCTCGCGCCAGAGGCGACAGGCCAGCCAGTGAACCAGAACGGCGAGCAGAGCCCCCAGCGTCATGACGTAAACCACGGCGAAGGGCTCGAAGCTCTGCAGAAAGCCAACCGACTGACTGGTGGCGGCACCGAGGCCGAGCTGCAGAAAACCCGCCAACCCGGCCGCCGTGCCGGCCAGACGCGGATCGACGCTGACCGCGCCGGCGATTCCGTTGGGAATGGCGAGGCCGTTGCCGAGCGCCACCAGCATCATCGGCACGAACAGCGCCCAGGGAGCCAAGAATCCGGCCAGAAACAGGCCGAGTGCGGCGGCGGCACCGAGGAACGCCAGCAGGGTGCCGAGCGCCACCATGCGCTCGACGCCAAGACGCTCGGAAAAACGTCCGGCCAGGCCGTTCCCCGTCATGTAGCCGAGGCCGGAGAGCACGAACCAGAGACCGTACTCCACCGGGCTGCGGCCCAGGACCTCGACCATCACGTAGGGAGCGCCGGCGAGGAAGGAGAAGAAGACCGAGGAGGTGAAACCGGTGGTCAAGGCGTAAGCGTTGAAGCGGGGGTGCCGCAACAGGCCGCGATAGGCCCCCCACAGGCCACGCCAACCGGCAGCGAGGCTGCGCGTGTGATGGGTCTCGTAGAGGTAGAGGTGGCAGGTCAGCACCACGGCGACGCCCGCGCCGGCTAGTAGCCAGAAACCGGCGCGCCAGTCGAAGGCCTGATCCAGCAGCCCGCCGACGGTGGGCGCGACCATCGGCGCCAGAACCCAGGCCATGGTGATATAGCCGATCATGCTGGCCGCCTTCTCGCGGCCGTAGAGGTCCCGGACGATGGCACGGGCCAGCACGATCCCGGCAGCGCCGCCCAACGACTGGGCGAGCCGCGCCGCGATCAGCAGTTCGATGCTGGGTGCCGCCGCCGCTGCGAGACTGCCGGCCACGAACAACCAGAGTCCCCCGATCAGCACCGGTCGGCGGCCGAAGCGGTCGGACAGCGGCCCGTAGATAAGCTGCGCCACCGCGAGACCGATCAGATAGAGCGTCAGCGTCAGCTGCGCCGTCGCGTAGGGAATGCCGAAGTCGACTTGCAGACCCGGCATGGAGGGCACAAAGAGATTGAGCGCCAGCGGCCCGATCGCCGAAACGGCGACCAAGATCAGCAGAGACGGTTTGGGCCGGGACGCCTCCTCCGCATCGCGGGCTGGCGCCGCCTCGTCGCGCGGCATGTCTTCGCATCCTGTCGGCTGAGGAACGGGCGCGAGCCCTCCGCCTGGGAAGGACTCTTCCGAACTGACCTGGGTAGATCATGGTCTCTGACGGCCGGTCCGGCAAATCCCGGTCGCGCATGGCTGGGTCCAGGCGCGGAACCACCCTTTCGGAAGAGGTATCGAAGACTGCAACCGCGTGCTTTAGGCCCCGCCCCAGGGGCTAGGCTGGGGCGCCTGCCCCATCTCGCCGGCGAGCGCGCGCAGACGCGCGACGCGGTTGACAGTGTTGGGGTGGGTCGAAAAGAGGCTGTCGACCGCCTGGGCATGCAGCGGGTTGATGATGAACATATGGGCCGTCGCCGGGTTGCGCTCGGCCGGCTGGTTGTCGATCTGCGCCGCGCTGGACTGGATCTTCTCCAGCGCGCTGGCGAGCCAGAGCGGGCGCCCCGAGATCTCCGCGCCCATGCGGTCGGCCTCGTACTCGCGCGAGCGGCTGATCGCCATCTGCACTAGGGCCGCCGCCAGGGGTGCCAGGATCATCAGGGCCAGAGTGCCGATCAGGCCCAATGGGTTGTTGCGATTCCCACCGAAGAAGAGCGCGAAGTTGGCGAGCATGGAGATCGCACCAGCCAAGGTCGCGGTGATCGTCATGATCAACGTGTCGCGGTTCTTCACGTGGGCCAGCTCGTGCGCCATCACGCCGGCCACCTCCTCGGTCGAGAGGCGCTCCAGCAGTCCGGTGGTGGCTGCGACGGCCGCATTCTCGGGATTGCGCCCCGTCGCGAAGGCGTTCGGCTGCGGATTCTCGATGATGTAGACCTTGGGCATCGGCAGTTTGGCATTCCCGGCCAACTGCTCCACCAGGGCGTAAAGGGTCGGGGCCGTCTGGGCGTCGACCTGGCGTGCGCCGTACATGCGCAGCACCATCTTGTCGCTGTTCCAGTAGGCGAAGAGGTTCATGCCGCCGGCCACCGCCAGCGCGATCAGCAGGCCGCCTTCGCCGCCCAGCAGGAAACCGATGCCGACGAACAACGCCGTCATGGCCGCCATCAGCATGAAGGTACGCATCATGTTCATGAGGAAACGCGGGTCCCTACTGTCTCATCGATAGATCAAGTTTTCTGACCCTCAAGCAGATGGCAGGCGGCGCAAACCCCTTCAAGCCTTGGCAGCCCCAGGTTTCGACGCCATATCAAGCAACATGTTCGAACTGTTCAAGTCCCATCGTCCGCGCGACGCAAAGCCCGCGAAGCCGGCTGCAGAGACGCCGACCGGCAAACGCCGTGTCGCACCGGCCGATCTGGCCCGCGCCGAAGCCGACGCGAAGGCGGCGCAGGAAGTCCAGGCGGAGACCCAGGCGAAAGTCGGCGCGGACAACCGCAAGCCTGAGGAGCTGGGCGGCCCCAGCGGCCCCGAGCCCACCCGCTACGGCGACTGGGAACGCAAGGGCATCTGCTACGACTTTTGACGGCGCTCACGTGAGCCTTTGACCGCACTCACGTGAGCCTTTGACCGCACTCACGTGAGCGCTTCATCCTGAGCTTGTCGAAGGGCGAAGCGCGGGCCGCCAGGCCCGAACAGCACGTAAGCCTATGATAAGCCGGCTCGCGCCGGCTGCGCTGCACCCTTCGACAAGCTCAGGATGAAGCGCGTTCTGACGATATGAACCTTGCGCAAAAGCGGCGGGCCGCGTGCAACTCCTATCCCTGGCGCTGACGATAGAGCAGCCGCAGTCGCAGGGCGTTCAGCTTGATGAAGCCCTCCGCGTCCCGCTGATCGTAGACCGCGTCGTCCTCGAAGGTCACATGCTCCAGGCTGTAAAGGCTGTCGGGACTTTGGCGTCCGACGACCTGGATGCCGCCCTTGTAGAGCTTGAGACGAACGCGACCGTTGACCTTCGCCTGGCTATGGTCGATGGCGGCCTGCAGCATCTCCCGTTCCGGACTGAACCAGAAGCCGTTGTAGATCAGCTCGGCATAGCGCGGCATCAGCTCGTCCTTCAGGTGCAGCGCGCCGCGATCCAGGGTGATGGACTCGATCGCCCGGTGCGCCGCCTGCCAGATCGTGCCGCCGGGCGTCTCGTAGATCCCACGCGACTTCATGCCGACGAAGCGCCCCTCCACCATATCCACCCGGCCGATGCCATTGGCGCCGCCCAGTTCGTTCAAGCGAGTCAGCAAGGCCGCCGGTGAAAGAGGCTCGCCGTCGACCGCCACTGGATCGCCGCGTTCGAAGTCGATCTCCACGAAGGTCGGACGGTCGGGCGCCTCCTCCGGCGCGACGCTGCGGGAGAAGACATGCTCGTCCGGCGCCTCCCAGGGATCCTCCAGGATCTTTCCCTCGGCGGAGATGTGCAGCAGGTTGGCGTCGACGCTGAAGGGCGCCTCCCCGCGCTTGTCCTTGGCGATGGGAATCTGATGCTGTTCGGCGAAGTCGATCAGCTTGGTACGGCTGGTCAGGTCCCATTCGCGCCAGGGGGCGATCACGCGGATATCGGGATCGAGAGCGTAGTAACTCAACTCGAAGCGGACCTGGTCGTTGCCCTTGCCGGTGGCCCCATGGGCCACGGCGTCCGCGCCGGTCTGCTCGGCGATCTCGATCTGCCGCTTGGCGATCAGCGGCCGGGCGATGGAGGTGCCCAGCAGGTAGACGCCCTCGTAAAGCGCGTTGGCGCGGAACATCGGCATGACGTAGTCGCGCACGAAGTCCTCGCGCAGATCCTCGATGAAGATGTTTTCCGGCTTGATGCCCAGCAGCTCCGCCTTCCGGCGCGCCGGCTCCAGCTCCTCCCCCTGACCCAGGTCTGCGGTGAAGGTGATGACCTCGCAGTCGTAGGTCTCGCGCAGCCACTTGAGAATGACGGAGGTGTCCAACCCGCCGGAATAGGCGAGCACGACTTTCTTGATTTCGGACGCAGGGGCGGACATGGGACGGGGGATACTCCGGAACCGGACGGGGAAAAGCGGCGCGGAGTATAGGGATCGGCGGCGTCTGAGCAAGAGATGCTGCGAAGCGGCGCTAACCTGTTGTTGGCGCCCCGGCGCACGCCAGAGTCACGCGAGCGAACTCGCCGCCTCCCGCTCCGACTTCTTCTTTCGCTCGCTGGCGCTCTTGAGCTGGCCGCAGGCGGCGAGGATGTCGCGGCCGCGCGGACGGCGGACGGGGGCCGAGAGATGGCGTTCGGCCAGCAGGTCCGAGAAGCGCTCGATCCGATCCCAGCTCGAACACTCGAACGCGCTGCCCGGCCAAGGATTGAAGGGGATCAGGTTGACCTTGGCCGGCACGTCCTTCAGCAGGTTCGCGAGCCGGCGCGCGTCCTCGTCGGAATCGTTGACGCCGGCCAGCATGACATATTCGAAGGTGATGCGCCGGGCGTTGTGGATGCCGGGATAGTCGCGGCAGGCCTGCAGAAGCTCGGCGATGGGGTACTTCTTGTTGAGCGGAACGATGCGGTCGCGCACCTCGTCGGTGGTGGCATGCAGGCTGACCGCCAGATTGACCCCCAGCTCCTCCCCGCAGCGACGCATCATCGGGACCACGCCGGCGGTGGAGAGGGTGATTCGGCGCCGGCCGAGCGCGATGCCGTGCGGATCGGTGACGATCTTCATGGCCTGGGCCACGTTGTCGTAGTTGTAGAGCGGCTCGCCCATGCCCATCAGCACGATGTTGGTCAGACCGCGATCTTCGCGCGGCGACGGCCATTCGCCCAAAAAGTCGCGGGCCAGCATGATCTGGCCGACGATCTCGCCCGGGGAAAGGTTGCGCACCAGACGCTGGGTGCCGGTGTGGCAGAACTTGCAGGTCAGCGTGCAGCCGACCTGGCTGGAAATGCAGAGCGTGCCCCGGTCGCTTTCCGGGATGTAGACCATCTCCGCCTGGTTGCCGTCGGCGAAGGTCAACAGCCACTTCTGCGTCCCGTCGTTGGAGACCTGATGGCTGGCGACGCCGGGGCGGTCGAGCCGGAAGGCCTCGGCCAGCCGGCCGCGGAAGGCCTTCGAGAGGTTCGACATGGCGGCGAAGTCGGTCGCGCCGTGGTGATAGACCCACTGCCAGAGCTGCTTGGCTCGGAAGGCGGGTTCGCCCAGATCGCGCAGCGCCGAGGTCATCTCGGCCAGATCGAGACCGATCAGATGACGGCGGGCGCCATCGCCCTCGGCGGGCGGCGCGAAAATCTCGGCATGGGCAGCGTTCGACATGGCAGCTTACTTAAGCAAGGCGCCGCCCTCAGGCAAGAAAGCTGGCGTCGGCGGGACGGCGGCGCAGCTCCTACAGTCCGCAGGCTTCCCGCGACGAACGATAGGCGGCGGTGAAACCGCGCAGCGAATAGGTGTCGCGGGTGGCGGTCCCGCGCGAGGACACCCCCTGCACCACCATCTCGATCCCGTTGATCATTGCCTGGACCAGAGCCCGGTTGGTTTCGTCGTCCGGCGCCCAGGCCCCGTCGTCCTGGGTGAAGAGGGTGAACTGCCGCTCGCCCACGGTGACGGTAACCGCACTCTCAGGCCGGAAGGTATAGCCGGCGATGAAGGTCGCCTCGTCGATACGGCTTTCCTCTGGGCGCTGGGCGACCATGGCGTAGATGTCTCCGCGCCGGGTGTAGTTGCCCTCGTCCTTTTTCGGCCGGCTGACGATGAAGCAGACGGGCTGGTCGTTCTCCTGGGCTTGAAAGGCGCTCCAGTCGGTGAAGTCGCCGACGCGCTGAACCGTCTGTGCCGCAGCTGGCAGAGCAGAGACGAGGGTCAGGGCGGCGGACAGCGTCGCGGCGAACGCCAGAGATGTCAGATGCTTGGCCATGGCGGCATTATAGGTGTCGCGACGCGCGCCGCCAGTCCCCGCAACGCGGCAAAGTCTTGGAATTTTCGTGACGCCCCTTCAACATCGCGCGAGCCCCGTGAACCGCCGTCTTTCGTACGAACAGGTATAGTCTGGCCACGGCGATGATCCGATCGCGAAGCCGCTGCGTAAGATCTCTCAGCAAAAGGGAGTGGTTATGCAGCAGACGTCCCCTGCGGAAACTGACAGATCTGCGATTCCAACTGTTGCGGTCTCTGTTGCAGGATCCGGGGCAATCGCGTTTGATATGGCGATGACTCCTAGGGATACCGTCGATCCGGATGTTGGAACGCCGACACCGGAGCAATTGCTGCTCGCAGTCGCACAAGGTCGCGACCGGGTTGCTTTTACGGAGTTGTTCCGACATTTCGCTCCGCGGCTGAAAGCCTATCTCATGCGGCTGGGCGCGGAGGCGGGCGCGGCGGAAGAGCTGGCCCAGGAAGCCATGATCATGGTTTGGCGGCGGGCCGAGACCTTCGATCCCGCACAGGCCAGCGTGGGGACTTGGATCTTCCGCATCGCCCGCAACAAGCGGATCGACGCGCTGCGCCGCGAACGGCGGCCGGAGTTCGATCCGGCCGACCCCTGTCTGCAGCCCGACCCGGCCCCGGCGGCGGACGGGCAGCTGGAACGGGGTCAGAGCGACGAACGAGTGCGGCAAGCGCTGAGGACACTGCCGCCCGAACAGGCTGAAGTGGTGCGTATGGCTTATTTCGAGGATAAGGCCCACGGCACGATCGCGGAGGAGACCGAGTTGCCGCTCGGAACCGTAAAGTCGCGTTTGCGCCTGGCGATGGGCCGCCTGCGGAAGGCTCTGCGCGAGGAGAGTTTGGAGTCATGACGGTATCTCGCGTTCCCGAAGAAATGCTTTTGGCCTACGCGACCGGCGCGCTGAACGAGCCGCTGTCGCTTGTGGTCGCTAGCCACATGGCCCTGAACCCGGAGTCGCGGGTGGAGGTCGAGGAATACGAAACGGTGGGCGGCGCGTTGCTGGAGCAGCTTGAGCCGGCGGCTCTGTCCGACAGCGCCCTGGAGCGTACGCTCGATCTGATTCGGCTGCTGCCCGACGAGGCTTCGGCGCCGAACCAGCAGATCTGCGCGCCGGTGAAGCCGCAGCCGGTCGACGGCATCGCTCTGCCGTCCGTCCTGCGGGACTACGTGGGCCCGGATCTGGACGCCCTACCGTGGAAGCCGGTGCTGCGCGGTGTCGAGGAAGTCGACTTGCGACTGAGCAACGACGGTACGCGCACGCGCCTGATGCGGATCTCGCCCGGCGTCGGCGCACCGCGCCACACCCACGGCGGCCTGGAGGTGACCCTGGTGCTGGAGGGGGCCTATCGGGACGCGTCCGGCCGCTTTGCCCGCGGCGACGTTCAGGTTGCCGACGGCTCCATGGAGCATGCTCCGGTCGCAGAAGCCGGCGGGATGTGCCTCTGCCTGGTGGTCAGCGACGCCCCGATCCGCTTGACCGGGTTCCTCGGGCGGCTGATCAATCCCTTCATCCGGCATTGATACACGTTTTGGCCGACCGACCACTGGCCGCTCGGTCGGAGCAACTTGCTGCAGATCGGAAGTCTAGTCGGGCTTCGGTGTCCGAATCACCGGGGCGCCGTGAACGTGCGCCGGCAGAGGTTCGGGCAACGCATTGGCCGTAACCGGACGCGGTGCGAAACGTCCCATCGACACTGTTCGGTCGTACATCACCAGCGCACCCGCGATCCCGACGTTGACGCAGAAGCGGGTGGGGATCTTGACCAGCAGATCGCAGCGTTCCTGGAGTTGGGGCGAGAGCGATCCCCGCTCCGGCCCCAGCACGTAGGCCGCGGCCAGCGGGTGGCGAAAGCTGGGAAGCTCCACCGCCTCCTCCGTCAGCTCGACGCCCACCAGGCTGCAGCCACGCGGCAACTGCATCTCATCCAGCCTGTCCCAGACGTAGAGCGGCAGATGCTTGGAGGCGTCCGAGGTGTCAGACTGGCGCACCTGACGTGGCGAAAAGACCGCGTCGAGCGTGAAAAAGAAACTGGCACCGAAGGCATGGGCCGACCGCATCAGCGTTCCCAGGTTCATGGGCTTGCTGATGGCCTCCACACCGAAACCGAAATAACCGCGCATCGCTCCGCCTTCCCGATCGGATCGCGGCCCTTCCTTGCATGACCGCCAAGGCTTCGGCAAGGTTGCCGCTGAATGCGGCGTCCCGCCTTTTCCGTCCCTCGACGAGTTCGAACCGCTTATGTGCCCGCCTGCCTGCCCGCCCGAAAGTCCCCGCGAAGATCCTGCTCACAGCGAAGAGTCCGGTCGCGGCGAAGACCCGACAACCTCCGTGACCGCCCGTTTGACGCCGGCCGACAACCCCGTGCTGGTCGAGGTGACGCGCGGCGACATGGTGGAAAGCATCCATCGCGGTGCCTTCGCCGTCTGCGACATCGAAGGCCGGATCCTGCTCTCGGCGGGCGGTGTGGACCGAACGATCTATCCACGCTCCGCGATCAAGCCGCTGCAGACCCTGGCTCTGGTCGAGTCCAAGGCGGCGGAGGCCTTCGCGGTCAGCGATGCCGAGGTGGCCCTGGCCTGTGCCAGCCATGACGGCGAGCCGCTGCACGCCGAGGCGGCCCAACACTGGCTGCAGCGCCTCGGACTGTCGCCCGACGACCTGGAATGCGGCGCCCACTGGCCTTACCACGAGGCGAGTCTGCGGGCCCTGGCCGCCCACGGCGAAACCCCAACCGCGGCCCACAACAACTGTTCGGGCAAGCACAGCGGCTTCCTGACTCTGGCCAAGCACCTGGGCGCGCCGACCGAGGGCTACATCGACTTCGCCCATCCGGTGCAACAGAGCGTACTCGGGATCCTGGAGACGATGAGCGGGCTGGATCTGCGCGTCGCACCCCGAGGCATCGACGGTTGCGGCATCCCTCAGTATGGCCTGCCGCTCGGCAACCTGGCCTTGGCTTTCGCGCGCTTCGCTCAGCCCGACGATCAGCCCGAAGGGCGCCAGGCCGCCTGCGCGCGGGTGCGCCGCGCCATGGCGGAACATCCCGTCATGGTCGCCGGGCACGAGCGCTTCTGCACGAAGGTCATCGCGGCCACCCAGGGCCGCGCCCTGGTGAAGACGGGGGCCGAAGGCGTTTTCGCCGGCGCGGTTCCGGAGCTGGGCTTGGGTGTGGCCGTCAAGATCGACGACGGTAACAAGCGCGCCAGCGAGGTCGTGATGCTCGGCCTGCTCGCGCGGCTCGGCGTTCTGGACGAGGGCGCGCAGCAGGTGCTCGCCCCCCTGATGGAGCCACCGATCGTCAATCGGCGGGGGGAGACAGTGGGTACCATCCGCCTCGCCCCCGAAGCCATCACCTGAAATTCAGACGGGAGACGGGAGAAACCATGCGCGCTCTGGTCTGCAGCGCTCTCGACGGTACCTCGGTCGGACCCGGTGAACTGGACCGCCCCGAACCGGGCCCCGATGAGGTTCTGATCGAAGTCGCCGCCGCCGGCGTCAACTTTGCCGACACCCTGATCGTTCGGGGACAGTACCAGGAAAAGCCGGAGCCGCCCTTCGCACCCGGCCTGGAGCTGTCCGGAACGGTGGCGCGGATCGGTGACGGCGTTTCCACCGTCGCGCCCGGCCAGCGCGTCATGGCGCTCACCGGCCTGGGCGCCTTCGCGGAGTACGCCGTCGCCCGGCAGAGCGACCTCTTCCCTCTTCCCGACGAGATGGACTTCGAGACAGCGGCCGGCTTCGCGGTGACCTACGGAACGGCGCACGGCGCGCTACGCTGGCACGCCGACCTGCAGCCCGGCGAGACCCTGATGGTGCACGGCGCGGCCGGCGGCGTCGGCCTGGCGGCAGTGGAATGCGGCAAGGCAATGGGGGCGCGGGTGATCGCCTCGGCCGGCGGCCCCGAGAAGCTTCAGGTCGCCCGCGACCACGGCGCCGACGACACCATCGACTACCGCCGGGAAGACCTGAAGACCCGCATGCGCGATCTGACCGACGGTCGTGGGGTCGACGTGGTCTTCGATCCCGTCGGCGGGCCGGTCTTCGAGGCCTCCCTGCGCGCCACAGCCTGGGGCGGACGGCTGGTGGTGATCGGCTTCGCCGCCGGCGAGGTGCAGCAGATCCCGGCCAACATCCTGCTGGTCAAGAACGTCTCCGTCCACGGCATGTACTGGGGCTCCAACAGGAAGATGGCGCCGGACCGGCTGGCCGCGCAGTTCGCCGAGCTCTTCGCCTGGTACAAGGCCGGCCGGATCAAGCCCTACGTGAGCAAAAGCTATCCGCTCGAGCAGGGCGCCCAGGCGCTGGCGGATCTGCGCGGACGCAAGACGGCGGGTAAGGTGGTGATCCGCCCGTGAGCGATGCCGGTGACCGCGCGGTCGGCGGCGACGACGATCCCGTCGCCGCCCAGTACGAAGCCTATCCCTATCCGGCGCGCGATGCTGCCGAGGAATCCAGGCGTCTGATCACCGGCTCGCCGAGCCGGCTGCTGGAGATCCGGCACTACCTTCGAGCCGGCGCGCCCCTGCCGGCCGGCTTCCGCGCCCTGGTGGCGGGCGGCGGGACCGGTGACGGTACGGTCATGCTCGCCCAGCAACTGGCGGACGCGGGCGTGCCGGGCGCCGAGGTGGTCTACCTCGACCTCTCCAAGGCCTCGCGCGCCATCTGCGAAGCGCGCCTGCGCCGGCGCGGACTGACCAACGTCAGTTTCCACAGCGGTGCCATCGAAGACCTGGCGAGCCTCGGTCTCGGGCAGTTCGACTACATCGACTGCTGCGGCGTGCTGCATCATCTGGCCGATCCGGCGGCCGGCCTGCGCCAGCTTGCCGAGGCGCTGACACCCGCTGGGGGTCTCGGGATCATGGTCTACGGCCGTTTCGGCCGCAGCGGGGTCTACGAACTCCAGGACGCCCTGCGGCGCTTAGGCCACGGCCTGGACCTGCAGGCCCGGGTTCGGCTCGCCAAAGGCCTGCTGCCCAAGCTGCCGAAAACCAACCGCTTCGCGCGCAACCCGATCCTGGGCGACCACAAGCGCAGCGACGCCGAACTGGTCGACCTGCTACTGCACGAGCGGGACGTCGCCTACTCCGTACCGGAGCTGGCAGAGCTGGTCGCGGAGGCCGGGCTGGAGATCGCCGCCTGGATCGAACCACTGCGCTACGATCCCGCCACCTACCTGCCTGCCGACCTGCTGAACCGGTTGGAGGGCTTCTCGGCTCTGGAACGTGCGGGCCTGGCCGAACAGCTAGCCGGCAACCTGAAGACACATACGCTGTACCTCAGCCAAGGTACGCGTACGCCGCTGGACTCACAGCCGACAGCCATACCGACCTGGGTCGAATGGGAAGGTCCGGCGGTCGCCGCCATGATCAAGCGAGAGGGCGCTCTAGCCGGAGCCTTCGACGGCCTACCCCTGCGGCTGCAGCTGCCGCCCCGGGCCGCCGCCTTCGCCGAACTCTGCGACGGACACCGCAGTCTGGCCGAGATTCGCGACGCCCTGGGACAGCGCTTTCGCGATCTGCCAGTCGAACGGCTGGAGCGTGAGATCGCCACCTGTCTCCAAGTCTTCGGCGGCATAAACCGTCTTCTGCTGATGGCCGGGCCATGATCCGGCCGAGGGCCTACTGAGCCGCGAAGCGATCCATGCGGCGGGCCAGTGAGATATCCTTCTCCGTCAGGCCGCCGGCATCGTGGGTGGAGAGCGTCACCTCGACGCGGTTGTAGACGTTGAACCATTCGGGGTGATGGTCGGCGATCTCCGCCGCCATGGCGACGCGGGTCATCCAGCCGAAGGCAGCGTTGAAATCCTTGAACTTGAAGGTCTTGGCGATGGCGTCCCGGCCCTCGGCCTCCGCCCAGCCGTCCAGATCCGCTAGCGCCTGGGTCCGCGCCTCGCCCGTGAGCTTTGCCGTCATTTCCCCGTGACTCCCCTTGCAGTTCGCGCAAATGCCGTTATGTCTGCCGCGCTATGCCGCGCATACGAATCCCACGCCGTCCGGCAGGATGGCCGGCCGCCGCAAGGATCGGCAGAAGCCGCCGAACCGCCGGCTCTACCCGATCCCTCCCCGCTGAATCCCTCTCCGTCCGATCTCAGGACTTGGCGGCGCTTGGCCCCCGGGTCAAGCCGCGTTAGGGTCCGATCCCATGAGTCTCGCCATCATGACCAAGAACGCCCACCTGCAGGCGACCTCGACGCCGCCCAGCCTCGCCGACCTTGAGGCCATGGCGCGCGAGCAGCTTGCGGCCATCCCGGCCGAACTGCGGCAGCATTTGGGTGGTCTGGTCATCCGCGTCGACGACTTCCCCGACGAGGAAACGATGGAGGAGATGGACCTGGAGTCGCCCTTCGACCTCCTGGGCCTCTATCGCGGAGTCGATCTGCTGCAGCGCTCGGTCAGCGACCAGCCCCAGGCCCTCGACATGGTCTACCTCTACCGGCGCCCCTTGCTGGACTACTGGTGCGAGACCGAAGAGGATCTGACGCGGATCGTCCGCCATGTGCTGATCCACGAGATCGGCCACCACTTCGGCTTTTCCGACGACGATATGGAACGCATCGAACAGGGCGCCTGACCGCACCTTCACGCCGTCTTCGCCCGCGTCTCCCGATAGAGCACGTAAAGACCGCTGCCGATCAGGAGGACGGCGCCCGCCCAGACCCAGGCATCCGGCAGTTCCCGCCAGATAAGCCAGCCGATCAGGGTCGACCAGAGCAAGGCCGAGTAGTCGAAGGGCGCCAGCACGGCGGCCGGCGCGTTCCGGAAGGCCAGCGTGATCCAGTAGATCGAGACCCCGCCGAGCAGTCCCATCAAGGCGAAGAGCCCAAGGTCGCCCCAACTGGGCGTAACCCAAGCGAAGGGCAGACTGAGGCCTGCGGCGACGGCGATGATCAGCGCGTTCCAGAAGACGATGGCTGCGTTGGCGTCGGTCCGTGCCAGCACACGCGTCGTGATCAACGCTAGAGCATAGCAGACACCAGCCGCCAGCGGCAGGATCGCCGCCCATTGGAAGGCCTCGGAGCCTGGCCGCAGAATGATCATGGCCCCGACGAAGCCGACCGTGACCGCCGTCCAGCGGCGCCAGCCCACGCTTTCGCCCAGAAGCGGCACCGAAAGCGCGGTCACCACCAGCGGCGCGACAAAGGCGATGGCCGTGGCCTCCGCCAGGCCGAGATAGCGCAAGCTCGTGAAGAAGGCGAAAATCGCCCCTGCCCCGGCCAGGGCGCGCAGGGCCTGCATCTTCAGGTTACCGGACCGCAGGCTGGGCCAGCCGCCCTCGGCCCAAACCAGGACGAGGGCGGGTAAGAGCCCGAAGGCCATGCGAAAGAAAACGATCTGATTGATTGGGTAGGCGCCGCTGAGCCACTTGGCGCAGGCATCCATCGCGACCATGCCCACCATACCCAGCAGCATCATGCCGATGCCGAAGCCGGTGCGCGAGGAGACCGCTGGAGAGACGGCGGAAGGCATGCCAGCTCCGCTTCGCGTTTGGGGTGGAGGCGCGCGCTGGCCGTCCGACGCGCTTGCATAGCGCCGAAAGCCGGCTTACCAGAAGAGATGGATTTCACGTCGAGTCGCCGCGTTCCGCAACCGGAAAGACCGGAGGCGAACCCAACCGACAGGCGCGATGAGGTTGCCGCCTCCCGCCGGCCGGGTGCGACGCGCGGCCGGATCCTGGCCCTGCTGGCGGACTTCGGGCCCAGTTCCGCGACCCGCCTGAGCGAAAGCCTGGGTGTCACCGACATGGCCGCCCGGCAGCATTTGCATGGCCTCTGCGCCGAAGGCCTGACCAGCTTCGAGTTGGCACGCGGCGGCGTCGGCCGCCCCACCAAGCTGTGGAGCCTGACGCCGAAGGCGGAGGAGCTGGCGGCCGGCGAAGCCGCAGACGGCCACGCCCAACTCGCCGCCGAGCTCCTGACCAGTCTGCAAGCCGCCTTGGGCGAGAAAGGTGCGGCCGAGGTGCTCGCGCTGCGGGACAAACGCCTCGCCAAGCTCTACGCCCGCACCATCGACCGCAAGATGCCCCTGCGGGCCCGGCTGGAGGCCCTGGCCAAACGCCGGACGGCCGAGGGCTATCAGGCCTCCCTCGAGGTTTCGCCCGACGGCTGGTACCTGCTGGTGGAGGCCCACTGCCCGATCCGCTCGGCGGCCTGCGCCTGTCCCGCGCTCTGCGACGGCGAGACCCGGTTGTTCAAGAAGGCTTTGGGCAAGGACGTGATCGTCGAGCGTCGCGAACATCGCCTGTCCGGCGACCGCCGCTGCAGCTTTGCTGTCCGTCGAAACTGACTGTCCTGCGCTGACCGTTCTGCGCTGACCGTTCTGCGCCGCCTCCACCTCGGGAAACGGCTCGGTCTCAGGCGGCGCAGATATCGCGCACCCGCCGCAAGGCCGCCGGCAGGCCCGTCAGATCGAAAACCGCCGTCGCCCGGTTCGTGCGGAAGGGCGTCGCCTGAACCGTCAGAATTTGCCGTCCCGCGAATTCCTTGAGAAAGAGCTCGGCCGCCCGGCCGGTCCAGAATCCCAGGCTGCGGCGGTCGTTGGCGATTGCGAAGTCGCGCTGGCGTGGCGGACCGTCGTCCAGCCGGTAGGTCATCCGGGTCCCGCCCGCATGCTCCGAGAAATAGGCCCCACCGAAGTGGACCCAGACCTGCAGGCCGCCGTCACGGCAGGCTAGGTGCAGCGAGGCGCGGACCAGCGACCCGAACCGGTCCTCGAAGGGCGCCAGAGCCTCGACGGCGGCTTCGGCCTCGCGCCGGTCGTCGAGGGCGGCCACGGTCTCAACCAAAGACCAGCGCGGCGCACCCTGCCCCGGCTCCCGATAGGTCGCGTCGTAACAGGCCAGCCGCGTGGCATCGCTCGGAATACCGGCACAGTCGGTCGCCGCATGGGCGTCGCCCACATCGCCGAAGCTCGCGAAACAGAAGACCGCGAGACAGGTTGCGTGCAGCGGAAAGGACATCGGCATGGCCAGTTGAGTGTAGCGCAAGACGGGCGTGAGCGATCAGCCCGATCGTGGCACTGCAAAGGCAGGCCGAGGCGCCCCGAAAAGGGTGATCGGTCATGCCCTGCTTCCCTTTTCCACTAGCTCTCTCTTCAACTATAGCTGCAGAGATCACCTGTGGGTTCGAAACGCCGAAACCGAATCTCTCGGAGCGACGAGGAGGGAAACCGACATGCCGGCAACCGGCCGCAACGAACTTCTGGCGGTGACCGACAAGGAGTATCGGAAGCTGATGAAAACGCTCGAGAGCGTCGATGCGCGAACGGCGGTTGCGGCGGGCCCCGAAGACGGGATCTCCATCAAGGACACTGTCGCGCATCGCGCGCACTGGCTCGACCTCTTCCTCGGCTGGTATCGCGACGGCGCGCAGGGCAAGCCGGTGCAGACGCCCGCACCCGGTTACAAGTGGAACCAGCTGAAGGACTACAACGCCAAGGTCAGACAGGCATCGCGAGACCAGACCTGGACGCAGGTGCTGGCGCTCCTCGAACAGCGGCACGAAGCGCTGACAAGGCTGCTCGACGGCCTCGACGAGGCGGAGCTGTACGAACCTCACCGCTACGACTGGACGAACGACTGGACACTCGGCCGCTGGGCGGAGGCTTCAGGCGCCAGCCACTACCGATCTGCCAACACCTTCATTCGCAAGCTCCTGCGCAGCCTGCCGAACGACGGCTGACGGCGGATCGCCCCTGAATCGACAGACCTGAATCGACAGACCGGAACCGACAGACCGGAACCGACAGACCGGAAACGCCGGACGGCCGGACCGATCCGGGAGTTACGCGCGCTGCAGCGCGCCCGCGCCGATCGGATGCTCCAGCCGCTCGACCATCTCCTTCGGCACGATCTGCCAGAAGTTGGCGCGCTCCAGCGCCCAATCGACCAGCAGACGCTCGGCGAAACGGGACTGGGTCTCGCGCACGTGTTCGGCGACCAGCTCGTGCAGCAGGGTCTCGTAATGCTCGGTCTCGACCCGCTGATAGATCACCGACTCCGGGTTGACCTGCTGCGGGAAGCGACCTTCGGGATCGTAGACGAAGGCCATGCCGCCGGTCATGCCAGCCCCGAAGTTGAAGCCGACCGGCCCCAGCAGCACGGCGGTGCCGCCGGTCATGTACTCGCAGCCGTTGGAGCCGCAGCCCTCGACCACCGCGACGGCGCCGGAGTTGCGCACGCAGAAGCGCTCGCCCGCCTGGCCGGCCGCAAAGAGCTTGCCACCGGTGGCACCGTAGAGGACCGTATTGCCGATGATGGTGTTCTCGTTGGTTGCCAGCGGCGACTTGGTCATCGGCCGAACGGAGATGGTGCCGCCCGAGAGCCCCTTGCCGACGTAGTCGTTGGCGTCGCCGAAGACCTCCAGCTTGAGACCCTGCACCGCCCAGGCGCCCAGCGACTGGCCGGCCGAACCGCGCAGCCGGACGGTCATGTGACCCGGCTTCAGACCGGTCATGCCGAACTTCCGCACGATATAGCTGGACAGCTTGGTCCCGATTGCCCGCTGGGTGTTTCGGATCGCGTACTGTAGCTGCATCTTCTCGCCGTCTTCGAACAGCGCCCGAGCATCTTCGATCATCTGGGCGTCCAGAGACTCCGGAACCTCGTTGCGGCCCTCGAGCGTGCAGTAGACCGGCAGGCCGCCGCTGTCCGCGCGCGCCAGCAGCGGGTTGAGATCCAGGTCGTCCAGGTGCGGCGCGCCACGGCTGACCTGCGCCAGCAGATCCTTGCGGCCGATCACCTCGTTCAAGGACCGCACGCCCAACTCCGCCAGGATCTCGCGCACCTCTTCGGCGATGAAGGAGAAGAGGTTGACCACCTTTTCCGGCGTGCCGGTGAAACGGTCGCGCAGGCGGTCGTCCTGGGTACAGACACCGACCGGGCAGGTGTTGGAATGGCACTGGCGCACCATGATGCAGCCCATGGCGACCAGAGAGGCCGTGCCGACGCCGTATTCCTCGGCCCCCAGGATGGCGGCGATCACCACGTCGCGGCCGGTCTTGAGACCGCCGTCGGTGCGCAGCTTCACCCGGTGCCGCAGGCGGTTGAGGGTGAGCACCTGGTGAACCTCCGACAGGCCCATCTCCCAGGGAACGCCGGCATACTTGATCGAGGTCTGCGGACTGGCGCCGGTGCCGCCGTTGTGGCCGGAGATCAGAATCACGTCAGCGTTGGCCTTGGCGACGCCGGCCGCGACGGTGCCGACACCCGAACGGGCGACCAGTTTCACGCAGACCTTGGCGTCGGGATTGATCTGTTTGAGATCGTAGATCAGCTGCGCCAGATCCTCGATCGAGTAGATGTCGTGGTGCGGCGGCGGGCTGATCAGCATGACGCCCGGCGTCGCGTGCCGCAGCTTGGCGATCATCTCGGTGACCTTGAAACCGGGCAGCTGGCCGCCTTCGCCGGGCTTGGCGCCCTGGGCCACCTTGATTTCGATCTCGCGGCACTGGTTGAGGTACTCGGCCGTCACGCCGAAGCGGCCCGAGGCAACCTGCTTGATGGCCGAGTTCTCGTTGTCGCCGTTGGCGTGGGGCGTGAAACGGTTCGGATCCTCGCCGCCTTCGCCGCTGTCCGACTTGGCGCCGATCCGGTTCATGGCGATGTTGAGCGTGCCGTGGGCCTCGGGCGAGAGCGCGCCCAGGGACATGCCCGGCGTCACGAAGCGCTTGCGGATCGCCGTGATCGACTCGACCTCGTCGACGGAGATCGCCTTGCTTGGGTCGACCTTGAAACCCAGCAGGTCCCGCAGGGCGGAGGGCGGCAGCTTCGCATTGCCTTCGGAGAACTTCTTGTAGGTCGAGTAGCTGTCGGTGGCGACGGCCGCCTGCAGCGTGTGGATCAGGCCGGCCTCCCAGGCGTGCTGCTCCCCGCCGCGCCGATAGCGGTAGAATCCGCCCACCGGCAGGGCGATCACGTCCTCGTCCCAGGCCTTGCGGTGCAGCTCCAGCACCTTCTGCTGGACGCCCGAAAGACCGATGCCGGACAGGCGGCTGGGCATGCCGGGCAGGAACTCGTCGACCAGGGTCCGCGACAGGCCGACCGCCTCGAAGTTGGAACCGCCGCGATAGGAGGAGATGACGGAGATGCCCATCTTCGACATGACCTTGAGCAGGCCCTCGTCCACGGCCTGAACGTAGCGGCGGACCGCCTCCTCCAGCGACATATCGCCGAACAGACCGCGGCTGTGGCGGTCGGCGATGGACTCCTGCGCCAAGTAGGCATTGACCGTCGTGGCCCCCACGCCGATCAGCACCGCGTAGTAGTGCACGTCGATGCACTCGCCGGCGCGGACATTGATCGAGCTGAAGGTGCGCAGACCCTCACGCATCAGGTGGGTGTGGACCGCGCCGGTGGCCAGGATCATGGGGATCGGAGCCTTGTCCAAGCCGACCTCCCGATCCGAGAGAACCAAGTGCGCCGCGCCGCCGCGCACGGCGTCCTCGGCCGCGCGCTGAACCCGCTCCAGCGCCTCGCGTAGCGCGGCCTCGCCGCCCTCCACTTCGAAGGTGCAATCGATGTCGACCATGGCCGCGCCCAGGTGCGCGCGCAGGGCATCGAAGCGGGCGTTGCTGAGGACCGGCGAATCCAGTTGGACGATCGAGCACTGTTCCGCCCGCTCCTCCAGGATGTTCCCGAGATTGCCGAGACGCGTCTTCAGGGTCATGACCCGCCGCTCGCGCAGGGAGTCGATGGGCGGATTGGTGACCTGACTGAAGTTCTGACGGAAGAAGTGATGCAGTCCGCGATAGCGGTCGGACAGCACCGCCAGCGGCGTGTCGTCGCCCATGGAGCCCACGGCCTCCTTGCCGGTCTCCACCATGGGATGGAGAATCAGCTCCAGATCCTCCATCGACAGGCCGTAGCCGTACTGGCGCCGGCGCAGCTCCGACCGCTCGAAGGTCGGCGTTTCCGCACCGACCTCGAAGGCCGTGTCGGCCTCGACGATGCCGCTGACCCACTCGCCCCAAGGCTGCCGCGCGGCCTGTGCGTTCTTAAGCTCGTCGTCGTGGTAGAAGCGGCCCTCCTCCAGATCGACGGCCAGCATCTCGCCGGGACCGAGCCGGCCCTTCTCGACGATGGTGGCCTCGTCCAGCTTGACCATGCCGGTCTCGGACCCCGCGAACAGCAATCCGTCGTCTGTGATGGTGTAGCGCAGCGGACGCAGGCCGTTGCGGTCCATGCCGGCCAGCACCCAGCGACCGGCGTAGCCGCAGATCGCCGCCGGACCGTCCCAGGGCTCCATCACCGAGTTGCAATAGCTGTAGAGGTCTTTCCAAGCCTGGGGCATGGGGCTGTCAGCGCTCCAGGCCTCCGGCATCAGCATAGTCTTGACCATCGGCAGGTCGCGGTTGCCGCGTACCATCAGCTCGACCACCGCATCCAGCGCCGCCGAGTCGGAGCTGCCGGACTGGACCACCGGCTTGAGGTCGTCCACGTAGGCGCCGAAGGCATCGCTGGCCATGCGGCACTCGTGCGCCTTAGTCCAGTTGACGTTGCCGCGCAGGGTGTTGATCTCGCCGTTGTGCGCGATCACCCGGAAGGGCTGCGCCAGGCGCCAGGTCGGGAAGGTGTTGGTCGAATAGCGCTGATGGAAGATCGCGAAGTTCGACTCGAAGCGCGCGTCGCGCAGATCGGGATAGAAGATCGAGACCTGCTCGGCCAGGAACATGCCCTTGTAGATGATCGAGCGGCCGGAGAGGGAGCAGATGTAGAAGTCCTTGATCGACTCCGCCTCCGCCGCCTTCTCGATCCGCCGGCGGATGATGTAGAGGTCGATCTCGAAGCGCTGGGGGTCCACGCCCTTCGCGTTAGCGATCATGATCTGCTCAATCTCGGGGCGGGTGGCGTTGGCCTTCTCGCCGATCACGCTGGTGTCCACCGGCACTTGGCGCCAACCGTAGATCGAGTAGCCGAAATGCAGGATCTCGCGCTCCACCAGAACGCGGCAGCGTTCCTGCGCGCCGTAGTCGGTGCGCGGCAGGAAGATCATGCCGACACCGATCTGGCCGGCATCGGGCCGGTGACCCGTCAGCTCGATATGCTCGCGGAAGAAAGCCTGCGGGATCTGCACGTGAATGCCCGCGCCGTCGCCGGTCTTGCCATCGGCGTCGACGGCGCCGCGGTGCCAGACCGCCTTCAGCGCCTCGATCGCTTTCTCCACCACGTCGCGGCGCGGCTTGCCGTCGATCGAGGCGACCAGGCCGACGCCGCAGGCATCGTGCTCGTCGGCCGGATCGTAGAGGCCGGTCTCGGCCAGCAGGGCGGCTTCGGGAGTCTGGGCGTGGAGTCCCTTAACTGTCGATCGATATCCCATCACGCTCTTTCCTCCAGGCCAAAGCAAATTCAGAAACAATGGAAACCTTAAACGAGACCCTTAGAAGCCTAATTCCGATGTTCTTCCACAGAATTTCCAAAATAATCTCGCGCCCATTCAAGACCCACAGCAACCGCTTTATTGTTTATTTGCGAGGAATGAATTAAATTTATTTCTTGGAATCTCTCGATTAATATATATTGGCTTTGCATCATTCTCCTTCCAGCATGGCTTTGATAGAACTCTATCATACTATCAAGCTCTTCTTCAGTGAATAAATCGAAATGAATATCCGCAACATCCTCGATATACATATTTTTATAATCAGATATTTCAGGCAATATATGCTCCCACATAATATTTTGAATATTACTTCCTTCTCTATTTAAGTCTTCGTGATAATGCCTTAAATCATTTCCCACAATTCTTTTTGTGTGCAAGAAAAACATATTAACAACACCACTTAACTCGGCTACTTTTCTCGCTTTCTCCATTTTGCTTTCAATATCCTGAGATCCAAATGAAGGCGCGGAAAATACTGCAAAAAAGGCAAAAGGTATCACCGAAAGCGAGACCGGAATTCTTAACAAATCGACCTCCGTCTGAGAGATTCTACTCTGCGGCCACGGCTGCCGCGCCTAGGGCGCCGCTGGCGGCCTTGGACTGCAGGTAGCCGTCGATCTGGGCGGCGGCATCGCGGCCGTCGCGGATCGCCCAAACCACCAGGGAGGCGCCGCGCACGATGTCGCCGGCGGCGAAGACGCCGTCGAGCGAGGTCATCATGTTCTTGTAGCTGACCTTGAGGGTGCCCCAGCGGGTCGTCTCCAGGGCTTCGGCCTGGAAGAGTTCGGGCAGGTCCTCCGGATCGAAGCCCAGCGCCTTGATCACCAGATCGGCCTCCACCGTGTAGGCGCTGTCCGGTAGCACCTGTGGGGCCTGGCGTCCCGTGGCGTCGGCCACACCCAGATGGACGCGGCTGGCGCGCACGCCGGAGACCGTCTCATCGCCCAGGAAGGCCTCCGGCGCGGAGAGCCAGACGAACTCGACGCCCTCCTCCTCGGCGTTGGCGACCTCGCGCTGGGAGCCGGGCATGTTGGCGCGGTTACGGCGGTAGAGACACTTCACGGAGGTGGCGCCTTGGCGCACCGCCGTGCGCACGCAGTCCATCGCCGTATCGCCGCCGCCGATCACAACGACCCGCTTGCCGGCGGCGTTGAGCGTACCGTCCGCGAAGGCCGGCACCTCATCACCCAAACCCTCGCGGTTCGACGCCGTGAGGTAGTCCATTGCCGGCTGAATGTTCGTCAGTCCCGAACCGGGCGCCTGCAGATCGCGCGCTTTGTAGACGCCAGTGGCGACCAGCACCGCATCGTGCTGGATGCGCAACTCATCCAGCGTGGCATCACGACCGACTTCGAAATTCAGCTTGAACGTCACGCCCGCCTCGGCGATCAGGCGCGCCCGGCGCTCGACCACCTCCTTCTCCAGCTTGAAGTTCGGGATGCCATAGATCATCAGGCCGCCGATCCGGTCGTAGCGGTCATAGATCGTGACCTGATAGCCCTTGCGCCGCAGTTCCTCGGCCGCTGCCAGTCCGGCGGGGCCGGCGCCGACGATGCCGACGGACTGATCGCGCTCGCGGGTCGGCTTGACCGCCTTGACCCAACCCTGCTCCCAGGCCGTGTCGGTGATGTACTTCTCCACCGCGCCGATGGTCACCGTGCCGTGGCCGGACTGCTCGATCACGCAGTTGCCTTCGCAGAGACGGTCCTGCGGACAGATGCGGCCGCAGATCTCCGGGAAGTTGTTGGTCGCCTGACTGACCTCGTAGGCTTCCTCCAGCCGACCTTCCGCCGTCAGCATCAGCCAATCGGGGATGTTGTTGTGCACTGGGCAGTGCACCTGACAGAAGGGCACGCCGCACTGGCTGCAGCGTGCCGCTTGCTGCGCCGCCGCCGCCGGATCGAATTCCTTGTAGATTTCGTCGAAGTCCGCGCGGCGCGCCTCGACACCGCGCTTGTGCGGCGTCTCCTGCTCCCTGGTCACGAACTGCAGCATCTGGTTCGGCATGGCCGAGCCCTCTCCCCTTCGAGGATCGTTAAAGGTCACGGGCGAACGTCTGCCGCCCTTTTCGTTACGCGCGCTGCGACCGCAGGTGCAGCCCGGGCGCACAGACAGAAAAGCGCGGGCCGCGGCGGACCGCTCCGAAGGGAGGCATCATGCGATTTCGCATCCCTGCAAAGCGACCATGTAGCGGTCCGCGCCTTCGAGCCGACCGGATCTCTGCTATCTCTGAGATCCAAGGCACGCGTCGCGCAGTTATCGAGCGTGCTCGCACACTCAGGGCTTATATATCGCACCTTGAAGCTTGAAGAAAGCTCATTTTCTGCCAAAAGGTCATATATGTTGACCTTTATTCAATATCGCAGATCGGAAATGCTGCGGCGCACAGAAATCTGCAGCGGAGAAACCTGCTTATAGTCCCGATTCGAGATTAAATTTCCGGCAGCGGCGACACGGCGACGCTTGCTATCAGAAGGCGCCGACTTCGCGAACCTCGCGCCGGGGAGACCTCCGTCCGTGCCGCTTCTGCTGCTCGCCATCCTGGCCGTGGTCCAGGGCATCACCGAATTCCTTCCCATCTCCTCCTCCGGCCATCTCGTTCTGGTCTGGGAAGTCTTCGACCAGACCCAGGCCGCCGGCGCACGTGCGGCGGAAACCGAACGCCTGGACCTGGACGTCGCCGTGCACGTCGGCACCCTGGCCGCCGTTTGCCTCTACTTCTGGCGCGACATCTGGCAGATGTCGCTTGGCCTGCTGCGCCTGCTCACCGGCCGTCGCGATTCCGGCGCACGTCTGGCGGGGCTCGTGCTGCTGGCCTCGCTGCCGATCATTCCCGCCGGCTACTTCGGCAAGGATCTGGTGCTGATCTACTTCCGCGACATCGCGGTGATCGGCTGGACCACCCTGGGCTTCGGCATCCTGCTGGGCTTCGCCGACCGCTTCGGCATGCTGATCAACCGCATCGAGCACATGGGCTGGGCGCAGGCGGCGATCATCGGCCTCACCCAGGTTCTGGCGCTGGTACCGGGCACCAGCCGGTCCGGCATCACCATGACGGCCGCGCGCTTTCTGGGCTTCGAACGGTCGGAGGCGGCGCGCTTCTCCATGCTGCTGGCGATCCCGGCGATTGCCGGCGCCGGAAGTTTGGCCGGGCTCGACCTCTATCAAAGCGGGGATCTCTCGCTCGGCCGAGATGCCGCCGTCGCAGCGGGACTGGCCTTCGTCGCAGCCCTGATCGCCATCGCCGCGATGATGGCCTGGCTGCGCCGCGCCAGCTTCACGCCCTTCGTCATCTACCGGATCCTGCTGGGCGTGCTGCTGCTCGCCCTGGTCTACGGCGGAGTGATCTAGGCCCCAGGCGCCATCTAAGTCTCGGGCGCCATCTAAGTCTCAGGCGTTTGGGGCACGAAGCGGCCGCCAGGGCGGTAGCGCTCCAGGTAGGTCGGGATGATCACCTCGACGGAATGCGGCGCGTCGATCCCGAGGTCCGCCAGGGTAAGCGCATCGGACGCCACGACGTTGTCGCGTTCCAGCAGCTTGACCTGATCGCGGGTCAGCGGCGGATCGGGTAGCAGCTGCAGGATGCTGCCCTGAACGTAGGCCAGGGCCCAGGGTACGGGGACCAGAAAGCGCCTGCGGCGGATGGTCTTGAGCAGCAGCTGCAGCAGTTCCTTGAAGCTGTAGACGCGCGGCCCACCCAGCTCGAAGGTCTTGCCGCGCGCGGCCTCTCGCTCCAACCCCGCGACCACGGCGTCCGCCACATCGCCGACGTAGACCGGCTGGAACCTCGTCAGGCCGCCGCCAATCAAAGGCAGCGCCGGCGTCAACCGCGCCATGACGGCGAAACGATTGAAGAAGCCATCTTCGGGCCCGAATACGATCGAGGGCCGCAGAACCACGGCTTCCGGCACGGCACTCCGCACCGCCATCTCGCCCAATCCCTTGGTGCGGGCGTACTCGGCCTCGGCGTCCGGATCGGCGCCGATGGCAGACATTTGCACGAAGCGTGTAATGCCCTCCGCAGCGGCGATCTCGGCGATCCGCTGAGCGCCGAGATGTTGAAGCGCCTCGAAGCTCTGGGCTCCGCCCTCGGCCAAGATACCGACCAGATTGACCACGGCGTCTGCCCCCTGGACGGCGGCCGTGACTTCCGCGTCGCTCTGCAGGCGCGCTCGGACAGCCACGATCTGGCCGACGTTACCGAGCGGCTTCAGAAACTGTGCCTGGCGCGGGTGGCGCACCGCCACGCGGACGGTCCAACCCCGGTCGGCCAAGCGCGCAACGACGTAGCGGCCGATAAAACCCGACCCGCCAAAGATGGTGACCGTCTGGCCTGCCATGGTCCGTCTTTTCTCCTCAGCCCCGAAACCCATTGCGGGACCCTCCGCGGACTCGTCCGCCGGGTCCGTACCCCCACCCGGAATCTGCCGGGCACCCTATAAGGCCAGGCATCCTATGGGGATCATCCGAACGGCGCTCATAGCACCGCCGAGCTTGCGTTGACACCCCACGGCCACCCTATATCTTCGCGTCACCCTTCTCTGGCAAGCCGCCGCACCGTCGCAGCCATCCTGCAGTTCGGTGCGGCGCGCCGAACCAACCGTGCGGAACCTGAGCCTCCATGACGCAAATCACGTTGCACCACGGCGACCTGCCGGACGACCTGGATCTCGGTCCGGTCGTCGCCGTCGATACCGAGACCATGGGGCTGCGGGTACCGCGCGACCGCCTCTGTCTGGTCCAGCTCTCATCCGGAGACGGGACCGCGCATCTGGTCCAGGTAAACGACGGGCGCTACCAAGCCCCCAACCTCCAGCGCCTGCTGGGCGACCCGCAGGTGCTCAAGCTGTTCCACTTCGCGCGCTTCGATCTAGCCGTGATGAAGCACTGGCTGCAGGTCGACTGCCAGCCGGTCTACTGTACCAAGATCGCCAGCAAGCTGGTGCGGACCTTTACCGACCGGCATGGCCTGAAGGATCTCTGTCAGGAGATGCTGGGCGTCTCGCTATCCAAACAGCAGCAATCGAGCGACTGGGGGGCGGCCGAACTGACCCAGCAGCAGCGCGCCTACGCAGCGGCCGACGTGCTGCATCTCCATGCGCTCAGGCAGGCGCTCGACGTCATGCTGGAGCGCGAAGGTCGAACGGCTTTTGCACAAGCCTGCTTCGACTTCCTGCCTACACGAGCGGGGCTCGATCTCGCCGGATGGGACGAGGTCGACATCTTCGCGCATTCTTGAGGCAGGGATTAAGTCAAAGGTTGAAAGCTGTTGAAAGGTCACCCTTGTCACAGTCCATAAGGATCTCCAGCCGGTTTGGCTGGCGTCGATCACGATCGGCAGCGTAAAAACGTACCATGGCCATGGCGCAAAGCGGTTCAGAGCAGGGCAGGTCGGAGCGAGGGGCTTCGCGGGCCGCCAACAGGCGGCCGGCACGGCGACGCGTCGCGCCGCCGCGCCTGTCGGGGCGCAGCGCCTACAGCCTATTCGTCAGCGCCATGAAGATCCTGCTGCCGGCCGTCGCGGTGGGATTGGTGCTGCTGATCGCGATCTGGCCGCAGATCGAACGGACCGGTGGCTTCCGTTTGGACGCCATCGAGACTTTCGGAGGCGCCCCGGTGCCCGAGGAAGCCACGATGGTGAACCCGCGCTACGAAGGCATCGACGAGAATCGCCGCCCCTTCATGATCACGGCGGACATCGCACGGCAGATCGATCCGGGCGAGCAGGAGACCATCGATATGCAGCAACCGGCCGCTGACCTGTTCGACGACGTCGGCAAGTGGCTGGCGATCACGGCGGACCACGGCGTCTACGAACGCGGCCAGGAGGTGCTGCTGCTCGACGGCAACGTGAACATCTTCCACGACGACGGCTACGAGCTGCAGACCGACCAGGCCGTGGTCGATCTCGCCGCGGACCTGGCGACCAGCAGCCTGCCGACCTTCGGCCAAGGCAGTTTCGGGACGATCACGTCCGAGGGCCTGCGGGTCGAGGAACGGGGCGACCGCATCTTCTTCACCGGACGTGCCCACCTGGTGCTCTATCCGACGGACGAGGGCGCCCAGACCGCCCCAGATGCCGGAGCCGACACCGGACCCGAGGGCGGGGTCGGTTCTCAGGAGTCCGCGCCGTGAAGGTGGTGCTGGTTTG
The DNA here is from genome assembly GCF_965226985.1 of Algihabitans sp. Taxonomy (GTDB): domain Bacteria; phylum Pseudomonadota; class Alphaproteobacteria; order Kiloniellales; family DSM-21159; genus Algihabitans. The sequence goes on from NZ_OZ245712.1 coordinate 3,242,283, forward strand.
GGTTGTCTGTTTGCTTGCCGCCCCGGCCTTGGCTCAAAGCTTGGGTGGGCTAGCAACCGGAAGCGGCGAACCGCTGGAGATCTTCGCGGATGACGGCATCGAGTGGCTGCGGTCCGAACGGAAGTACGTCGCACGCGGGAACGCCCTGGCCCGCCAGGGCGACACGGAAGTCGCCGCCGACGTGCTGACCGCCTTCTACCGCAACAGCGAGGACCGGCCGGAAACGGAAACACCGACCCAGGGAGGCGGCGGCGACATCTATCGGATTCTCGCCGAAGGCAACGTCGTGATCACGGCCCCGAACCAGACAGCCTACGCGGATCGCGGCGTCTACTTCGTGGAAGAACAGATCGCCGTTCTGCGGGGAGGCGACCTGCGGCTTGAAACGGCTGAAGAGACCGTGACCGCGCGCGACAGCCTGGAATACTGGGAGAACTACGAGGGTAACCCCATCGCGGTCGCGCGTGGCGACGCCACGGTCGTGACCGACGGGCGGCAACTGGAGGCCGACGAACTGGTCGCAACGCTTCAGCCGAACGAAGAAGGCCGGAACGAAATCTCTCAGATCGACGCCTTTGGCGACGTGGAGATCTCCAGCCCCGAGGAATACGCCCGTGGCGATCAGGCCGTCTACTATGTTAAGGAGGAGGTAGCGATCCTGGCCGGAAACGTGCGCATCACCCAGGGAGAGACGCAGCTGAACGGTCAGCGCGCGGAGGTCAATCTCGCTAGCGGCGTCAGCCGCTTGCTGCCGACGGTCGGCGGACGGGTCGAAGGCATCCTGACGCCGCGCGGAACCGGCGGTTCGGCCTTGCCGTCACGGCCGGAGGCCGGCGGCGAAGCGGTGGAAGGCGGCGGAGATACCCCGGGAGGTGCCCCGGCATTCCCGTCCGAAAGGGAGGAGCGAGCCCAGTGAGCGAACCCCTGGACCCGAGCCAAAACGGCGGACAGCCGGAGCCGGCCTCCGGTCCCGACGGACGTCAGACGACCGGCACAGCCTCGGCAACGAGCGCTTGGACGCCGAAACTGGTGGCCGACAATCGTGGCCTGGCGGCGGTATCGGTCGGCAAGGCCTTCAAGAAACGGCCCGTGCTGCGCGACGTAACCGTTGCCGTCGAACGCGGCGAGGCGGTCGGACTGTTGGGCCCCAACGGCGCCGGCAAGACCACCTGCTTCTACATCGTCATGGGCCTGCTGCAGCCCGATACCGGCTACGTCATGCTGGACGGGCACGACATCACCGATCTGCCGATGTATCGCCGCGCCCGCCTGGGAATCGGCTATCTGCCGCAGGAAGCCTCAATCTTTCGCGGCCTGACCGTCGAGCAGAACATTCGCGGCGTGCTGGAAGCGGTGGAGAAGGACCGCGACAAGCGCGATCACCGCCTTGAAGAGCTGCTGAACGAGTTCGGTATCGGCCATCTGCGCCGCGCCCCAGCGACCGCCCTGTCCGGCGGCGAGCGGCGGCGCTGCGAGATCGCACGCGCGCTGGCCAGTCAGCCGAACTTCATTCTGCTCGACGAACCTCTGGCCGGCATCGACCCGATCGCGGTCAACGACATCCGCGAACTGGTCAGCCATCTGCGCGACCGCGGCATCGGCGTGCTGATCACGGATCACAACGTCCGGGAAACCCTGGAGATCGTCGACCGCGCCTACATCATCCACGACGGCCGCGTCCTGATGGAGGGCCTGCCGGAAGAGATCGTGGCACACCAGGATGTGCGGCGAGTTTACCTGGGCGAAAGGTTTAGTTTGTAACGCTTTTTGTATGTCCGTCAGTCAACGCCTCGAGGTCCGCCAGAGCCAGTCTCTGGTGATGACGCCGCAGCTGCAGCAGGCCATCAAGCTGCTGCAGCTGTCCAACCTCGAACTGTCGGACTACGTCGCCAGCGAGATCGAGCAGAACCCGCTCCTACGTGCCGACGAACGCGGTCCGGCGAGCGAGGAGGGCGACTGGCGCGAACGCTCCGCGCCCGACCAGGCCGAGCGGTCGGCGGAGTCCGGGGCGGACGGCGAAACCCAGGACAGTGCGGCCACGGCCTCCAGCGACGTGCTGACGGGCGACGGCGAGGCGCCGCTGGATGCGGAGGCGACCTACGACGATCTGGGCCCGGCCGACGGCGCCCCCGGACCGCTGGCGGATTCCGCGACCCTGTCCAAAGCACGCAGCAGCGACTCCGGTGAGTTCGGCGACGTCGAACAGCGTCTGGGACAGACCGAGAGCCTGCGCGACCGGCTGATCGCCCAACTGCATCTGGAGGTCACGGGCGACGGCGACCGGCTGATCGGGCTGACCTTGGTCGACGGACTGACGGAGTCGGGCTACCTGGGCGTGACGCTCGAGGACACGGCCGAGCAGCTGGGTGTCGAGGAAGCGGATGTCGAGCGCGTGCTGCGCATCCTGCAGGGGTTCGAACCGACCGGGATCTTTGCGAGAACGCTTCGGGAATGTCTGGCCCTGCAACTAGCGGAACGGGACCGTCTGGACCCCCTGATGGCGCGTCTGCTGGACCACCTCGAGATGATCGCCGCCGGTGAAACCGTAAAGCTCCGCAAGCTGCTCGGCTGCGACAGCGAGGATTTCGCCGACATGTTGGCGGAGATCCGCAGCCTCGATCCGCGTCCGGGCAGCGGGCTGGACAGCGGCCCGGCGGAAGCCGTGGTGCCGGATGTGCTGATGCGGCCCCTGCCGGGCGGAGGCTGGTCGCTGGAACTGAACCCGGACACCCTGCCCCGTGTCCTGGTCGACCGGGCCTACTACACCCGGGTTGCCGGTGCCTGCCGGCGCAAGCAGGACAAGGACTACCTGTCCGACCAGCTTCAATCGGCCAACTGGCTGGTCAAGGCGCTGCACCAGCGGGCGACCACGATCATCAAGGTGGCGGCCGAACTCGTCCGCCAGCAGGAGGGCTTCTTTCGCCATGGCGTCAGCCATCTGAAGCCCCTCGTCCTGCGCGACGTGGCGGAAGCCATCGAGCTGCACGAATCGACGGTCAGCCGGGTGACGGCCAACAAGTTCATCGCGACGCCGCGCGGCACCTTCGAGCTGAAGTACTTCTTCACCACGGCCGTCTCGGGGGCCAATGGCGCCGAAGTCTCCGCCGAGTCGGTCCGTCATCGCATTCGCGCGATGATCGATGGGGAGTCGCCGCAAAAAATTCTTTCCGACGATACGATTGTCGATCGTTTGCGCGGCGAGGGCATCGATATCGCGCGTCGCACCGTCGCCAAATACCGGGAATCCATGCGCATTCCCTCGTCGGTGCAGCGCCGCCGGCAGAAGGCCATGCTGGCCTCCTGACCCTGCGTTCCTGAGCGGGCGGTTGCAGCCGCGCGGCGGCACCCCGATATACTTGGTTAAGAAAGGGGTATAGCCCTCGTCCAGTTCTATTGACGCCCCTTTAGGCCGTCATTATGGTCCGCGCCTTCGTCGGGGGCAGGTGCTGTTTTCTCGGTCGTAGGGGACGTTTCGGCCGCTTGTGAGCCTCCGCGCAATGACGACATAGGGTTGCCAGTGGACCGCGAGATAAACCTGTCGGTTAAAGGTCGACAGCTTGACCTCGGCGATGCTCTGCGTGAGCACGTGGCCGAAAAACTAGATGGCGTGTTCGAGAAGTACTTCGGCGATGCCATCGAGGTGGTTGTGACGCTTTCGCGCGAAGGACATCTGTATCGCAGTCTGGTCCAGGCGCATGTCGGGCGTGGCATCCAGGTGCAGGCCTCGGCCGACGCCGGGGAGATCTACGCCGCCTTCGACGCTTCGGCGGACCGTCTGGCGAAGCGCCTGCGCCGCTACAAGCGGCGGCTACGCGACCATCATAAGGGAACGCCCCAACTTGCCGGGATTCCGGCACTGCAATACGTGCTGGCGGCCCCGGGAGACGAAGAAGAAGACGAAGAACCGGCCGGCGGCGAGGATGCCGCTCCGCCGATTATCGCCGAAATGGAAGGCGAGGTGCCGGAACTGACGGTGGGCGAGGCGCTGATGCGTCTGGACCTGTCGGAGGAACCCGCGCTGATGTTCCGCAACCGGGCCCATGGCGGGCTCAACATGATCTATCGCCGGCGTGACGGAAACGTCGGCTGGGTCGACCCGCGAGGCAACCGCGGCGCCTGAGGCGCCGAGGAACCACGTCCTGTCGGGCCCGTGTCGATCGAGGGTTGTCGAACGATGAATTTGAGCGAACTGCTTACGCCCCAGGCTGTACTTCCGAGCCTGAAGGTCAACAGCAAGAAGCAGGTGCTGCAAGAGCTCTCCAAGAAGGCGAGCGAACTGACCGGCCAGCCCGAACGGGCGATCTTCGAGGTCTTGACCGAGCGGGAACGGCTGGGGACGACGGGCGTCGGCCACGGCATCGCCATTCCGCACGGCAAGCTCGCTGCCCTGGATCGCCTCTACGGGGTCTTCGCGCGCCTGGAAACGCCGGTGGATTTCGACGCCATCGACGAACAGCCGGTCGACCTCGTCTTTCTGCTGCTGGCGCCTGAAACGGCCGGCGCCGACCACCTGAAGGCCTTGGCCCGCGTGTCCCGCCTGCTGCGCGACCGGGCCAGTTGCGAGAAGCTGCGCGGCACCGACTCAGCCGATGCGGTTTATGCGCTGCTCACTGAATCCGCCGCCAGTCACGCAGCCTGAGGCCCGCAACGTAAGTCCTGTCGTTAGGCCGGGTTCTATCGCTGGGGACCGGCGACCAGTTGCGGGTCGATGCGTTCCTCGAACCAGTTGATCCGCCAGTCCAGGTGGGCGCCGGTGGAGCGGCCCGTCGAGCCGACCGTCCCGATCCGCTCGCCCTGCGCCACCCGGTCGCCGACGGCCACCTCAACCGTCGCCAGGTGCAGCAAGGTCGAACTGACACCGTGCCCGTGGTCCAGAATGACCGTCCCGCCGGTGTAGTAGAGATCCCCCTCCGCAAGACGCACGAGTCCGCCGGCGGGCGCCGCGACCGGCGTTCCCTCCGGTGCCGCGATATCGATGCCGTAGTGCGGCTGGCGCGGCTGGCCGTTGAGGATGCGCTGGCTGCCGTAGACGCCGGTCACGACCCCCTCGACGGGCTGGCGAAAGGTCGTGAAGAAATCGGGAAGCTGGGTGTCGTGGGCGCGCGCCTCGGCCACCAGGGCGGCGTCCCGCTGGATTCGGTCCCAGACGGCTTCCGGAGGTGTGACCATGGTCTGCGGCAGACCGTCGATCCGCTGGACGTCGTAATTGCGTTGAACGACCGTGAGAACGACGGCCTCCTCGCGGCCGTCAGGGTCGCGCAGCGTCAAACGCGCACTCGGCGCAGCGTCGCGCCCGAACCCCAACACGAAGCGACCCTGGGGACCGACGCGCACCTCTCGGCCGTCGAGGCGGACCTGACTACCCGGCAGGGTCTGGCCGAACAGCAGACCGCCCTGGATCGCCTCGCCCGACAGCTCCAACGCGGCCGCCGGAAGCGGCAGAGCCAAAAGAAACGCCAGAAGCAGCCGGCCGATCACAGAAGCTCGCCCTGCGTCGGCTTAGCCGTTTCCGTCCGCGTCGCCTTGGCGGGCCGTCGTGTCTTCGCTGGAGCCTTGGTCCCGCCGCCGTCGCGTCCGGCTGTCGCCTCCAGGCGCCCATCGCGGAACTCCAGCTCCAGAGCCTGCCCTTCGCGCACCTGGGCGGCCCGAGTCAGGACCGCGCCTTCGGCGTCGCGCACCGCCACAAAGCCGCGCTCCAGGGCGGAGTGATAGCTGTAGCTTTCCAGCAGGCGCCCGAGCTCGCGCAGGGCAGCATCGGCCTCGCGCTGCCGCCCCTCCAGCGCGCGGGCGATCCGGCGCGCCGGATCCAAGCTCTCGAGGGCCTGCGCGCGCTGCGGGACCTGACGCGCAGCCAGGGCCGGCAGGCGGGCGGTGATATCGGCCAGCTCACGACCGCTACGCCGAAGCTGAGCGGTCAGCGCCGCTCCCAGCCGCTCGTGCCGATCGGCCAGCAGCTCCCCGGCCCGGCGGAGCTGCTGGCGCGGATCGGGCAATCGCGCGGCGAAGCCGGCCACTGCCTGCCCGCGCTGGCTCAAAAACGAGCGCGCGGCCAGATCCAGGCGCTCGACCCGCTCGTCCAGTCGCTGCCCCAACTCGCCGAGCAGGCGCACCGGGTCGGGCAGCCCTCGGCCCAGTCCCTCCACCTCGTTGCGGCGGTGGACCAGCAGCCGGCCGGCGGCGGCGGTCAGGCGCCGCTCGAGGTCCTGCAGCTGATCCAGCAGGTCGGCGCGCACGGGCACGGCCATCTCGGCCGCCGCCGTCGGCGTCGGCGCCCGGCGGTCGCTGGCGAAATCGATCAAGGTGGTATCGGTCTCGTGCCCGACGGCGGAGATCAGCGGGATTCGCGACTCGGCCGCCGCGCGCACCACGACCTCCTCGTTGAAGGCCCAGAGATCCTCCAGCGAACCGCCGCCGCGCGCCACGATCAGCAGGTCCGGCCGCGGCAGGGTGCCGTCGGTCCCAAGCGCATTGAATCCCCGGATAGCGGCGGCCACCTGCTCTGCCGCGCCCTCGCCCTGAACCAGAACGGGCCAGACCAGGACATGCCGGGGGAAGCGTTCGCCCAGACGATGCAGGATGTCGCGGATCACCGCTCCGGTCGGCGAGGTGACCACGCCGATCACCTCGGGCAGGAAGGGCAGCGCGCGCTTGCGGTCGACGTCGAACAAGCCTTCGTCGGCCAAGGCCTTGCGCCGCTGCTCCAACAGCTTGAGCAGCGCGCCTTCCCCGGCAAGCTCCAGAGAGTCGATGACGATCTGATACTTGGAGCGTCCGGGATAGCTGGTGATCCGTCCGACGGCGATCACCTCCAGCCCGTCTTCCGGCGCAAGTGACAGCCGACCGGCCTGCCCGCGCCAGCAGACGGCGTCCAGCACCGCATCGCTGTCTTTCAGCGCCATGTAGAGATGGCCGCTCGCAGCCCGCTTGAAGCCGGAGATTTCGCCGCGCACCCGCACCCGCTCGAAGCTGCCTTCGAGCGTGCGTTTGATCGCTTGGCTCACCTCCGAGACGGAAAACTCGGGCAGGTTGCTGGGACGGGGGGTCGGGGTGCCGGAATACTCGCTCATGATCGGAGCCCATGCTACAGGAGCCAACCAGTGCCGTGAAAGGCACCGAGGCGAGGAATCGCTTCGAAATCGAACAGAGGTAAGGGAGGTCGGCGGCGCATGAAGGTTCTGGTTGTCGGAGGCGGCGGGCGCGAACACGCACTCTGCTGGGCGATCGCGGGATCGCCCCTGCTCGACAAGCTCTACTGCGCGCCGGGTAACGCCGGCATCGCGGAGGTTGCCGAGTGTCTGGATATCGCTGCCGACGATCTGGACGCGCTGGAAGACTTTGCGACGCGGCAGAGCTTGGATCTGGTGGTGGTCGGTCCGGAGGCGCCTCTGGTCGCGGGTCTGGTCAACCGACTGGAAACCGCCGGCATCCGCTCCTTCGGGCCACGCAGCGAGGCGGCAGAACTCGAAGGCTCCAAGGGTTTTATGAAGGACCTCTGCGCCCGGCACGGCATCCCGACGGCCGCCTATGCCCGCTTCGACGAGGTGGAGGCCGCCAAGGCCTACCTGCGCGAACAGGGCGCGCCCATCGTCGTCAAGGCCGACGGACTGGCCGCCGGCAAGGGCGTCACCGTGGCCCAGACCCTGGAGGAGGCCGAGGCGGCGGTGGAGGCCGCGCTCTCGGAGGGCGTTTTCGGGTCCGCCGGCGCCGAGGTTGTGATCGAAGAACTGCTGGAGGGGGAGGAAGCCAGCTTCTTCGCCCTCTGCGACGGCGTCACGGCGCTGCCCCTGGCCAGCGCCCAGGACCACAAGCGCGCCTACGACGGCGACGCGGGGCCGAACACCGGCGGCATGGGCGCTTACTCGCCGGCGCCCCTGGTCACGCCGGAGCTGGCCGACCGCATCATGACCGAGATCGTGCAGCCCACCGTGGCGGCCATGAAAGCCGAAGGCCGGCAGTACAAGGGCGTGCTCTACGCCGGCATCATGGTCGCCCCGGACGGCACGCCCAAGCTGCTGGAGTACAACGTGCGCTTCGGCGATCCAGAGTGTCAGGTGCTGATGCTGCGCCTGATGAGCGACCTGCTGCCCGCCCTGGTCGCCACCTGCGACGGCCTGCTGCAGGCCTTCGATCTGCGCTGGTACGACCGCACGGCCCTGACGGTCGTCCTCGCCGCCGAGGGCTATCCCGGCGCCTACGAGAAGGGCACAGAGATCAAGGGGCTGGAGGAGCTGAAGGGCGATCCTGACCTGGAAGTCTTCCACGCCGGCACGAAACGCGATCCGGACGGCAGCCTGCGCGCTATCGGCGGGCGGGTACTCGGTGTCACGGCACTCGGAGACGACGCAGCCGCCGCGCGCGACAGAGCCTATACCGCCGTCGACAAGATCGACTGGCCGGGCGGCTTCTGCCGCCGCGACATCGGCTGGCGGGCGCTGAAACGCTGATCTATCGGCGGCGTCACCCTTCGACAGGCTCAGGGTGAAGATATTGATTTTTCAGCATCTTAACTTCATCCTGAGCCTGTCGAAGGATGGCCGCACCCAAGAACGGAAGGCCTCTTCGACATCCGACTAACCCATGTAGCGCGCCCAGGCACTGCCCTGGTGCTTGGGCTCGACGATCTGCGGGTGCAGGATCTCCGCCAGCAGCTCCGCCGATTCGACCAGGCGCGGGCCGGGGCGGTTGAAGAACTGATTGCCGTCGGTGACGTAGACCTCGCCGCTCTGCACGGCCGTCAGCGCCTGCCAGCGAGGATCCTCATCCAGCACCGTCATCTCCTGGCGCGTCCGCTCCAGGTCGAAGCCACAGGGCAGCATGATCAGCACGGTCGGATCGACGGCTTGAAGCCGCGCCCAATCCAGGTAGCCGGAATGGGCGCCAGGCTCGGACAGCACGTCCTGGCCGCCTGCCGCCGCCACGACCTCCGGCATCCAGTTGCCGGCGTCCATGATCGGATCGAGCCACTCGATGCAACCGACCGTCGGTCGCTTGCGGGCGGACAGACGCTCCTCCAGCCGGCGCAGGCGGCCCTGCAGATGCTCGACCAGGGCCTCGCCGCGCAGAGGTTCGCCCAGCGAAGCGGCGACGCGCCGGATATCGGACCAGACATGCTCCAGACGACTGGGCTTGAGCGAGACCAGGTCGGTGTCCGTCCCGATCCAGTCGCAGACCGCCGCCTCCACATCCGACAGGCTGACGGCACAGACCTCGCAGAGATCCTGCGTCACGATCAGGTCGGGCCGGAGCGCGCGCAGGGCCTCGGCGTCGATGTCGTAGACGGCCAGAGCGTCGGTCAGGATCTCGCGTACCGCCCGGTCGATCTCGCCGCTGGGCTCTGCCGTGTCCAGGCGCGCCCGTGTCAGCTTCGGCAGCGCGGCGACCTCGGGTGGGTAATCGCACTCGTGACTGCGGCCGACCAGACGGTCGCCGCACCCCAGGGCGCAGACGATCTCGGTCGAGCTGGCGATCAGCGAGACGACGCGCGCCGGCGCCGGTCGCGACGCGGAGGAGGCGCCAGGCTGCTCAGGTGCGGAGGCTTGGGTCATGGGTAAAAGCTCACGACGGACAGGAAGCGGGACGATTGCAGGCTTGGCATTCCGCGCTATCTCTCGGCAAGACTAAAACGCCGCGACCTGGAGCCCCGACCATGCGCCGCATTGCCAGACTGCTGACCGCCCCGCTGCTGGGGGCCACCCTGCTGCTGCTGTCCACAGCGGCCCAGGCGGAAACCGCGCACGACTTCGCCTTTCGCTCCATCGACGGGGAACCGCTGCCGCTGAGCGACTTCGCCGGCAAGGCCGTTCTGCTGGTCAACACCGCCTCCTTCTGCGGCTTCACGCCCCAGTACGAACAGCTTCAGGCGGTCTGGGAGGACTATCGCGCGCGCGGCCTCGTGGTGCTCGGCGTACCCTCCGACAACTTCGGCGGTCAGGAGTACGGCGACAACGCGGAGATCAAGCAGTTCTGCGACGTGACCTTCGGCATCGACTTTCCCATGACCGAGAAGCAGGACGTCAAGGGCCCCGGCGCCCATCCGCTCTACGCCTGGATCGGCGGGCAACTGGAGCGCAACGCCGAACCGCGCTGGAACTTCCACAAGTTCCTGATCGATCCGGAGGGCCGCGTGGTCGAGGGCTTCCCAACCACGACCCGTCCCGACGCCGCCCCTGTCCTCGCCGCCATCGAGGCGGTTCTGCCGGCGAACTGAGGACCGGAGACCCGGCCCTCATCGCACTCTAGAGAATTGAGGCCAGAGAGGTTTCGCGGATCGCCTCCAGGGTGGTCGTGGGCGTGATCGCCTCGGGGTCGACCTTCAGGTGCAGCAGGGCGGGGCCGCCGCTGGCGAGCGCCGACTCGAAGGCCGGCCGGAACTGCGCGGTCTCCTCGACCGTCCAGGCCTGCAGGCCGTAGCTGCGGGCCAGCGCCGCGAAGTCGGGATTTGTCAGGGAGGTCGCGCTGATCCGTCCGGGATAGTCGCGCTCCTGATGCATACGAATCGTGCCGTACATGCCGTTGTCCAGCACCAGGAAGACGATGGCCAGGCCGTACTGCGCGGCCGTCGCCAGTTCCTGCCCGGTCATCAGGAAACAGCCGTCGCCGGCCAGCGCGACGACCGGACGATCCGGGTGCGTCAGCTTGGCGGCGACCGCCGCCGGGACGCCGTAGCCCATGGAGCCGCTGGTGGGCGCCAACTGCGTCCGCCACCGCCGCCAGCGGTGATAGCGATGTGCCCAGGAGGTGTAGTTGCCCGCGCCGTTGCAGAGAATGGCCTCGGGCGGCAGGTAGTCATGCAGACCGGCGAAGATCTCGCCTAGTTGCAGAGACCCGTCGAGCCGGCCAGGCGTCGCGAAGCGTTCGAAGTCCGCACGGGCGGCGGTCGTCTCCGTTGCCCAGGCGGGCGCGGCGAGCGCCGGCCGCCCCGCCAGCGCCTCAATCACCCGCGCCGGCGAGGCGCAGATGGCCAGAGTGGGTCGGTAGACACGGCCCAACTCCTCGGGATCGGGGTGGACATGGATCAGGGTCTGATCCGGCTGAGGCGCCTTCAGCAGCTCGTAGCCCTGGGTGGTCATCTCCCCCAGGCGCGGTCCGAGGGCGATCACCAGATCGCTGGCCTCGATCCGCTGCCGCAGCTCCGGCGCCAGGCCGATTCCGACGTGACCGACGTAGCTGGGGTGATCGTTGTCGATATAGTCCTGACAGCGGAAGGACACCCCGACCGGCAGGGCATTGGCCGCAGCCCAGCGCTCCAGTGCCGTCTTGGCAGATTCCGACCAGCCACCGCCGCCAACCAGCAGAAAGGGCCGCTCCGCCTCGCGCAGGAGGCTCTCCAGAGCCTCCAGATCCGCCGGATCGGCACCGGCCGGACTGGGGGCGAACGCCGGCAGGTCGGCGACGCTCGCCCGTTCGACCAGCATGTCCTCGGGCAAGGCCAGCGCGACCGGGCCGGGCCTGCCCGAGGTTGCCACCGCGAAGGCCCGGCCGATGAACTCGGGAATCCGGGCCGGATCGTCGATCTCCGCCGTCCACTTGGTCAGCGGCCCGAGAAGATGCGTGTAGTCGATCTCCTGGAAGCCCTCACGGCCGCGCAGACCGCGCGCCACCTGCCCGATGAAGAGGATCATCGGCGTCGAGTCCTGAAAGGCGATGTGCAGTCCCGCACTGGCGTTGGTGGCGCCAGGCCCTCGGGTGACGAAGGCAATGCCGGGCTGGCCGGTCAGCTTGCCTTCGGCCTCGGCCATCATCGCCGCGCCGCTCTCGTGCCGGGTGACCACGAACTGCAGGTCGCTGCGGTCGACCAGGGCGTCGAGCACCGCCAGGTAACTCTCCCCCGGCACGCCGTAAGCCCGCCGGGCACCGTGGATCAATAACTGGTCGACCAGAATCTCGGCGCCGCTGCGCGCCATGGGCAGTCTCCCTATTCCGCGCCGTTTCGCAGCGCTGTGATCTGGGCCCGCGCCAAAGCGTCGACCCGTTCGTTCTCCGCGTGGCCGCTATGGCCGCGGACCCACTTCCACTCTACGCGATGGGTCTGCAGTGCGCTGTCCAGGCGTTGCCAGAGATCCTGGTTCTTGACCGGCTTCTTGGAGGCCGTCTTCCAGCCGCGCCGCTTCCATCCCGGCAACCATTCGGTGATCCCCTTCATGACATACTGACTGTCGGTGGTCAGCACCACGTCGCTCGGCCGCTTGAGCGCCTCCAGGCCATGGATCGCGGCCAGCATCTCCATGCGGTTGTTCGTGGTCTCCGCTTCGCCGCCCGCCAGCTCCCGCTCGTGCCCGTTCCAACGCAGGATCGCGCCCCAGCCGCCGGGACCCGGATTGCCGGAGCAGGCACCGTCGGTGAAAAGCTCGACCTTGCGATGTCGCGCGTCTTGGCTCACGCCAACTCCAATCCATAAGCGCCGGGCCCGCGTACCTCGGCGTGAAAGCGAAGTCTCTTGTAGTACTCCAGCGGGTCCTTCGGCTTCACGAAAGCGCCGGGCGAGTGATTCAGCCAGTCGTAGAGCCGCGTCAGGAGGAAGCGCATGGCCGCGCCGCGCGCCAGCACCGGCAGCGCCTCCAGCTCCGCCCGGCCGACGTCGCGCTCGCCGGCGTAGCTGCGCAGCAGGCAGCGCGCCTTGGTCGCGTTGAAGGCGCCGTCCGGCTCGAAGCACCAGGCGTTGAGGCAGATCGCCAGATCGTAGGCGAAGAGGTCGTTGCAGGCGAAGTAGAAGTCGATCAGGCCGGTCAGCTTCTCATGCCGGAAGAAGACGTTGTCGGGAAACAGGTCGGCATGGATCACGCCGGCCGGCAGGTCCGACGGCCAGTTCGCCTCCAGGAACGCCAGCTCGCTTTCAAGCTCCGCCGTCAATCCGGGGCGCACCTCTTCGGCACGGCTGGCACAGGACTGAAACAGCGGTCGCCAGGCCTCGACCGACAGCGCGTTGGGCCGCCGCAGCCCGAAGTCGCTGCCGGCGAGGTGGAAGCGCGCCAGCGCCGCCCCCAGCTCTCGGCAGTGCTCCGGATGGATGCGCCGGGGCCAGAGACCTTCCAGGAAGGAGATGATGACCGCCGGCCGGCCGGCCAGCCGGCGCAGCGCCTGACCGTCGCGCCCCTGAACCGGCAACGGGCAGGCGATGCCCCGCGCGGCCAGATGCTCCATCAGACCGAGGAAGTAGGGCAGATCCCGAGGATCGACCCGCTTCTCGTAGAGCGTGAGAATGAAATTCCCCTGCTCCGTCGTCAGCAGGAAGTTGGAGTTCTCCACCCCCTCCGCGATGCCCTTGAAGGCCAGCACCTCGCCGATGTCGTAGTCGGCAAGGAAGGCCTGGAGCTCTTCGTCGGAGACTTCGGTATAGACCGCCATCTGCACTCGGTTCAGCAGGGCATTGCGGGGAGATTCGCTTCGTATCCGCGAACATCAATGCCACGCCGAAACTGTGAGCGGAAGGGCTTGGACAGTTACATTGCAAGCAAATATTTTGTGTGCATGATATTTATATGCGAGTATCTTTTGCATCAGACATTGAAAAAGAAGCCATGGACTGCATCGAAGACTGCATCAGCTTCCTGATCGGCAAAGCCGCTCAGCAGATTGCGCGGCGGGCGCGGGACAAACTCGCACCCTTTGGCGTCACCCCCGTTCAGTATGCCGTGCTGCACGCACTCTGGCAGCAAGACGGGCAGAGTGGCTCCGAACTCGGTGCGCGGCTCGCAATCGACAGCGCCACCATCACAGGGATCGTCGATAGACTGGAAGCCGCAAACCTACTTGCACGACGCCCGGATGAAGCGGGCGACCGGCGAATCAACCGCGCCGTCCTGACCGACCGCGGCCGATCGTTGCAAGTCCCTCTCGATCGGACCATGGACGAACTCAATGCCGAAGTGGCGGCGGAACTCGGCCAGGACGATGCCAGACGGCTCTGGGCGGGACTTCACCGTCTCGGCCGGATCGGCAGCTGATCGGGAGAGCGTCATGTTCGATACCAAAATCGCGATAGTCGTTCGCGAAGACCTGGCCGTTTGGCAGAAGCTGAATGTGACGGCCTTTCTGACCAGCGGCATCGTCGGCTTGGATGGCGAGTTGCTCGGCGAACGCTATGAGGATGCCGCCGGGAACCTTTACACGCCCTTGGCCATCCAACCCATGATCGTGCTCAGCGCAGATGAAAAGACGATCAACTCGGTCTACCGCCGTGCACTCGAACGTAGCGCACGGCTGTCTCTCTACATCGAAGACATGTTCAAGACCGGCCACGACGCTGCGAACAGGGCGGTCGTGCGGCAATACGAGCCGGATGAGATGAAGGTCGTCGGCCTGGCGTTGCGCGAAGACAGGAAGACTGTCGACAAGATCACCAAGGGCGCGAAGATGCACCCCTGAGAGGGCGACCGACCATGCGCGTTCACCTGATCCATGCCCATCCCGAGCCGAGTTCCTTCGTCTCCGCGATGCGCGATGTCATCATGGAAGAACTGAAACGTCGCGGCGACAGCGTGACGGTCTCTGACCTCTACGCTCAGGGATTCAACCCCGTTCTTTCGAGCGACGACTTCGGCTCGCGTCGGTATCCCGATCATCTCAACTATGCCCTGGAACAGCGCAACGGCTACGAGACGGGAACCATTGCGGAGGATATCGCGCGTGAGGTTGCGGCGGTGCTCGCCGCAGACGCGCTGGCTTTCACCTTCCCGGTCTACTGGTTCAGCGTTCCCGCGATCTTGAAAGGCTGGATCGAACGAGTCTTCCTGTCCGGGCCTTTCTACGGTGGAAAGAGAATCTACGGGCGCGGCGGGCTTGCGGGTAAACGCGCCTTTGCGGCGCTGAGTCTCGGCGGACGCGAACACATGTTCGGCACGGAAGCCATACACGGCGAACTGGAAACCGGGCTGCTGCGCCACTTTTTTCAAGGCACGCTCGGCTACGTCGGCTTGGCCGTTCACCGGCCCTTCATCGCCTATCACACGCCGTATCTGGAGAGGCGGCAGCGCGAGGCTCTGCTGGAAAACCTGCGTGCCTACGTTCGCCGGCTGGAAGATCAGCCCGGCTTGTCGCTACCGGATCTGAACGACTTCGACGAGACGTTCGCTCCAAAGCACGGTGAACAGAAAAGCGAGAGCAGCTAAGCCCAGTCTAGGTAGCAGGCCTAGGCAGCAGGTCTAGGCAGCACCCTGATGCCGGCGCTTGTCCTCGTCGGTGAGCAGCATGCGCGGCAGCTTGAAGTGCACGTTCTCGGTCACCGTTTCCGACAGGCGGATGGCCACCTCGCGGCGCTCCTTGAAGGCTTCGATGACTTCCTGCACCAGCACCTCCGGCGCGCTGGCCCCGGCGGTCAGACCGACATGGGTGACGCCCTCCAGCTCCGCCCAGGGAATGTCGGCGGCCCGCTGAACCAGGAAAGCCTTGGGGCAGCCGCTCTTCTCCGCCACCTCGACCAGGCGCTGGGAGTTGGAGGAGTTGGGCGCCCCCACCACCAGCAGCACCTCGCAGCGGTGGGCGATGTCCTTCACCGCCTGCTGCCGATTGGTGGTGGCGTAGCAGATGTCCTCTTTCTTCGGTCCGCGAATCGTCGGGAAGCGCCGTTGGAGCGCCTCCACCACCGCCGCCGTATCGTCGACCGAAAGAGTCGTCTGGGTGATGTAGGCCAGGTTGTCCGACTCCGCGACCTCCAGCGCCTCAACGTCGGCGACTTCCTCGACCAGCTGGATCGCGCCCTCCGGAAGCTGGCCCATGGTGCCGACGACCTCCGGATGGCCGGCATGGCCGATCATCAGGATATGATGGCCGTCCTTGAAGTGGCGCTCGGCCTCGACGTGGACCTTGCTGACCAGAGGACAGGTGGCGTCGACGTAGATCAGGCTGCGGCGTTCCGCCTCGGCGGGCACCGACTTGGGCACCCCGTGAGCCGAGAAAATCACCGGCGCGTCGTTGGGAACCTCGTCCAGCTCTTCGACGAAGACCGCGCCCTTGGCCTCCAGTCCCTCGACCACAAAACGGTTGTGCACGATCTCGTGCCGCACGTAGACGGGAGCGCCGAACTTCTCCAGCGCCCGCTCGACGATTTCGATGGCGCGTTCGACGCCGGCGCAGAAACCGCGCGGGGTCGCCAGTTCGATCGTGACGGCCGTGTCCGCTGCCGGCGCAGCCGTCCCGGAGACCTTATCCATTCCTGCTCTCTCCCGTCCCTAGAGCGCGGTCGTGCCTTCCCTGCGACCGCGCCCGCCGCCAGCTTCCGCGTGGTGCAGCAACGTTGCGCTCGGGGGTCCGCCCGCGCTATCCATCCTGCCCTAACATAAGACCGCGGAGCGAGAAAAGCGACATGGCCGAACAGCCCCTTGTGGCCCAGAAAGCCCCCTATCAGACCAAGGTTAAAGCCGGACGCACCTACTATTGGTGCAGCTGCGGGCACTCGGCCAACCAGCCGCTCTGCGACGGGTCGCACAGCGGTACGGGTTTGGAGCCGCTCGGCTGGAAATGCGAGGAAGATGGCGAGGTCTGGTTCTGCGGCTGCAAGCAAACCGCCAAAGCCCCCTTTTGCGACGGGACGCACGCGCGGCTGTGAAGCGTCTGGCCCCGCTTCTCCTCTGCCTCCCGCTCGCGGCCTGCGGCAGCTTCGACGGACTCTTCGGAGGCGACGACGGCCCGGCCATTATCTGCCCGCGCATTCTTCCTGTGGTCGAGGCCGAGGAGATGACCCGCTTCGTGGCCGCGGGCCGGGACCTGACGGAGGTCGACTTCCGGGCCCGCTTGTCCGACGTGCGGGCCGAATGCGAAACCGACGATGAAGAGATCGAGCTGACGCTTCAGGTCATCCTCTCCGCCAGTCGCGGGCCGGCCAACAGCGAGGGTGCTGCCGACTTCAGCTACTTCGTGGCCGTCGCGACCCGCGACGAGCAGATCCTGACCCGGAGCGAATACGCGGTTTCGATTCCCTTCGAAGGCAATCGCACCAACGTCGGGCTGTTGAACGAAGTGGACGTGGAAATCCCTCTGAGCGAAGGCCAGACGGGGCGGGAATACAGCGTCTTCCTGGGCCTGGCACTGCGACCCGAAGAGCTCGAGTGGAATCGGCAAAACCGCTAGAGCGCGCCCAAACGCCTCCACCCTGCGGTCGTCCTGCTCTCGGCGGCGCCGATTGACTTCCCGGATGCGATCCTTAATCTCTCTTTCGCGTCGTTAGAGCCTCGCCTGGGAGAGATCGGGCCGCCCGTCAGTCGAGACGGCGGACCCGACGCCGAAGGAGCAACCGCCCCGGAATCTCTCAGGCAAAGGGACCGGGCGAGTCTGACACGACGCCTCTGGAGAGCGGATGCACCCCGGTAAAGACTGGAGGCGCATCCCACCGAAGGGGTAAAGCCGAGTCGCTCGGGTGCGGCGCGGCCAATCTCTCAGGTTCGGTGACAGAGGGGGCTTCGAACCGTCGGCCGCAAGGTCGGCGGATCCATCGAGGCTCCTGAAGGATTCGTACCGAACCTCATGACAGACGCTGTCGCAGCCGATGGCCACGGGCAGACCGAGGCTCTCTCCACGCCGCTGATCGCGTTGCACCGCGAACTTGGCGGCAAGCTGGTCGATTTCGCCGGCTACCTGCTGCCGGTGCAGTACCCGGCCGGCATCATGACCGAGCACAAGCACTGCCGCGACTCGGCCGCGCTGTTCGACGTGTCCCACATGGGTCAGGTCGAGTTGACGGGAGAGGGCGCGGACAGCGCGCTGGAAAGGCTGGTTCCGGGCGAGCTGCTGAAGCTCGGCGTCGGGCGGCAACGCTACGGCTTCCTGACCAACGAGGCCGGGGGAATCCTGGACGACCTGATCGTCGCACGCCTGCCAGATCGCCTTTTCGTGGTGGTGAACGGCGCCTGCAAGCGGGCCGATATCGCCCACCTGCAGGCCAAGCTGCCGGGTGTAACCGTCACGGAGCTGAGCGACCGCGCTCTGATCGCCCTGCAGGGCCCCAAGGCGGTGGAGGCGCTGGCGCGCCACGCCCCTGCGGCGGCAGAGCTGAGTTTCCTGTCGATCGCCGAAATGGACCTCGCCGGCGTGCCGGCCCTGGTCAGCCGCTCGGGCTACAGCGGCGAGGACGGCTTCGAAATCTCCCTGCCCACCGAGCGAGCCGAAGAGGTGGCCCGCCTGCTGCTGGCGGAACCCGAGGTCATGCCGGCCGGCCTGGGCGCGCGGGATTCGCTGCGCCTAGAAGCCGGCCTCTGCCTCTACGGCCACGATCTGACGCCGGAGACCACGCCGGTGGAGGCCGGCCTGGCCTGGGCCATCGGCAAGCGGCGCCGTGCGGAGGGTGGCTTTCCCGGCGCCGAGGTCATCCTGCGCCAGCTCGCCGAGGGTCCGCCGCGCCGCCGCGTCGGTCTCAGACCCGAGGGCCGCGCGCCGGTCCGCGAAGGCGCGGCGCTGTTCGACGCCGAGGGTCAGGCCGTGGGCAGCGTGACGAGCGGCGGTTTCGGCCCGACGGTCGGCGGACCGGTCGCCATGGGCTACGTCACGGCCGAGCTGGCAACGCCGGGCGGCCAGCTTTTCGCAGAGGTCAGGGGCAAGCGGCTTCCGGTGACGGTGGCCGACCTGCCCTTCGTGCAGCAGCGTTACGTCAAGTAAGCGCGATCCAGAGGGGGCAAGTCATGAGCGATACGAAATACACCGGCGATCACGAATGGGTTCGGGTCGAAGGCGATACGGCGACGGTCGGCATCACCAACTACGCGCAGGAGCAGTTGGGCGATGTCGTCTTCGTCGACCTGCCGGAGGCTGGCATCGACCTGGAGAAGGGCAGCGAGGCCGCGACGGTCGAATCGGTGAAGGCCGCCAGCGAAGTCTACGCCGCCGTCTCGGGCGCGGTGATCGAGGTCAACGAGGCCCTGACCGACGAACCCGGTCTGGTGAACAGCGCCCCCGAGGGCGAGGGCTGGTTCTTCAAGCTGAAGCTCGGAAATCCGGCCGAACTGGACGAGTTGATGGACGCCGCAGCCTACAAGAACTACTGCGCCGGGCTCGACTGAGCCGACCGCTTCCTTTCCTTCCCGCAACGAGGATGACGCCGTGCAGGACCGAACCCAGTCGAACCGCGAAAGCGCCCGCCCCTCCCTCAGCCAGCTGGAGCAGCGCGACGACTTCGTGCGGCGCCACATCGGGCCGGGCGAACCGCAGATCGCGAAGATGCTGTCCGACCTGGGCCTCGGCAGCCTGGACAGGCTGATCGACAAGGCGGTGCCCAGCCAGATCCGCATGGAGCGACCGCTGGAGCTGCCGCCGGTGCTGAGCGAGCGGGAGGCGCTGCATCGCCTGCGCGAGATGGCGGACCGCAACAGGGTCCTGACCTCGATGATCGGCATGGGCTACTACGGTACGGTCACACCGGGCGTGATCCAGCGCAACATCCTGGAGAATCCGGCCTGGTACACGGCCTACACGCCCTATCAGGCCGAGGTCAGCCAGGGCCGTTTGGAAGCTCTGCTGAACTACCAGCAGATGGTGATCGACCTGACGGGGCTGGAGATCGCCAACGCCTCCCTGCTGGACGAGGCGACGGCGGCGGCCGAGGCCATGACCCTGGCCCGCCGGGTTGCCAAGGCCAAGGGAAGCGCCTTCTTCGTCGACCGGGACTGCCACCCGCAGACTCTGGCGGTGGTGCAGACCCGCGCCGAGCCGCTAGGCATCGAGGTGATCGTCGGCGATCCCCTGAGCGACCTGCCGGATACCGGCCTGTTCGGCCTGCTGCTGCAGTACCCGGGTTCGAGCGGAGAGATCCGCGACTACCGCCCCGCGGTCGAGGCAATCCATGCCCAGAAGGGCCTGGCCATCGCCGCCACCGACCTGCTGGCGCTGACCCTGCTGACGCCGCCGGGGGACTGGGGCGCCGACGTCTGCGTCGGCTCGGCCCAGCGCTTCGGCGTACCGATGGGCTACGGCGGCCCGCACGCCGCCTTCATGGCGACCAAGGACGCCTATAAGCGCCAGACGCCGGGCCGCATCATCGGCGTGTCGGTCGACCGTTTCGGGCGGCCGGCGCTGCGCATGGCGCTGCAGACACGCGAGCAACACATCCGGCGGGAGAAGGCGACCAGCAACATCTGTACCGCGCAGGTCCTGCTGGCGGTCATCGCCGGCATGTATGCCGTCTACCACGGCCCCGACGGCCTGACGACCATCGCCCGCCGCGTTCACCGCTTCGCCGCCATCCTGGCCGAGGGCCTGCGCCGCCTGGGCTACGAGATCGAGACGGAAAGCTACTTCGACACGCTGCGGATCAAGGTTCCGAACCGCGCCCAGACCCTGCTGATGCGCGCGCGCGACGCCAAGATGAACCTGCGCGAGGTCGACGCTCACACCCTGGGCATCTCCCTGGACGAGACCACGCGGCGGGAGGAGGTCGAGGCGCTCTGGCGGGTCTTCGCCGCCGACGCCGACGTGCGGCTGGACATCGAGGAACTGGACACCACCGTCGAGGACGCCCTGCCGAGGGCGCTGGCCCGCAGCTCCTCCTTCCTCGACCACGAGGTCTTTCACCTCTATCACGGCGAAACGGAGATGCTGCGCTACCTGCGGCGCCTGGCGGAGAAGGACATCGCCCTCGACCGGGCCATGATCCCGCTCGGCTCCTGCACCATGAAGCTGAACGCCAGCGCCGAGATGATGCCGGTGACCTGGCGCAACTTCGCGCACATCCATCCCTTCGCGCCGCTGGACCAGACCCAGGGCTACCAGCAGCTCTTCGAGGAGCTGGAGGCCTGGCTCTGCGAGATCACCGGTTTCGACGCCGTCTCCCTGCAGCCCAACGCCGGCAGCCAGGGCGAGTACGCCGGCCTGCTGACCATCCGCAAGTATCACCACAGCCGGGGCGAGCCGCAGCGGGATGTCTGCCTGATCCCGACCTCGGCCCACGGCACCAATCCGGCCAGCGCCATCATGGCCGGGATGCGGGTCGTGCTGGTCGACTGCGACGAGAGCGGCAACATCGATCTGGAGGACCTGAAGGCCAAGGCCGGCGAGCACGCCGAGAAGCTGGCGGCCCTGATGGTCACCTACCCCTCCACCCACGGCGTCTTCGAGGCGGCGATCAAGGAGATCTGCCAGGCCGTCCACGACCACGGCGGCCAGGTCTACATGGACGGCGCCAACCTGAACGCCCTGGTGGGCATCGCGCGCCCTGCGGAGATCGGCGCCGACGTCAGCCATATGAACCTGCACAAGACCTTCTGCATTCCGCATGGCGGCGGCGGGCCGGGCATGGGGCCGATCGGCGTCAAGAGCCATCTGGCTCCCTTCCTGCCGGATCACCCCGTTGTGGCCGGCGTCAACCCGGCGGCGGGCGAGTCGGGCACCATCGGCACGGTCTCGGCGGCGCCCTGGGGCTCCTCCTCGATCCTACCGATCTCCTGGGCCTACATCGCCATGATGGGCGGCCCGGGCCTGACCCGCGCCACCCAGCTCGCGATCCTGAGCGCCAACTACATGGCCAAGCAGCTTTCGGCGGCCTATCCGGTGCTCTACAGCGGCCCGGACGGGCTGGTGGCGCACGAATGCATCATCGACACCCGGGTCCTGAAAGACGAAGCCGG
Organism: Algihabitans sp.; assembly: GCF_965226985.1. Lineage (GTDB taxonomy): Bacteria > Pseudomonadota > Alphaproteobacteria > Kiloniellales > DSM-21159 > Algihabitans. The sequence continues at coordinate 3,263,828 of NZ_OZ245712.1, forward strand.
CATCACCGTGGACGACGTGGCCAAGCGGCTGATCGACTTCGGCTTCCACGCGCCGACCATGTCCTGGCCGGTCGCCGGCACCATGATGATCGAGCCGACCGAATCAGAGGCGATGCGCGAGCTGGACCGCTTCTGCCAGGCTATGCTGGCGATCAAGGCGGAGGCCGACGCGGTGGCCGCCGGGCGCTTGCCGGCCGAGGACAACCCGCTGGTCAACGCGCCCCATCCCCTGGCCGAGGTCACGGCAGCGGAGTGGGATCACCCCTACAGCCGCGCTGAAGCCGCCTTCCCGGTCGAGTCTCTCAAGCAGGACAAGTACTGGGCCCCGGTCGGCCGGGTCGACAACGCCCACGGCGATCGCCACCTGGTTTGCACCTGCCCGCCGCTGGAGGCCTACAAGGAAGCGGCGGAATAGAACAAAAGAGACTCAGAGACTGTTTGAGAATGGGCCTGGAGACCCATTCTCGGCTCTGTTCCGTCCCTCTCCCCCACCCGGCCACCCATTCAGGATACTGTCGGCGGGCGGCCGGGTGGGGGAGAGGGACGGAACAGAGCAGTCTCAAACGGTCTCTCAGCTCAGCTTCTTGACCACGCGGACGATCCCCGGATCGTCCGTGTGGCGCGAGAGGGTGAAGCCCAGTTCCTTATTCATCTGGAGCATGCGCTCGTTCTCGGTGAGGACGTCGCCCCAGACCTCGCCGATGCCGCGCTCCTCCGCATAGGCCAGGATGCGTTGCATCAGCAGGTAGCCTAGGCCGCGCCCCTTCAGCTCGGAGCGGACGGAGACGGCGTATTCGGCACGGGCGTTGTCGGGATCGGCAGCGACTCGCACGACGCCCCAGATCTCGCCGGGCTTGTCGGCAGGTTCGGCGACCAGCGCCATTTCCCGGTTGTAGTCGATCTGGGTCAGCCGCGCCGCCGACTCATGATCCAGCGCCTTCATGTAGTGGAAGAAGCGCATATGCACGTCGTCCGCCGTCATGGAGCTGTAGGTCTCGACCAGCGCGGCCTCATCTTCCGGCCGGACCGGGCGCAGCTTGACCGCGGTGCCGTCGCGCATCTCGCCGTCCTGCTCCAGGTGCTTCGGATAGGGCCGGATCGCCAGCCGCCAGGCCGGGCGGCGCGAGGCGTCGGGCGCCGCCTGCACCCGAACCCGCGCGTCCAGCGCCAACACGCCCTCGGCGTCGGCCAGCAGCGGATTGATGTCGATCTCCGCGATCTCCTGAAAGTCGGCGGCCAATTGAGACAGATCGATCAGGGCGCGAGCGACGGCGTCCAGGTCGGCCGCCGGTTGGTCGCGGTAGCCCTGCAGCAGCCCGTGAATCCGAGTCTCGCCGATCATCGCGCGGGCCAGGGTCATGTTCAGCGGCGGTAGAGCAAGCGCCTTGTCCTTCAACACTTCGACCGCCGTTCCGCCGGCCCCGAACAGCACAACCGGTCCGAACTGCAGGTCCTCGACGATGCCCAGGATCAGCTCGTGGGCACCGGGGCGCCGTGCCATCTGCTGCACGGTGAAACCGGTGATGCGGGCATCGGGCTGAGCCTGCTGGCAGCGGCGCAGCATGCGCTCCGTCTCGCGCTGCAGCTGCTCCGGGCTCTCGATGTCCAGCTTGACGCCGCCCACGTCCGACTTGTGGGTGATGTCCGGCGAAAGGATCTTCAGCGCCACCGGGAAGCCGATGTCTTCCGCCGCCGCCAGCGCCGCCTCGGCGTCGGCCACCTCGCGGGTCTGCACGATGGGGATGTTGTAGGCAGCCATCACCCGCTTGGCCTCCGGCTCTGTCAGCCACTCCCGACCCTCCGCCAAGGCGCCCTGCAGCAGCTCGCGCACCGTCTCCTGATCCGGCTCGGCATGGGGCGGGACGGAGTCCGGCGTCTGCATCAGAAGCTCCTGGTTCCGGCGATAGCGGACCAGATGCATGAAGGCGCGCACCGCCTGTTCGGGCGTCGGGTAGGTCGGCAGGGCCTTGCTCGCGAAGAGCCGCCGCGCGGCCTGGGGCGCCTCCTCGCCCAGCCAGGCGGTGAAGACCGGCTTGCGGCGCCCGTCGGCCTCCTCGATCGCCTTGACCACAGAGGTCGCAGCGTCCAGCGGGTCGGCGACGGCGACGGGGCAGTTCATGACCAGCACGGCATCGACCTGACGGTCGGCCAGCAGGCCGGCCAGCGCGGCCTCGTAGCGCTCACCCGGCGCATCGCCGATGATGTCGACCGGGTTACCCCGGCTCCAGGTCTCCGGCAGCACGCCGTCCAGGCGAGTCAAAGTCTCCGGGGAAAGCTCGGCCAGCTTGCCGCCGCCCTCGATCAGCGCATCGGTCGCCAGCACGCCGAGCCCGCCGCCGTTGGTCAGGATCGCCAGGCGTTCGCCCACCGTGCGGGCCTGGCGCGCGCTGTTCGACAGGGTCTCGGCGGCGTCGAACAGCTCCTCCAGGGTGTAGACCCGCAGCATGCCGGCCCGCTTGAAGGCGGCGTCGTAGACGGCGTCGGAGCCGGCCAGGGCGCCGGTGTGGCTGGCCGCCGCCTTCATCCCTTCGGCATGGCGGCCGCCCTTGATGACGATGACCGGCTTCGCCCGCGCCGCCGCCCGTGCCGCCGACATGAACTTGCGGGCGTGGGTCACCGCCTCGACGTAGAGCAGGATCGCGCGGGTATCGCGGTCGTTGGCCAGGTAGTCCAGCAGGTCGCCGAAATCCACGTCGGCCATGTCGCCGAGCGAGACCACCTTGGAAAAGCCGATGCCGCGCGGCGTCGCCCAGTCCAGCATGGCCGTGACCATGGCGCCCGACTGGGTCAGGAAGGCCAGGTTGCCGCTCTTCGCGCCGATATGGGCGAAGCTGGCGTTGAGCCCCAGCGGCGGCACCATCATGCCGACGCAGTTCGGCCCGACCAGCCGCAGGGTGTGGGGCTGCGCCGCGTCCAGAACCGCCTGCCGGCGCTTATGCCCCGCCTCGTCGCCGCCCTCGCCGAAGCCGGCAGTGATGACCACGCAGGCCTTGGTGCCCCGCGCGCCCAACTCGCCAACCAGCCCGGCGACCGTGTCCGGCGGCGTGCAGATCACCGCCAGGTCGGGCGCGAAAGGCAGCCCGGCCACGTCCGGATAGGCCAAGACGCCTTCCACCGCCTCCGCCTTGGGGTTCACCGGCATGACCGGCCCGGCGAAGCCGCTGTGGAAGAGATTGCGGGCCACCACCTGCCCCACCGACTTCTCGCGGTTGCTCGCCCCGATCAGCGCGATCGAGCGGGGGGCGAAAAGCTTGTCGAGATGGCGGACAGACATGAAGGCTCCTAAGCATGAAAGATATGCTGCGCTGCAGCACAAACCGGTCGGAGCTTAAACTGGGGGTGTTACGGGCGTTTTGCTATAGGTCAGGTCGGCCTGTCGTGAACCACCGAAAAAGCCGTCTTTCTGGCAGGCGGCCTCCGTGACTCTCCGCTGACGCGCTAAGTCGCGCTCTCCGCCGCGCCCTCGGCGCCGCTCGGCGGCTTGCGCACCGGATAGAGCCGCGCGAGATGCCAGAGTAACAGCAACGCAGGCACCGCCAGCAGGGTCGTCGCCAGGAAGAAGCCCGGCCAGCCCAGCCATTCGGCGAACCAGCCCGCGTTGGCGGCCAGCACCGTGCGGCCGAAGGCCATCAGGGAGGTCAGCAGCGCATACTGTGTCGCCGTGAAGGCGAGATTGCAGAGGGACGAAAGGTAGGCGACGAAGGCCGCCGACCCGAGCCCGCCGGTGAAGTTGTCCGCCCCCACCGCGATCGCCAGGGCCCGCAGGTCGTGGCCCTGGGTGGCCAGCCAGGCGAAGATCAGGTTGGTCGCGGCCTGCAGCACGCCGCCGATGGCCAGGGCCGGCAGGATGCCGAGCCGCGCCACCAGCAGACCGCCGGCGAAGACCCCAAGCATGGTCATGACCACGCCGAAGACCTTGGTGACGCTGGCGATCTCCACCCCGGAAAAGCCCAGGTCGAAGTAGAAGGGGTTGGCCATCGCCCCGGCTACCGCGTCGCCGTACTTGTAGAGCAGCACGAAGGCCAGGATCACCAGCCAGCCGCGCCGTTTGGTGAAGTCGGTCAGGGGGTCGACCGCCGCGTGGCGCAGCCAGGCCGCCGGCTGCTTCGGCGGCGGCGGACGGCGGTTGACCGGCTCCGCCCCGATCAGGGTGCCCAGAATGCCAATGCCGATCAGCGCCGCCATGATCGCGTAGACCCACGACCAGGCGATGAAATCGGCCAGCGCCAGCGCACCGGCGCCGGAGGCCAGCAGCCCGACCCGGTAGCCCGCCTGGGTCATGGCGGCGCCGGCCCCCTGCTCGTGCTCGGCCAGAATCTCGATCCGGTAGGCGTCGATCACGATGTCCTGGCTGGCCGAGAGGAAGGCCATCAGCAGCGCCGCCAGCGCTAGGAAGCCGATGGACTGCGCCGGGTCGCCCTGCCCCACCAGCACGATGGAGCCGATCAGCAGAAGCTGGATCAGCAGCAACCAACCCCGCCGCAGGCCGAGCCAGCGGGTCAGGAACGGCAGGCGCAGGTGGTCCAGCAGCGGCGCCCAAACGAACTTCAGGCTGTAGGGCGTGGCCACGGTCAGTAGTCCGCCGATGGCCGCCAGCCCGACATCGGCCTCGCGCAGCCAGAAGGACAGGGTGGAAAAACCCAGCAGCAGCGGCAGCCCGCTGGAAAAGCCCATCAGGAAGATGACGAGCTGGCGCCGCGTGCGGTACACGGCTAGGGCTTCGCGCCATCCACGGGTATCGACGGAGAAGAATGCAGCCATCGGGCAAGGTTCTAGACTGCGGGCCGGGGTCGGTCCAAACACCAATGTTCGCTGTGGTCGCAAAGGCAAAAGTCCGGACTCCGAACCGGACGGGACGAAAGGGAGGATGAAACCGCCGTGTTCGTGCTGGGCCTGACCGGCTCCATCGGCATGGGCAAGTCCACGGCCGCCGCCTTGCTGCGCCGCCTGGGCCTGCCGGTGCATGATGCCGACGCAGCCGTGCATCGCCTGCTGGCCGCCGGCGGCGCGGCCGTGTCCCCGGTGCTCGCGGCCTTCCCCGATGTGGCGGCATCGGACGGCGGCATCGACCGCCGGGCGCTGGGGCGCCAGGTCTTCCGCGACGGCACCGCCCTGAAACGGCTGGAGGCCATCCTGCACCCCCTGGTGCGGGCGGAGGCGCTGCGCTTTCTGGCCCGGCAACAGCGCCTGGGCGCGGCGGTCGTGATCCTCGACATCCCGCTGCTCTATGAGACCGGGGGGGAGGCTCTCTGCGACGCCGTCATCGTGGTCACCGCCCCGGCCTGGCTACAGGCCCAGCGGGTGCTGCGCCGTCCCGGCATGACGCCGGAGACCTTCGCCGCCATCAAGGCCAAGCAACTACCGGACGCCGAGAAGCGCCGCCGCGCCGACGTCCTGGTTCAGACCGGCCTGGGCAAGGGCGACACCTTGCGGCGACTCCGCCGGATTGCCAGAGTCGCGGCAGGCTGCGAGGGCGAGGCTTGGCCGCCGCGCAGCGGCCTGCAGCCCCTGCTGGCCAAGACCCTCGCTTCCGGAGGGCAGGGTCCGGGCGGGCAGGGTCCGGACGGGCAGGCTGCGGGATCGAAAAGGGAGGCCTGAGACCATGCGCGAGATCGTTCTGGATACCGAGACCACGGGCCTGGACCCGCTGCAGGGCCACCGCATCATCGAGCTGGCGGCGCTGGAGCTGGTCAACCACATGGCCACCGGCCGCTCCTGGCGCGAATACATCGACCCGGAACGCGAGGTGGAGGAGGACGCGCGCCGCGTCCACGGCATCGACAACGCCTTCCTGGAGGGCAAACCGAAGTTCGCGGCGGTGGCCGAGGGCTTTCTGGAGTTCCTGGACGGCGCCGCCATCGTGGCGCACAACGCGGCCTTCGACATGGGCTTCCTCAACGCCGAACTGCTGCGCCTGGGCAAGTCCGAACTGTCCAACCCGGTGATCGACACCCTGGCGATGGCGCGCCAGCGCTTCCCCGGCTCCCCAAGCTCCCTGGACGCCCTCTGCCGCCGCTTCGAGATCGACAACTCCTCGCGCACCTACCACGGCGCGCTGCTGGACTGCGAACTGCTCGCCGAGGTCTACCTGGAACTCAAGGGGGGCCGCCAACCGGGCTTCAGCCTCGCCGAGGAGAGAAGCGGCGGCAGCCGAGGCGGCGGTCCCGCCCTGGTCGCCCTCGACAGCACGAGCAGCAAACCCCGCCGTGAGCCACGCCCTCATGCCGCCACGGCGGAGGAGCTGGAAGCGCACAAGGCCATGCTGTCGGAGATCAAGGATCCGCTATGGGGGCGGGGATAGCTCGGCAGTCTGCGGCCAGCCTCCCGCCAAGTTCGTAACGTCGGAGCCTGACTAACGGGCACCCGCCCAGTCCAGGGCATCCTCCAGGCGGTCGTCGCCCCAGAAGAGTTCTTCGCCGACGACGAAGGAGGGCGCGCCGAAGATGCCCTTGGCCTTGGCCTCCTCGACGGAGTCCCGAAGGCGCAGCTTGTTGGCCTCGGCATTGGCCTGGGCGGTCGCGTCGGCTGGGGCTCCTGCCTGGTTCGCGAGCCTGCCGAGCAGACCTTCGTCGGCAATGTCCGCACCCTCCACGAATTGGGCCTGGAAGACGCGGCGGCAGAAGGTCTCGCCCCAGTTCGCATCCAGGCCGACCAGCGCGAGGCGGGCGGCCTTGAGACCGTTCTGCGGAAAGGGCGCCGCGTCGTCCGGGCTACGGCGTCTAAAGGGCAGGCCAAACTTGGCGGCGCGGCGTTCCATGTCGCGCCACATGTAGGCGCCCTTGCCCGGATAGAGGTTGAAGGGCGAGGTGGTCAGGCCCTGCCCCGCGAAGATCGGCCCCAGCAGCAGAGGGCGCCAGGCGACGGCAACGCCCCGCTCGCGGGCCAGATCGCTCAGCCGCATCACCGAGAGGTAGGAATAGGTCGAGGCGAACTCGAACCAGAACTCCATCTTCGACGCCAAGCCACACCTCCCGATCCCGCGCTTTCGACGCGACTATAGCCGGTCGCGCCGCACAGCCCCGAGCCGAATGTGCCAGACCGTCTCTACTCCCACTCCATCTGCTCGAACACTCGCCCTGCGTTCCGGGTGGCAAGCTGTTCGAAGGTGTCCAGGTGGGCGAAGGGCGTCTGATCGACGTAGTAGGCCTCCTTCAGGCTGCCGCCGGCGTCGATCAGGCTGCGGATCTCGCCGCGCAGGTGGACCAGGTAGTCCTTCGTATAGCGGCGCACCTGGTCCATGTTGGTCGGGTGGCCGTGGCCGGGGATGACGTAGGTCGCCTCCAGGGCCTCGAAGGCCTCCCAGCTTTCCAGCCAGGCGGCGGTGTCGGTATCGTCGAAGATCGGCAGCAGGCGCTCGTGGAAGGCCATGTCGCCGGAGATGACAAGGCTCTGTTCCGGCAGCCAGACGACGATGTCGCCGGGCGCGTGAGCCGGCCCCAGGTTCTTCACCTCGACCCGGAAGCGGCCCATCTCGATCACCCTCTCCTCCTCGAAGGTTTCGGTCGGACCCTGCAGGTCGGTGCCCTCCGCCTTGTCACGGTTGTAATCCTGCATGCGCGCCAGGATGTCGCCACCATGGGCCTCGAACTCGGCGGCGGCGTAGCTCTGGGCCAGGATCGGCACTTGCTGTCCGGCCCAGTAGGAGTTGCCGAGCATGGCGTGACCCTGGCCGTTCTCGTTGATCACCAGCCGCACCGGCTCGTCGGTGACGCGCTTGATCTCATCGTGCAGCGCCTCGGCGAGCTGGGCGCAGGCACCGGCGTTGATCACGATCACGCCCTCGCCGGTGACGAGGAAGGAGAGGTTGTTGTTGTGCCCGGAGTTCTCGTAGGTCGGCGGCGCGGTGGCGCCGATGGCCGACCAGACGTGGGGAATCACCTCCACCGGCTTTTGGTAGAGTACCGACTGAGGATACTGATCGGCGATCTGCTCGCTGGCCCCAGCCGGGGCAGCCGTCAGGAGGATTGCAGTGAGAAGAGAAGCCACTAGGCGGGGGAGCGGGCTCTGAGTCTGAAACTGGGCGGCCATCGGCGGTTTCCCTGGCAAGAGCGGGCGCGCGGGGGCAAGGGCGAGACGAGACCGGTCTGACGGTTCACCTTTCGAGAGGCGGTCTCGAGACGCAGGAGCCATCGGCCCACCTATCATATCCATATATTAGAATATGAAAAAGACTCGCCAGGTCGCACGCGACCCCGTCAAGTCGGTTAACGTTAAGGTTAATTCTTTATGAGATCGTGTGAGCAGCACGCAGTTTGGGCGATCGCATCACACCTGCAGGGCCCGCCTCGACCAGCCCGAGTCAGCCTGCTTGTTCCGGCCCACCGCACGACCAATGCCCGCCGGTCGAGAACCGGACCTGCGGCTGGGCCTTCCGGTGGCTTCTGAGGCTCGGTACAACAGGGCTCGGCAAAACGGGGGCGCCAAGGCGCCGAGAGACACCATGACGACTCTGTCGGTTCATCACACGACGGTCTATCGCTACGCACGGCCCGTGCGCTTCGGCGAACATCGCCTGATGTTCCGGCCGCGCGACAGCCACGACCTGCGCCTGATCGATACCTCTCTGACGATCTCGCCGAGCGCCGAGGTGCGCTGGCTGCACGACGTCTTTTCCAACTCCATCGCCATCGCCAGCTTCACCGAGCCGGCCACCGAACTACGCTTCGACTCACA